>CAZVTQ010000003.1:0-190802 GCA_964630185.1 uncultured Candidatus Saccharibacteria bacterium
AAGTGCGGTAACGTATGGAGCTGAAGCGTACTAATAGTCCCATTGCCTTTTTATGCTCCAAGATATGTTCATTTTACATGAATGTGTCTTGGATCTAGGGTAAAACCTGGACAGACTTGACTAGTATTTGGTGAATATAACCACCAATTAACTAGAGTTAATCAATTTTACTTTAAAAACTAAAGCATCGAACATTGACGCCGAAGTTTGACGTGTATTATACTTCCCATATGGGTACAGCATAAAATAATATACACAAACTTCGGTGTCCATGGCGCTGGGGAAACACCTGTTCTCATTCCGAACACAGCAGTTAAGCCCAGCAGCGGCGATTATACTGCCTTGCGGGAAACTAGCACGATGCCGAATTTTGATTAAAGCCATCCGAAAGGATGGCTTTTCTCTTTTCATGCTATAATTTCGTCATGTCTCGTACTTATAATGTAGCTATATATTCGTTATATTTTATACTGTTAATAACAGTGATCGGCGTTGGGTTAGTCGTATATTCTGTTTTTTACCCGAAGACTTATGCAGATGAGTGTACGCCAATAGATAGATTGACCAATAATTGTGTATCAGCTGGAACTCGATGCAGTCCTGAGTTGCTGCAAAACGGACTTCCAGCCATAGGTCCTACCAACCCTATAAAAAACTACGACCATACCCGTTGTTGAAAGATGCCGAATTTTAATTAAAGCCACCCGAAAAGATGGCTTTTCTCTTTTAATTATGTAATAATATTCATATGAATATGGAATTTCCTACAAGTACACCAGAGATAGATGATGAAATCTTAAAAACTCCAGAAGACTGGATAGAAGAGCTTTGTCCTGGAATAGAAATCATGGATCCTGATGGATGGAGAAGTGATAAACTACCACTTAATGCACTAATTGCTCGAGAAGATTTTTTAAAGCGTTTTGCAATGAGTACTGTCAGAGGTAGTCAAGATGATATGATAAAGATGCGCGACTTACTGATAGAAGAACTAGACTGATAATCGAAAATGATCCCTCCAACTTTGTATGAAATAACTGCAGAGGTGCATGAAGCCCTGTCTGGACAGGATAGTCTTACTGAAGTGAAAAAGTCTCCAGGAAGTCGTACAGGTAAAATAAGTGTTTTTGGTGAATTTCAAGATGGCAGAAGTGGTTATCAGTCCCTCTCTCGTGATAAAAACGGTAATTTTCATTTCTCACAGGTAGACACCGCCTATGGTGGCAAACATGAACAATACGATGTAAGGCCAGGGGTAGTTGATTCAGAAGCTGCGGAGGTTATTACGAAAAGTTTGTTTGCAGCAGCATATTTAGAGATTATAAGCAATTAGTACTTCGCCGAATTTTGAAAAGTACATATATTGGTTTTTCTGGTAATTCTTTTCTAAAACCAGATTTTGCTTCGCTAATATTTTGATTTTTAGAGAAGTTAATCCACGGATCCATCCAGCCTTTTTCAGATTTAATTACAAAATGACCTGCTGGATATATTTTGCCTCGTTTCATGAAAACAATAGATCCAGGCTTGTCTAAATGGGGCAGTATACGAGGTTTTATGTATTTGTACTCATATTCTTTGCCTAGCTTTTGCAAAACTTCTACCAACTCTTTGCAGTAAAAGCCTTGTTTAGTGGCCTTGTTTTCATCTAATAGTTCGATGATCTTTTCATAAGACTTTCCAGATGCAAATGCAATACATGCAGCTCCGCAGCCAAAAGTGTGTTTTTGTGTAATTGATTTCATTACATTAGTGTAGAATTTATATTTTTATATACAAGACTTCTTTTTACTCCATTTTGTTTCGACAAAATGGAGACTAGCCTATGCCGAATTTTGATTAAAAATACTTTATATGTCTATAATAATATTATGACAGATCCTAACATGTACCCTTCTAGTGACACTGAAAAAGACCGTGTGCTTGATGCAGTTGCAGAATCAGCAATGAAACGACGTGCTGAAAGAAGAAAGCGTGAAGTGAGAGAAAGTGAAATAACTCAAAAAATTGAAAAAGGGCAATTAGAAAGAGCAAAATTTATAGAAGATTTCTGTCGTCCTGCCGAAGTAATTGACTATGCATATTGGTTGCAAGGGTATATTAAGAACGGAGGAAAAATTACGCATCATTATGATTTCGACCTTCCGGAGGATGATTTTTTTGTTCTGCAAGTATATCAAGTTCAACGGGAATTAGCAGAAAAGGGCACATTGAGGATACCTGTACTTCGTGGAGGGGCTCATGCTATTCATCTAATTATCCCCGAAAGCATTGATAAAAAAGCATTAGTAAGTGATTTAGAAAGCCATAATGAACTGTATTATATGGAAGGCTTTAATTTGGATGAAGATAAGCATCCTCTTGTCGGGTCATATGTAGACGTAGAACAAGAGATGTTAACTTTGGTAGGATTGCCAGAGTAACTTTTCTTGTTCCATTTTGTTTCGGCAAAACGGAACCCAAAAGCCGACAGGCGATTAAAACTCTTGATACATCTGTTATTAAAAAGAAGTTTGCCTGCAGAACTCCTCAAAATACCGCCAACTGGCGGTATTTATCGTCGAACAGCTTCGGCAGCCAAGCGCACTTCTTTTGTAACAACATCTGTTCAGGAATTTTCAGAGCCTGAATCACCAACCACACTTGATTAATAATGCTTATGATTGTTTAAAATGATCCTAGAGTATAAAATATATTAGATGGAAAATAGAAATAAACTTAGAGATCATCTAAATATACTTAGAGAAATTGATGTATCAGCAGTCGCTACTGATGAAAAATTGTTTAATTACAAAGAGATTGACACTGAATTACGTCTTATATTTAAATCAGCTCAAACTGCGCTTAATTACCCAGGGTTTATAGATGAATTACCTGAGCAGGATGCCCAGCAGATTTTAAATGCGGTGGTGGGTTTGTATAATGTGCTACTTGATATTATGGACCACAGGTATGACAGTACATGGTTGGCTCAAAACTATAATAACACTGTAGATAATGTAAAAAACAGATATAGAGAACTGTACAAACTTCTAGTTGTACCGGTTCGTGAATACTCTTCCTCTTTAGAATCAAATGAAGCTAGGATTCAAGAATTTGTATCAGAAAATGATAAACTTCGTCAAGATTTGGAAAAAATGAAGAACGAATATGTTAATGTTGTTCAACATGCACAGGATGCAGCCTCAGATATCTCAACGGTAGAATTATCGAAACATTTTGAATCTCTTATAGGAGTTCGCATTAGCTATCGATGGAGCGATAGAAAGAAAGAATATTTAGAACGAAAAAAACCCTATGAAGTGAAAAGCAAGAAGAGTAAAGACAAGAGAATTAAAAACTTTATGAAAACAAAATGGTTGTGGCTTTCTCTACTACTTAAATACTTAAAGGTAAATATAAGACGATTTATTTTTAGTTTCGATTCTGGCTACGAAAGATCTTCACGTAATTGGCTAAATATCATTTTTACACTTATTATTTTAACAATTGCACTAGGCTTTTATATAAAATTGGATATAGACAATATAATATCTAATAAGCTGATAAATACTCAATCAATATTTGCTATTGCATTAGTTAAATTAGTGCTGATTTTAGCGCCTATTTATGCAATAAAATTTTCAATCAGAAATTATAGCGCGAATAAACACTTGGCGGTTGTAAATCAGCATAAGGCTGTAGTAATGAAGACCCTACTTGCGTTTGCAGACAGACAGGATATAAGTTCAGAAATAAAAGGTGAAATTATGACTACGGCTGTTAAAGAAACATTTGCTACGCCAGAAACTGGTTTTGTAAAAGAAAAAGAAGGCATCAGTAACATAGAACAGAATATATTTGATAGAATTAAGACTTAATTTAGTCTTTGCTCGAGGCAGAATTTGGTGATTTTTGTTATGAGATCTAGTGGTATTGGTTTGTCGATAGGGAATTGGATAGTGCCTTTTGAGGTGTTATAACTCTTTAATTCCTCGCTAAACTCAGGAATTGCGCGGGCGCCGGGGTAAAAGCCGATGTGATGTTCGTAACCAGCGAAATGCACCAAGTTTTTACCATTCAGTGTAAATGTTGGTATGCCGTAACTGATCTTTTCTTGAGCCTCAGGCGCAGCTTTTGCAATAGTTTCCCGAATATCTTGCAAAATCTTCTGGCTAGGCGCAGCAAAATTCTCTAAATACTCGTCGATGTCTTTGTAATTTTTCATCTCTCTTCTCATACAAATATTATAACAAATTGAAAACACCCCTCTCGCAGAAGGGTGTTTTAAAGTACTTACTCAGGTGCTCAACCATATTATCGCATGGGGTGAATAAATGCAACGTTTAGATTACAATAAAAAACCCTTATGTAAATATTGACAAAAAGCATATCCTTTGTTATAATGAGGTGGTAATAATATCATGTGGTGGGACATAATGAGTTTAACAGAGGAGAATTGTAACTATGGCAGGAACAATAACTGGTGGTAAAAAAGCCGCAGAAAAAAATAAAGCCCTACACGGGAAAGACTTTTACGCTCGAATTGGACGTAAAGGTGGTCAAAACGGTACAACAGGTGGCTTCGCTGCCAACCGTGAACTAGCTCGAAAAGCTGGCAAAAAGGGCGGGACTATCTCTCGTCGTACTAAAGCCGCTAAAACAGCCTAAGTAGACACAACTTTATAGCGTTTGAGGCCACATATTCTGGCGTCATTCGCTGACCAACTACACCCACATGCAATACATTTGTAGTGGGTGTTTTTGGTTTGTAGGCCATTTGTGCCACAGTCGGGGCATTTACTTCGCTTAAATAGCCAATATCGGTAGCTTTCTAAGGCTTCGTTAGCTTTTTGTTTGTCAGATTCTATGCCGTATTTTTCAGATAGAGAGGCAGTATATTCCCAAGCTTTGGCTTCTTTGCGGACCAGCTCGACATCGAGCTTGAAATCGTCGTGGTCGAGTACAGCATGGGCAAGCTCGTGGAAGAGGAAAGTCTCGGCGTCTTCCTCTAGGGCATCATAGTAGATAATCTTTTCGGTAGACGACCATTTGAAGTGTTCGCCAGGTTTGAAGCGAATACGCGGGTAGTCAGAAGCGACTTTATTTAGTAAGTTTTTGCTCAGCATAGATTTTGCATCCGTAAATTACTGCTTCTTCAGGGTGTTTAGCCTGTACTATCTTGGTTTCACTCATAATATATGGGATATATCTTTCTAAAAATGCGTTGAGGTATATGCCGTATTTGTCGAAATAAGTGCCAATGCTGCCGCCGATGACGATAACTTCTGGCTTGAGAGTAGGGGCGAGTACTAGAAGACCACGAGATATCTTCTCGGCTATTTGCTCCCAGACGGCTTTTGACTTGATGTCACGCGCATAACGTCCATATGTTTCATAGATAGACCTTCCACTAGCAAAATCCTCCCAGCGGCGAAGTAAACCGTCGTATTCTAGCATCATTTTGCCACCTTCGAAGTAGTCCATCGCCTGTACTAGCTTGCCGTTTCTGGAAAAACCGAGGCCAATGCCTGTGCTAACTGTTACATATAGGCATGATTTTGGAAGTTTTTCGAAAGCATGCGCTTCGGCTAAACCTGCAAGATTGGCATCGTTTTCGAGATATATAGGGGCTTTTGTGTCTAGTTTTGCTCGTAGCTTGTCGCCGAGCTCAAAGTTGTCAGGCCAGCTGAGTGCTGGGCTAAGACACTGTACGAAAACGTCACCTCTGGTAAAACCTGGTACGGCTATAGATATAGCCTTCACTTTTTTTATATCGAAATGCTCTGAGATAGTTTGCGCCAAAAGGTCAACGTATAGATTTTCATCATCTTTAGGAGTGGCAAAGCGGTGTCGAGTATGAAACCTACCCTCGCTATCGCTGCCGGCAACTAACGTTTTTGTACCCCCTGTATCTACCGCAATAATCATGCATTTATTTTAGCACGGGATCAAGCATGCTACATCTTGACTTTTTATAGTGTTTATGCTAATATTGAGACAAGTAACTGATTAGAAACAAAAACAAAAAGGAAATTAAAAATGAGTGAATACGTAAATGCTAACGGCGAAAAAGAAGAACTAAACCCTGGTGACTACGATTTTCATGTGGCTAGTCGAGCTTCTAATGCGCAACATAACATAAGAAAACAAGAAAAAAATGTTGCGGTTTACGGAGATGCAATTGAGGGTCGTGTTGCACAAGCAGCGGGGCTTGATCTTGAAGGTGAACAGGCTGAAAATGCTGAAGCCGTAGCCAATATGTCAAACGATGAACTGTCTAAATCTTATGATGATAGTACTAACTATCTTGCGACTAATCTTGAAAATGCAAAAAATCACTACCAAGAAAATAAAGATCAATATGTATTAAATGCAAAATTAGAACATGCTGTTGAACAGCAAGCTGAAGAAAAAGAAGACCGAGTTGAAGAAGCTCGTGATGATGTAGAAGACGCGCTTGAAGGCGCCGACAAAGAGAAAATCGCCGTCTAATAAAATTTAGAGTTTGAAAATAACCTTTGGTTGTTGTATAATACAGCTAAAGGTTATTTTTTTGGAGAATAAATTATGGACTACGATTCACCAGTATCACGAGTTTCTACCACAGTTCGTTTTGTAGCTATTGCTTTAGTGCTCGCAGTGCTCCTGCTACTTGGCGTTGTTTTTAGCAAACGTGTAGTGACTAGTATGAACGACACTCCAAAAACAACAGCGACTACAGAGAAAAAAGACACCAACAAAGTTGCTAAAAGCGACGATTCTGAGAAAACTGCAGCCCAAAAAGCAGCTACTGAGAAGAAAAAAGCTGAAGAAGCGCAAAAAGAAAAAGCTGCAGCTGAGGCTGAAACCGCTAAACAGCAAGCTGAAACTAAGAAAAAGGCTGAAGAAGCTGCAGCAGCAAAAGCTAAAGAACAACAAGCGGCCGCAGCACAGGCAGCGCAAACCACTCCAAGTGTCGCCAGTACTGGTCCGAGCGCAGTTGCCTCAACTGGTCCCGAAGATGCTATTCCATATCTTATCGGTATAGCTGCACTGAGTTACGCTGGCTTTGTTTTCGTACGATCTAAAAGACAGCTCTTTACAACAAAAGAACTACACGCACGCAGCTCGTCAAAATAAACGCAATAAGCGAGCCAACTAATCCTCAATATTGATAGGTGATTAACACTTTTGACATATATTGCCTAACAGAGTACAATTGAAAGTAATCTTAAATGCGGGTCTGTGAGGCGCGCTGCGGGAAAATATCAATTTTAATATATAAGGAGTCTTGGGGTCGTCGTACCGACGTGTCGGTATTGTAACGGCTTTAAATAAAGGACTATGACAACAAAGACATTAACTATGGATGACCTCTTAAAAGAGGAATCAGCAGCCGGATTAGAAAACGGCGCAACAATAGAAGGTACAGTACTTTCACTTAAGAAGCACGAAGCGCTTGTAGATCTAGGCGCACAAGGCGTTGGTATCGTACCCCGCCGCGAAATCGGCTTTAACCGAAACCTAAAAGAGGGCGACAAAGTAACAGCAAGTGTTATTGAAGTTGAACTTGATGATGGTTACAGCTTGCTAAGCTTACGAAAAGCTATCAAAGATCGTGGTTGGGACGTTGTAGCAGACGCAGCAACATCTGGCGAAATCATAGATGTGCAGCCATATGACGCAAACCGTGGTGGATTGTTGATTGAATACGAAGGTGTTCGAGGATTTCTACCTGTTAGCCAGCTAAGTGCTGAGCATTACCCGCGTGTTGGTAGTAGCGACAAGAACGAAATCTTGCAACGACTCAACAGTCTCAAGGAAAAAACTCTCAAAGTTCGTATTCTCGATGCTGATCGCAAAAATAACAAACTTATTTTTAGCGAAAAAGAAGCTGTAAAAGACGGACTTGCAGAACGATTCGACAAGATCGCTGTTGGCGACACAGTTGAAGGTGTAGTAACTGGAGTAGTTGACTACGGAGTATTTGTAAATGTTGACGGTATCGAAGGTTTGATACACATCAGTGAAATTAGCTGGGAACGTGTAAGCAACCCAAGCGACTATGTAAAGCCTGGTCAAACTGTCAAAGCGAAAATCATCGCTATCGATAAAGACCGCCTAAGCCTCAGCTTGAAGCAACTACAAGATGACCCATGGCTATCTGAACTAGAGAAATTCAAAAAAGGCTCTAGTGTTGAAGGTACAGTCACACGAATCACACCATTTGGTGCATTTGTGCAGCTAAGTCCAAGTGTTGAAGCTTTGATACACGTTAGCGAACTTGGTAAAGAAGATGCAGACCCAGAAAAGGTATTTACACTGAACGAACGCAAGAATTTCACTGTCTTAGATATAGACAAAGAAAACCGAAAAATTTCCCTCGGCCTAGCTAAATAAATTAACAATGAAGAAAGGAGCTTCCCATGCCAGATACAGCAGAGACCAAAGTCTTGAAAATCGTCGGTACAATTACAGTTGGCGATTTGGCAGAGAAGCTCTCGTTACCGGTTGCTAATTTAGTTGGAGAGTTGTTTAAAAATGGCATTATGGCCACAGTTAACCAAACGCTAGACTTTGAAACAGTTCAAATTATAGTCGAAGAGCTTGGTATAGATGTCAAACTAGAAAAATCCGAAGAATCAAATGCACGTGAAGAGCGAGTGTTAACTGATAAGGCTTCAACTCGTCCTCCGATTGTGGCAGTTATGGGACATGTTGATCACGGTAAAACATCACTGCTTGATGCTATTTTAGGTATAAAGGTAGTAGATGACGAAGCTGGTGGAATAACACAGCACATTAGTGCGTACCAGACTATTCGAAAAGACCGCTCGATAACACTTCTAGATACTCCTGGACACGAGGCATTTTCTGCACTTCGTCAGCACGGAGCAGTACTTACCGACGTAGTTATCATTGTGGTTGCTGCCGATGACGGCGTGAAGCCACAAACAGTTGAGGCTATTAAGTTTGCCCAAGCGGCTAACGCAAAGATTGTTGTCGCTATCAACAAAATCGACAAAGTCGGTGCTGATGTAAACTTGGTAAAAACGCAACTTGCGACCGAGCACAAACTCAACCCAGAAGAATGGGGTGGCGATGTAGTGATGGTTGAGGTGAGTGCAAAAGAAGGCACAAATATCGATACATTACTCGACATGGTATTGCTTGTTTCAGACCTAGAAGATCTTAAAGCTGAAACGGATGTTCCAGCTGAAGGTTTGGTTATCGAATCACACATGGAACAAGGAAAAGGTTCTGTCGTGCGATTACTTGTTGAACACGGTATATTAAAAGCTGGTCAATATTTGGTAGCAGGTCAGGCATATGGAAAAATCCGAACATTATTAGATTTCAAAGGTGATAAATTTGCCGAAGCTGGTCCAGCAACTCCAGCAACTATTACAGGCCTTAAAACTCTACCGCAATTTGGTGATATATTTACCATTGTCGATAATGAAAAGAAAGCTCGTCAAAAAGCCGCAGCAAACAAGCTAGAGGCTGACAAAAAGATAGCTAGTGCGAATGTTACAGGTGTGGATTTACTGAATATGATGCACCGCGAAGCGAAAGTGCAAACTATGAATGTAGTTTTGAAAGCTGATGTACAAGGTTCACTTACTTCTATTTCTGATAGCTTGAAGTTACTCAACAACGACGAACTAACCGTAAAGGTTGTTTCGAGCGGGATAGGTAACATTACTGAAAATGATGTACGAACAGCTAGTTCGTCAGATGCTATTGTGTATGGATTTAATGTGCTGCTGCCTCCTGCAATCAAACGGCTAACTAATCGCGACAAAGTGTCGGTACGTATGTTTAAAATTATTTATGAACTACTTGATGATGCTCGCAGTGTGTTGGAAGAACTTCTAGAGCCGGAAGTAGTAGAAACTCCTCTTGGCGAACTTGTAATTAAGGGTGTTTTCAAAACAGGTAAAAACGATGTTATATGTGGTGGTGAAGTGAAGTCAGGCAAAGTAATGCCAAAAACTTTAGCACGTGTTATGCGTAAAAAAGAGCAAATCGCTGAAGTGGAAGTAGAGCGTGTCCAGCGTCAACAACAAGAAGTTAAAGAAGTATTTGAAGGTGAAATGTGTGGGCTTAGTCTTCGAACAACGAGCAAGCTTCAGCTTGAAGAGGGTGATAAGTTGGAGCTATTTAGTAGAGAATTGCGAAAGAGAACGCTGCAATAAAGCCCTTTCACACTTTTTAAAAAGTGTGGCAAAACTTTTGAGACGACTGCATGACGCGATAAAAAGTATCTTTTTATCTTTTGGTATTCTGCGGAACTCGCTATGCTCAGACAGTCCTCGAATAGCCACTATCTAAAAAGCTGCTTTTCCCGCCATGCAGAGTCTAATGATGTGTAAGAGTATATCTATTTGACCAGATAATGATAAGTGTTATTATTGAAACATAAGTAATACAAAGGAAAAACACAAATGTTTCAGTTAGACGATAAGTTTTTACAGAGCGTAGGACTTGGCGATTTGCCTGCTGATCAAAAGCAAGCTTTTTTGCAACATACCTATGAAACGCTCGAAGAAAGAGTCGGAACTCGCTTGGCTGAAAGTCTTAGCGAAGCTCAACTTGAAGAGTTTGAAGGTTTTGCAACTCATAACGAAGAGAAAATCAATGCTTGGCTTGCTGAGCATGTTCCAAACTACGCAGAAGAGGAAGACTACAAACGCTTAGCAGCAAGTGCGCCTGAGAATGTACCACCACTTGTAGTAGCTGCGGAGTTTGCAAGTGTTCGCTGGCTAGGAATTAACAGTCCTAACTATCGTGATGTAGTTGCTGAAGAGCTCAATAAACTTCGTGACGAAATAGTTGCTAGCAAAGACAATATTGCCGCAGCAGCGTCGGGCGACGAACCGCAGCCTACTCAAGAGTAAGTTTGTTTTTGTAACCTGCAAGAAATGCCTGTATAGGCATTTCTTTTTTGCCTAGTGGCTGCAAGACATCAATGATCAAGCTGCCTTCGCCCGTACATACTCTTAAAGACTGATCCGCCAATTCTACGCTTCCGGCCTTGCCGTTTTCTGGTGAAATATGAGCTTTAGCTATGATAAGTTCTATACCGCCTAGTTCAGTGCGGCTTTTTGGCCACTTAGCAAATGCACGAATTTGTCTTTCGATTGTCACAGCGGATTTATTCCAATCAATTGTACCGTCGCTTTTAGATATTAGTTTGCAATATGAGGCTTCGTCTTCGTTCTGATTAGAAGCCTGCAGTTGTCCGTCTAAAATGGAGGGCAGAACATCAACTAAAAGTTCTGCGCCCTTGCCCGCAAGCCTAGTGTAGAGATCTTCGGAGTATTCATTTCCCTCAAGAGCTATCTCGACTTGCGAGTATACAGGGCCAGCATCCATTTCTTTGGTAAGTTTCATGATAGAAACACCGGTTTTTGAGTCGCCGTTTAGTATGGCCGACTCAATAGGGGATGGCCCACGATATTTAGGCAGAATTGATGGGTGTATGTTGATTATGCCAGGTTCAAATATGTCTAAAATTGTGTCTGGGATGAGAATTCCATAACTTACCAGTACCCCAACAGGGTTTTTGAGCTCTTTAATATTTTCACTAATTTCATCAACTTTCTCTGGTTGCCAAACTGGTATATTTGCAGCTAGTGCAATCTCTTTTATGGGGTGAGATTGTATTTTTT
The DNA here is from genome assembly GCA_964630185.1 of uncultured Candidatus Saccharibacteria bacterium. Lineage (GTDB taxonomy): Bacteria > Patescibacteriota > Saccharimonadia > Saccharimonadales > Saccharimonadaceae > JACPYF01. The sequence goes on from CAZVTQ010000003.1 coordinate 11,637, forward strand.
TGCCTCTTCCTTGCGCAGAGTCTGGCTTAGTAACTACAGCGGCTATCTCAAAATCAGCATCGATTAATGCCCTTAAACTTTTGGCGCTGAAATCCTCAGTCCCAAAGAATACTATTGGTCTTGATATCTTTTTCATAATCGAGTGGTTGTAGTTCACCTTTTTCATTTAATTGAAAAAATGCGTCTTCTTTATCTTTTATATGGTCAATAAATACTATGCCATTGGTATGATCGATTTCATGCTGTAAAACACGTGCTAAAAAACCTTCAGCTTTTAGGCGTATTTCATTTCCGTCTATATCAAGTGCTTTAATTTTTATTTTTGAGTGTCTTGGCACGAGTCCGTATATATCTTTAACGCTTAAGCAGCCTTCGTGGTCTTTAATTACCTCGCCCTCAAGTTTTATGATTTGAGGATTCATGAGTACTGTAAACTCACGAGAGTTTTTGTCATCAAAATCACTGCGAACAATCACTACTCGTTGCAGCTTATCTATCTGCACAGCCGCTAGAGCTGCACCAATTTCGTGCGGACGGCTATCTTCCCAGTCAAGGGTTGCAGATACCATATCGTCGATAAGTTGTTTTGTCTTGGAGCTAGGCTTCACTTTTTTAGACTTTTGTCGAAGATGAGGATTTGGCAGAGCTATTATGTCTTCTTTTTTCATTACAGACTATTATAACAGACTGATTGGGTCTATTTCGATTTGCCATTTTGTTTGCGGAACATATGTTATAAGTTCGAGAAGCTCGTCGCGATTAGTACTTTTGACAATTATTTGCCAGCGGTACGAGCCATTTGCTCGTTCGTAGAATGAAGGGCTAGGTCCTAGTATAACTGACGACTTTGATATGTGTTTTTGCAAATCTTGCTTCATATTTTTGGCTGCGTTTACTGCTCCAGTCTCAGTTCTGTAGACACAAGTCAGCTTTAGGAGATATACAAATGGGGGAAAGGCATCGTGACGACGTTTGGCAAGTGCGTATTCATAAAAACCGTCGTAATCTTTTTTGATTGCAGACTGTATAGCCATACTTTCTGGCTGAAAAGTTTGAATAACTATTTTACTCAATTTTTCATCACGACCTACACGCCCCATAACCTGAAGTAGTAGCTGAAAGACTCTTTCTTCAGCTGCAAAATCAGGCAAAATAAGTCCTCCATCTGCCTGAATAACACCTACGACAGCGAGATTTGGAAGATCTAAACCTTTTGCAACTACCTGTGTGCCTACTATGATATCTATCTTTCCGCTATAGATATCTTGGTACATTTTGTCGAGTGTTTCGTGAGCTAAACTGTCACCGTCAAACCTAGCTATGTTTGCATTAGGAAAGAGTTTTGTCACAGCTTCGGCTATTGATTTTGTACCTATGCCTTTATGTATAATGCCTGTTCTACCACAGTCGGGGCATGACAAAGGTATGTCTTCTTTCATTCCGCACACATGACAAACAAGTTTGTGTATATCACTATGGAGAACCATAGATACAAAACAACGCTTACAAACCGCAGACCAGCCACAGTTTTCACATAGAGTAGTAGGTGCAGACCCGCGACGGTTATGAAAGAGTAGTATCTGCTGCTTTTTACTTAACGTATTTTCTATTGTTTCGATAAGCTCGTTGGATAAAAAATGATGACGGCTAAAGTTACCTCTTCTACGGTTGTCTACAAGCTCAATTTCGATGTCACCTGTTTTTTTAGCGACTGAATCAAGCCGTACAATATTGCCATTTTTTTCTGCCATGAAGCGGTCGCCAACAGATGGGGTTGCACTACCGAGGACGAGCTTTGCTTTATGCTCGTCAGCAAGTATACGTGCCGCTCTGAGTGCAAGATATCGGGGAGCTTGTTCTTGTTTGAAGCTTGCCTCGTGCGCTTCGTCTATGACTATGAGTCCTATTTCGGCAGCAGGCAAAAAGAGTGCTGAGCGAGGGCCAATAATAAGCTGAGGTGTGGTTGCATTTAGCGCATTTTGCCAAGCAATGTGTCGTTGTGCCTCACTCATGCCCGAGTGAGTCAAAATAATATCGCTAAAATGTTGCTCAAACTCACTTATTAACTGGGAGGTCAGCGCTATTTCTGGTACAAGCACGATGGTAGATTTTTTGTCTTCTAGAATCGTTTTTTTGGCCAGTTCAATATAGACTGCGGTTTTGCCAGATCCGGTAACTCCTTGAAGCAGGCTTGTAGAAGATGTATTTTTTGAGATTGCTTTGATGGCTTTTTGCTGTTCAGGGTTTAGAATTATGTCATTTTTTTTGCGTAAGAATTTTGGAGCTTCAACAGTATTGTCTCGCCTTTTCTTCTGCATGCCGGAAGGTAAAATAGTTTGCCAGACATTTGAAATTGGTGCTGCGTAGTATTGCTCAAGCCAGCTAGCAAGGTGTAGAAGAGGTTTTGGCAGTGGTTTTTCTTCAAGAACTCGAACGATGTCTTTTGTTTTAAATTCTGGTTTTTCAACTGCTTTTAGGACAACCCCAATTGACTGTTTTTTGCCAATTTCTATCAGTACGACAGTTCCAATAGGAAGCTTGGAAGCTGAAGAATAGGTGAATAAACCTTGAGTGTGGGCGCGTGTGGTGGGTGCGACTAGGTAGAAGTGCATACTACTAGTATAATCTAAATGCATATGGGTATGTACTTTCAGGATAGAGCAGCGGCGGGAACGGAACTTGCGAAGCAACTCGTGCAATATCGCTATGAGAACACAATCATTATTGGACTAAGCGATGGTGGAGTGGCTGTTGCTGAGCCTATCGCTGCTGAACTACACTGTTTTTTGACACTACTACTTCTTGAAGACATTAAAATACCGGGTGAGCCGGAGCCTTTTGGTTCGATTAATCAAAACGGAAAGTTTAGCCAAAACTCATTTTATTCTGCTGGCGAGATTGAAGGAATGTACAGCGAGTTTCATGGGTTCTTCGAACAACAACAGAGGGAAAATCTCTCTCACATGAACGCGCTACTTGGTGATGGCGGTATTTTGAATCCTCAAATGATCAAGGATCGAGTTGTTATTTTGGTTGCAGATGGCTTACTTAATGGTGCATCGATTGAAGCTGCAATGGAGTTTCTTAAGCCTATTCGAACGAAAAGAATTGTTATTGCTGCACCGCTTGCTACACGTGTTGCAACCGACAAAATGCATCTTTTGTCTGATGAAATACACACACTTGCTATCAATGACGATATGCTTGAAGTAAGTCACTATTTTGAAGACAATACATTGCCCACACACGAGCAAACCGTAGCAAAAATTAATCAAGCAATCTTAAATTGGAAGTAAATTTGCCATTATTTTGTATTGAAAATAGTAGCCCACACGTGTAGAATAAAAAGCAACACTATACAAATCTAAGGTTGATGGGAGATTATGTTAGACGTTTTTATTACTAGTCGAGTGCGCCGAAAAATTATTGTTGTATATGCGAAATATCCTGATTTTCGCACTCACGTACGTGGTCTCGCAAAACTCATCAAAGAAGATCCAGGTAATATTCAGCGTGAACTGAAGCGACTAGAAAAAGTTGGATTTCTTACAGCTGAAAAGCAGGGTAACACCAAGATTTACTCTACAAACAAAGGCTTCGCCATCTTTAAAGAACTACAAAATATTGTTATCAAATCACAGCAAGCACAGACTGCGCGCGGCAAACGTCCTGTGACAAATGAACCGAATCTTTAAACAATTACTTGAATCTAGAGGGCTAAAAACAGATGCTCAGCGCCAAGCATTTTTGCATCCTGACTACGAAAAACTAGCTGATCCGTTTTTGTTACCAGATATGAAAAAGGCAGTGGCTCGACTCAAAACTGCCAAAACCAAAAAAGAACAAGTTGTTATATATGGCGACTATGACATTGATGGACTAAGCGCAACCACGCTGTTGCTTGATGCTTTTAGTAAATTTGGTTTGCATGTCAGTGCATTTATACCAAGTCGATTTGACGATGGTTACGGACTGAGTAGTGACGCTATAGATAGATTGGCCGAAGGTGGCGCACAGCTTATTGTCACTGTTGACTGCGGAAGTTTGAGTATTGACGAGGTTGCTCATGCCAAAAAACTTGGCGTGGATGTTATTGTGACAGATCACCACAATTTGGGTGAAAAATTGCCTGATGCCGTGGCTGTTATTAATCCAAAACGTGACGATCATAAATATCCATTTCGTGATTTTTCAGGAGTTGGAGTTGCATTTGGCTTGGTGCGAGCTATGCAAAAAGAAATCAAAGGGCTTGAGCAAGGGCATGAAAAATGGCTACTTGATTTGGTCGCTTTAGGGACTATATGTGACATTGTCTCACTTACTGGAGAGAATAGAATATTGGCTTTTTGGGGCCTGAAGGTAATGTCTCAGGCACGCCGCCCAGGGCTTAAGGCGCTTATGGCAGTAGCTGCTATTAAGCCAACAGAAGTAAATGCTCGAAGTTTAGGTTTTGGTCTTGGCCCCCGACTAAATGCAAGTGGGCGATTGGAGACTGCCCAACTAAGCCTCGATCTTTTGACTGCAACAGATAACTCAAAGGCTCTAAAGCTTGCGCAAGAGCTGGATAATATGAATGTTGCAAGAAGAAAAGACCAGAACAAAATTTTTCTAGAGGCAACTACCCAGGCTGGGAGTTTTTCTGACCATGATGTGTTGGTACTGAGTAATGCAGACTGGAGTCACGGCATCGTTGGGATTGTCGCAGCAAAAATATTAGAAAAATTTCATAAGCCTACGTTCGTTTTACAGGAAATTGGTGAAGAGACGAAGGGTTCTGCGCGGAGCTTTGGCGACTTTAGCGTGGGTGAAGCGATTCGTTATAGCGAAAAACACATAATAAAAGGTGGCGGGCATACATTGGCTGCAGGAGTGACACTTAAAACAGTAAAAATCGATGACTTTCGAACAAGTGTTAATACGTATTATCGAAGTTTGAAACTGTCAGACCAGAGGGCGCACCTTTTACCAAAAGCTGAGCTTATTTTGAGTAATCTAGATTGCTTAGATGAAGAGGCGGTTCACTCTATTGGACAGCTTGAACCTTTTGGTCAGGATAATCCTCAGCCTGTTTTTTTGATAGAAAATCTTACAGTTGAGCAGGTAAGAAAGATGGGTGATCAAAATCAGCACGTGAAGTTAAAACTGCGAGATGAAAAAGGTGATTCAATGCAATTTCTGGCGTTTAGTGCGCCTGAGCATTTTTTTGCTGAACCTGGAGAACATATAAATATATGGTGCACTCTAGATATAAACGAATGGCAAGGAAACCGAAGTGTTGAAGGTAGACTATTAGAAGTTGCTTTGCCGTCTCTGTTGTGATAGAGTAGGTATCTATATGGTATACGTAACAAGAAAAGATGAAAGTGAAGCGAATGAGAACATCATTCGTCGATTTAACCGAAAAGTGCTTCAAAGCGGTGTTTTAGCTATTGCTAAAGGTAACCAACGCTTTAGTAAGCCAATCAGTAAGACCGAACGTCGAAAAAAGGCAATTATTCGTAAAGAACGCCGCGCAGAAAAAGCTCTGAATATTCGACTTGGTAAAAAATGAGCCTAAAAGTTCGTCTAGAAACTGATTTAAAAGCTGCCATGATAGCTCGTGACAGCTTTTTAAGTGATGTTTTGAAAGGACTGAAGAGTGCAATTCAAAATCAAGAGATTGCCACTGGTAAGCGAGAAGAAGGTTTGAGCGACAATGACGTAGAATCATTGTTTGCGAAAGAAGCTAAGAAGCGAGATGAAGCTGCTGTTTTGTATGAACAAGGTGGCAACCAAGAAATGGCAGACAAAGAACGTGCCGAAAAAGAAATTATAGTGAAATATCTTCCAGAACAACTTAGTGAAGACGATATTAAAACTCTTGTAACTGAGGCTATAGCAGCAACTGGTGCAACTGAGGTAAAAGATCTTGGTAAAGTGATTGGTATGGTAAAAAGTAAAGCCGGAAATGGTGCAGACGGTGGATTGGTTGCACGGATAGCTAAAGAACAGCTACAATAAAAGCATATGATATTATTTTTCGGTCCAGCAGGAGCAGGTAAAAGCGTGCAAGGCCAGATGTTGGCAGCTCGCCACGGATGGCGTTGGATTTCAGCTGGTCAATTGCTTCGAGACACGCATGATTTAGAAATTTTGCAAACAATAAATAGCGGAAGCATGATTGACTCAAGCAAAATGAACACAATTGTTGGCGAGGCCTTAGCAAGATCTGGTGATATCGACCACCTTATACTTGATGGATTTCCAAGAGAAATGAGTCAGGCAAAATGGCTTGTTGATAATATGCCAAATCATCAGCGATCAATCTCACTCGCGATTATTCTCGAAGTTCCGCGCGAAGAACTCGAAAAAAGGCTAGCTGTTCGCGGACGCCCAGACGACAAGCCCGAGGCGATAGAGAAGCGATTGCAAACATATCGCCAAGAAATATATCCTATTTTGACATATTTAACAGAGGAAAATGTACCAATTGCGCATATTGATGGAGAAGGCTCAATTGGACAAGTTCACGATAAAATACAGGCCGAAATTGGCGCAGTATTGGACGCAGCATAGAAAATGTTTACCAGAGTAAAGACAGCATCTGAAATAGAAAATCTACGAAAAAGTGGTCGTATTTTGGCCGAAATTTTGCAAGGTGTTCGTGAGATTGCTAAACCCGGAGTTACAGGTTTAGATATTGATGCATATGTTGCGAGTGAGGCTGAGGGAGTAAAAGCAATCTGTGCATTTGCTGGCTACAATGGCTTTCCGGGTAATATTTGTATATCTAATAACGATGAAGTTGTTCACGGTATTCCAAACGACACGCCATTTGAAAAAGGTGATGTTGTGACATTTGACTTCGGTATTAATTTTGGTGGTATGATAACCGACTCGGCATTTACTATGGTTATTGGCGAAGAGCCAACAGGGGAGAAAAAGCGATTAATTGAAACTACTGAAGCTGCTCTGTACAGAGGCTTGGAGTCTATTGAAGCTGGCGGCAGAGTAGGTGATATAGGCGCGGCTATAGGTGCTACACTCGACGATGCGGGGCTAGGAATAGTACGCGACCTTGTCGGTCATGGAGTAGGGCACAATGTTCACGAACAACCAGATATTCCAAATTATGGTAGAGAAGGCCACGGAGCAATACTCAAGAAAAATATGAGCTTGGCTATCGAACCAATTGTTACTCTAGGTGATTACCATGTAAAAGTTGACGATGACGGCTGGACTATTCGAACGATTGACGGCTCTATAGCTGCACAATTTGAGCACACGATTTTGGTGCTTGATGATGGCTGTGAAATCTTGACCAAACTGTAGCTTAGAAGAGTTAAATAGAACATCAATCTTTGACAATAAGTGCTTTTTTTGTTATAATTAATTTTAATCTTCATACTTTTTGTCATCGAACGAAAAGGAGGTGTGAGGATGGAGTGGGTTTACAGTTTCTTGGTCGTAGTTGCGTTGATAGCGGCTGCCGCGTGTATCGTGGGTACTGCATTCAATGCAGGACAGAACGGTCCTGGGTCTAAGAGGTCTTATCTAATGCTCGGGCTGGCTCTAGTCTTTGGGGTTTTGTCTTTTGTTGCGATGTCAGGCGTGCAGTCTGAGCGGGACAAGAAAAGAACGCCTCAAAAGCACCAAGTCGAAGCAATGGGCTTCGTGTCTGTGAGTGTTAGATACACCAACAATGCAGATGTGAAGCTTCGCTCAGAGTGTCCAAACCGAGATCTGCACCTCTATAAACGAGGCGACATCTGGTACGTTGGCACTGAAGAGATTGACAGCAGCAAGCCTGTAGTCAGTGAGAGCGAAGTCGCTCGTCGACCAGAAGTGAAGTGGTGGTGCTCAAAGCCCCCAATCAAAAATTGAAACAGGGCATGTTTCATACATACGCTCCGGGACTCATTGCAGTCTCGGAGCTTTTTCTTTTTGTGGATAAGTCAATTTTGCACATTCTATTCGTAAGCGGTATAATGAGCCTCATATGCAAGAACTTTCAAACTATGCTGTTGGTTTAGACATCGGCACGACAACAGTCAGGTGTGTGGTTGGCCATCGTGACGAAGGATCTGCGAGCCCTACTATTATTGGGGTTGGCGAAGCGCCAAATAGTGGCATGCGCAAAGGCGTGGTTGTTAACCTTGTCACAACTGCTCAAGCTGTCGATAAGGCACTCGAGGAAGCGGAAAGAGTGTCTGGTCATCAAATTGACGGGGCGACAATCAGTATCAATGGCACGCACGTACTTGGAATGAGCTCAAAAGGTGTGGTTGCAGTCGGAAGTCGTGACCACGAAATTAACGAAGAAGATTTAGCACGAGTTGAGGATGCTGCAACTGTCGTTCAGTTACCTGCAAACCGTGAAATACTCGATGTCACTCCAAGGGGATTCTCTCTTGACGATCAAGACAATATACGTGATCCAATTGGCATGAATGGTGTGCGTTTAGAGGTAGATGCGTATGTGATAACAGCGCTTACTCCAAACCTCAAGAATCTTTTGAAGGTCGCAGATATGACAAAAACAGGGGTTCATCACTCTGTTCCAGGTGGTCTCGCTGCAGCACATGCAGTTTTGACTGATCGCCAAAAAGAAAATGGCGTTATTTTGATAGATATTGGTGGCGCAACTACTAATTTAGCTGTATATGACGAAGGTGACTTGCAACATGTTGCAGTACTGCCTGTTGGTGGAGTGAATATCACCAATGATTTGGCTGTAGGACTAAAAGTAGACCTCGATATTGCCGAAAAAGTGAAGCTTCAGCACGCCGTAGCCGTTGCAAGTGCTAGAAAAGCTAGCGACAAAAAGGTTACTGTTAAAACAGACTCACAAACTTATGATTTTGAAACAGATGTAATCGACGATGTGGTAGAAGCAAGGCTAGAAGAGATATTTGAAGCGGTAAACGACGAGTTGAAGAATATCGGACGCCAAGCAAAACTGCCTGGAGGAGCGATTCTTACAGGGGGGACTGCACAAATAAAAGGGATCGACAGCTATGCAAAAGAAGCTTTGCAGCTTGCAGTAAAAATAGGGGCGGCTGAGGGCTTTGGTGGAGTTGCAGAGAACATAACTAAGCCACAATACGCTACTGTAGCTGGTTTAATGTTGCTTGATCTTGAGAATCAAAACAGAGCTGGCGGTCATCACTCCGGTGATGGGGAGCAGGGTTTCTCAATCGGTCGTATAGTGTCTCCAATCAGGGGCATTTTAGGCAAATTTCGATCTTAGTCTAAGGTATTTGATACTTGTAGGCGAGCCGTGTATACTGGGTACATAACAGATACGAACATAGTTACAATTATAGGGAACGAGGAATAACATTTATGCCTGAAGTAAAACCGAGCGACATTCAAACTTTTGCAAACATAAAAGTTGTTGGTGTTGGTGGTGCAGGTGGGTCTGCAATAAATCGAATGAAAGATGCTGGATTGCATGGTGTGCAATTTGTTGCTATTAACACCGATGCGCAAGCACTCCATAACTCAAAAGCCGATGTAAAACTACATATTGGTCGTGATACTACTCGTGGTCTCGGTGCTGGGGCTGATCCTCAATCAGGCCAAGCAGCAGCTGAAGAGTCTCGTGAGGACATCAAGCAGGCGCTTGAAGGTGCTGATCTCGTATTCGTCACTATTGGTGCAGGTGGTGGAACTGGTTCAGGTGCTGGTCACATAGTTGCAGAAATTGCTAGAGAACTAGATATATTAGTAGTAGGTGTTGCGACTAAGCCTTTTAGTTTCGAAGGACAAAAACGATCACAAAATGCTGAATGGGCGATTGCGCAACTGGGACGCAAGGTTGATACTATGATTACTATTCCAAATGATCGACTTCTTCAGACTATCGATCGTCGAACCCCACTTCTAGAAACATTTAAAATTGCTGATGATGTACTTCGCCAAGGTGTACAAGGTATTTCAGAACTTATCACCGAACACGGACTTATTAACCTCGACTTTGCAGACGTAAAGGCTATTATTAGCAATGCAGGTTCTGCGCTTATGGGAATTGGTCGCGCCAGTGGTGATGACCGAGCTGCTCAAGCAGCACAACAAGCTATTGAATCACCTCTGATTGAAGTGAGTATCGATGGGGCCCGTGGTGTGCTATTTAACGTCACCGGTGGTTACGACATGAGTATGAGTGAGATTCAAGAAGCAGCTGAACTCATTACAAGCGCAGTTTCACCAGATGCGAACATCATTTTTGGTGCAACTCTCAAACCCGAAATGGAAGACGAGCTAATTATCACCGTTATTGCAACAGGTTTTGATTCTGCGTTCTTTGACGAACAAGAAGTTCCGCCACTACCAGGAGACCCAATCGCAAATCGTACTCCTATTAAGAAAGATGAAGAAGCTCCGGTTTCAGTAGCTGACGAAGAGCTAGCAAAAATTGATATGGATCTTGATAAGAAAGAAGATGTGGCAGAAACATTCAACAGTGAGTCAGACAAGAGTATTTGGCACTATGATGAAGAAGAGTCAGATACACCTGCTTTCCTACGACGTCGAAAGAAGAAAAAGAAAGCTGACAAAGAGGAAAATGACGACGATTCTGAGAAATCATGAAATGTCCCCTCTGTAATAATGACGACTCTAAAGTAATAGAGTCCCGCGATGCGGCAGAAAGCGGCGCAATTCGCCGACGTAGAGAGTGTTTGAAATGTGGACATCGCTATACTACTTACGAAAGAGTAGAACGACCTAACTTAGTTGTTATCAAAAAAGGCGGAGTACGTGAGCTTTTTGATCGTAATAAACTTTTTGCTGCTATTCATCGTTCGGTTGGTAAATTTCTTTCTTCTGATCTTGAGGTTGAGGCTATTGTTTCGCATGTTGAAAACGAGCTATATGCAAGTGGTGAAATGGAATTGCCGTCGAAAGCTATTGGTGATCTCGTTTTGAGTGAATTGGCTACTCGCAACCAAGTGGCGTATGTGCGTTTTGCTAGTGTGTACCAAGAATTTAAAACTGTAGACGAGTTTGCTAGTGCACTCGAGAAGTTACGTACAAAAAAGAAGTAATAGTATGAAAGCATATGTTGTTTACAAAGTAGAAAGTGACCATGCAAGGTCAGTTTTGGATTTTTTGCGTGATTTTGAGAAACGTACTGGTAAAAAAGTAAATGAAGTAGACCCAGAAAGTCCAAGTGGCTCAGCATTTTGTGAAACTTATGACATCATGGATTACCCAACCATCATCGCAACAGATGACAATGGTGTACTGCAAAATGAGTGGAGAGGCTTGCCTCTGCCCCTTATCGACGAGGTAAGTTACTATGCTAACTAGTTTGCACCTAAATGTATTTCGCAGAAAGTCTGACATAAGAGATGTCAATGTTAACCTCATTGTTATGGCGATTTTTTCATTTTTTGCATTACTTGCTGCATTTCAGCTGTCTGTAGATAAAGTACATCTACTTGAGCATCCGGAGACGAAACTTTCTTGCAGTATAAATGCCGTACTCAATTGCACCTCTGTTATGAAAACCCCTCAAGCGTCACTTTTAGGTTTTCCAAATAGCTTTTTAGGTATCATTGGCTTTTCTATATTTCTTTTCTTTGCGGTTACGAGCCTTATGGGTGCAAAATATACAAAAACAGTGCTAAGGCTTTTGCTTGCAGGGATAGTTGGAGCTTGGATATTTGCTTTGTGGCTATTTTTTGACAGCTTATATGTTATACAAATATTGTGTCCATGGTGTTTGTTGACTACACTTTCGACTACTATTGTGTTTGCAACACTACTACGCATTTCACTGATGGATAATTTGTTTAATGTCAAAAAGAGTAAACTCAAAAAAATACAAAATATACTGAGGAAAGACTACGACAGACTATTTTTTGCAGCTTTATTGGTAACTTTAGTGCTTTTGATAGTAGCTAAATTTGGTGACACACTCATAAGTTAAAGGGGGAAATATGTCAGATTTTATTATTCGTTACCTAATAGCAGGTGCATTATTTGCGGTTGTTGATGGTATTTGGCTATCGTTTGTAGCTAATAAACTATATCGTTCGCAGTTAGGCTCACTGCTGCTCGATAAGCCAAATCTACCGGCTGCGATACTGTTTTACCTTGTATTTTTAGTAGGGTTGGTCGTATTTGTGATTAACCCATCGGTCAGCTCAAATGATTGGAAAGTTGCTCTAGGACTAGGTGCATTGTTTGGTTTTGTGACATATGCGACTTACGACTTAACAAACCTAGCAACTCTAAAAGGTTATCCGCTTACTATTACAATTGTTGATTTGATCTGGGGAACCGTGCTTACAGCAACAGTTTCTGTAGCAGCATTCTTCATAATACAAAGGTTAGCTAGCTAAGTGGCAAACCTCTTTTTTTCAGTGCTGATGCTTGCCTACGGCAGTATCGCGATTATGACATTGATTGATTTTGGTAAGTTGTCATATGTTTTGTCGTCGCTAGCCATATGCCTGTCCGCCGCGGTGGTATTTATTACTGCTATATTTATATTTGCACGAAAATTGAAGCGATATGACGTCATAGATGCGGCTTGGGGCCCGACTTTTATTGTGGTGAGCATCACAAGCTATTTGATTGCTTATAACGATACAAACCCTGTGAGTCTTTGTCTTTTGGTTATCGGTCTAGTAGCAATATGGGGGACTCGACTTGCTTGGCATATCGGAAGGCGTAAAATTGGTACCAAAAACGAAGATCCAAGATATGTTGAACTTCGTCGCCACTGGAAAGGCAAAGAAGGCTTAAATGTATATTTTCGTATTTATATTGCCCAAGCGATTTTGGCAACTATTATATGTATACCGGTTATACATATAAATCTTTTTGATGGTAGTAAATGGACGAATCTTGCGTGGGTTGGTTTGGTCGTTTGGATATTTGGTTTTATATGTGAAGTAGTAGCAGATAGGCAGTTAAAAGCGCATCTTGCTGATACTAATACGAAAGGTAGCATAATGCAATCTGGCTTGTGGCGTTATAGTCGACACCCAAATTACTTCGGTGAATTAACTCAGTGGTGGGGGATTGGCATTATCGCAGCTGGTGTTGCGCCGTGGTGGGTCGGTCTTATCGGTCCACTCACAATTAGCTTTTTGATTTTGTATGTTTCCGGCATTCCTCCAACCGAAAAGCGTTTCGAAGGACGTGAAGGTTGGAAAGAGTACAAGGCAAAAACCAGCGTACTTATTCCATTACCAGTTAAAAAGGTGTAGAATAAGGTTAATCCGCTTGAGTGGCTATCAACCACGAGGATCGGGAAGAAAAATACAATAATTTAGTAGAACCCGACGGAAGTGACCCGTCAGATCACACAAATAAAGTGCTAAAAGAATCATTTCTTTTGGAAGTCAGATGGTACCATCCCAATATTGGGATTCTGACAGACAAAAGAGATGATTTTTGTTTTAGAAAGGACGAATAGTGAAGTTTAAAGCCAACACACGACGTAAAGCGATTGAGTACGAAAAAGATCTTGTTAGTCAGTGGAAGAAAAACAAGACTTTTGAAAAGTCTGTCGAAAATCGCTCTGCTGATAATGCGTTTGTGTTTTATGATGGTCCACCGTTTATTACGGGCGTTCCTCATCATGGAACTTTACTTAGTAGTATTGTCAAAGATGCCATACCTAGATACCAGACAATGAAGGGTAAACGAGTTGAGCGTGTTTGGGGTTGGGATTGTCACGGCTTACCTGCGGAAGTGTTTACAGAGAAGAAACTTGGAATAAAAGATCGTCGTGATATCGGAACAAAGATTAGTTTGGAAAAGTATATTACTACTGCTAGAGATAACATGGTGCAGACAAGTAGCCTCTGGAATGAAACCATTGATCGTATTGGTCGTTGGGTTGATATGGATAATGCTTATAAAACTATGGACAAAGACTACATGGAGTCTATATGGTGGGCATTTAAAACATTGTATGACAAGAAAAAGATCTACGAAGGTGAGAGAGTACTTATGTACTGTACGCGCGATGCAACACCGCTATCAAAAGCTGAGGTGACTATGGACGCGGGTGCGTATCAAGACGTTACTGATCCGAGCGTGTATGTGAAATTTAAACTTACTGACCAAAATGCCTATCTATTGGCGTGGACAACAACACCTTGGACACTGCCTGCCAACACAGCACTCGCTATAAACGGCGATATAGACTACGTTGAAGTTGTTCTAGAAGGCGAACGTTATATTGTAGCTAAAGAGCTTGCGGATAAAGTATTTACTAATGAAAAACATCAGATACTCCAATACGAAGTTCTGAGAGAATTCAAAGGCGATGATCTTGTTGGAGAGAAGTACGAGCCGCTATTTGGTGATCACGGTGAGAATGCTCATAAAATATGGGATGCAGAGTATGTTACGACAGATTCTGGTACGGGTATCGTACATTTAGCACCTGCTTATGGTGAAGAAGATTTTACGTTTGCACAGCAATTTAATATCCCCGTCGTTCATGTGCTCGATGAAAGTGGTTTTTATACAGAGGGCGAATGGAAGGGTGAAAATGTTTGGGAAGTTAACAAGCAAATCGCCAAAACATTGCACGAACAGGGTGTAGTTTGGAAAATTGACTATATTCTTCATAGCTACCCTCACTGCCATCGCTGTGGTACAAAACTTATGTACAGGGCGCATCCAAGCTGGTTCTTTGATATTCAAGGCCAAAAGCAATTAATGTTAGAAAAAAACGAACAGCAGATTGATTGGTTTCCTGAACACCTAAAACATGGGAGATTTGCTAAAAATATAGAACAAGCACCAGACTGGAATTTGTCTCGTGATCGCTTTTGGGCTACTGCTATGCCAGTATGGGAAGGGAAGGACAAAGATGGTGAAAAGCATCAGATTGTTATCGGAAGTTATGCAGAGTTGAAAGAGCTTTCTGGTATTGAAATCGAAGACTATCACCGGCCATGGGTTGATGATATTGAGTTCGAAAAAGATGGAATACAGTACAAGCGTATCGATAAAGTTATCGACGGCTGGTTTGAGTCGGCTTCTATGCCATTTGCACAGTTTCATTATCCATTTGAGAATAAAGAAAAATTTGACGCTAATTTCCCGGGTGATTTTATAGTTGAATATATAGGACAAGTACGTGCTTGGTTTTACTATATGCATGTTGTGAGTGTTGGGTTGTTCGGTGAGAGCTCGTTTAGACACGTTATAACTACGGGAACATTGGCTGGTAACGACGGGCGTAAAATGAGCAAAAGCTACGGTAACTTTACCGACCCAAACGAGCTAATGGATGAATTTTCTGCTGATAGCTTGCGCTTTTTGTTACTTTCTAGCCCAGTTCTGAACGGAGAGGATTTTGCTTTGCACGAAAAAGATGTGAGTGATGTGGCGCGGAAACTCAGCATGGTGTGGAATATGTACGATTTCTTCACTATGTACGCCAGTGTAGATGGTTGGGAATTTGATGGTACTTTGAAACATCCAGAGACCTTCAATAATCCGCTTGATGAATGGATAGTTAGTCGTGTGCACGAGCTTGTAAATGAAGTAGAAAAACACACTGATGGTTATGATATACCGAACGCACTCAAGCCAATCATACCTTTCATTGACGATGCATCCAACTGGTATGTCCGCCGATCACGTCGTCGTTTCTGGAAATCAGGTGATGATAGTGACAAAAATGATGCGTATCGAACGTTGCACTATGTATTGACGCTACTCTCGCAAATCATGGCACCTTTTACGCCGTTTTTGAGCGAAGAATTGTATCAAAAAATGACTGGTGGTGAGAGTGTGCATTTGCTAGATTGGCCAAAATCAGGACATAAAAATGAGCAACTCATAAAAGATATGCATAATTTGCGTGAATATGTGAATGAGGGATTGAGCGTACGTGCAAAAAACCAACTAAAGGTTCGCCAGCCTCTCGAAAGCGTCACAGTACCTATGGTTAGTGACGAATTTGATTTCGAGGAAATACTAAAAGAAGAGTTAAATGTTAAAAGCGTAAAGAAAGGCGAGTTTTCACTAGATCTTACGCTCACACCAGAGCTTAAACGCGAGGGCTTGATGCGTGAAGTAGTACGTGCAGTGCAAAATGGACGTAAAAAAGCCGGCCTGAATGTTGATGATCGCATACAGTTGAGCCTCAAAGCTAGCGATGAACTGCAAGATGCGATTACAGAACATCAAAGCACAATAACAGATGAAACTTTGGCGGTTTCACTGACAAATGATGAGTATTCATACACTGAAAATGTCAAAGTTGATGGAAATGAACTAACAATTTCACTGGAGGTAGCAAAATGAATGAGGCAAGAGTAGGTATCGGGGTATTTATATTTAAAGACGGTAAGTTTTTGATAGGTCACAGACAAGGTTCACACGGTGCTGGAACTTGGGCGCTGCCTGGCGGACATTTAGACTTTGGTGAGAGCTTTGAACAGACTTCGCTACGTGAAGTAGCAGAAGAAAACGGCCTAGAAATAGAAAACGTTAGGTTTTGCGCAGTGACAAACGACATATTTAAGGAAGAGAACAAGCACTATGTGACCATTTGGATGGCAAGTGATTGGAAATCAGGCGAGCCTGAAATACTAGAGCCGAATAAATGCTTAGAGTGGCGTTGGGTTGACTTTGATTCTATGCCAGAGCCACTATTTTTGGGCTGGACACAGCTCTTTGAGAGCGAGTTTATTGATGATATAAAGAAAATCCTAAAAGCCTAAGCATTTTGACTTTTCAGAGGTAGTGGTCTACAATCTTTGTTGCCGTATACATGTATATGTCAAATTGAAGACACCACCCGGTGTTTTCTCTGAAATAGGGAGTACCTCAAGACAATGAGAAGAAATATGCTCGGGCTGGCTACCTTTTTGGTAGTCATGCTTTCGCTCATAATGGCCCCTCAGGCCATGGCGGATCCTCCGTTTCCGAACTACACCAAGTCAGCAGCTACGGGTGAGACTGTAACGTACGACATTGCAGCAGAGAATCCGTCGCTAGGTGTGACCAGTATCGCCTTTGTGATGGGGGGATCGTGCTTCGTAACAGGACCAACAACTGTTACGTATACGATGTTCAGTACCACACCTGGCTACACCGAGGTCTGCAAGATAGCTGTCAACTACAGCGGTGGATTTGGAGTCGCAGACTTCATCATTTCGCTGGCTTCGGCAGTTGTCGACACTCAGAGCCCGGTAGTCAACATCACGTCGCCTACCGACGGTTCAACGGGTTCGATAAGTCCTGTCACTGTCAATTACACGGCGACTGATGACGTCGGAGTAACGAGTTGCAACATCGCCGACAACACGCCAATCACCCTAAATCAGGGTAGTAATTCGATTACTGTCAACTGCCAAGACGCCGCCGGCAATGTCGGCAGTGACACTGTGAACATCATCTATGACACGGTGGCACCAGTAGTCACGATCACAGCGCCTGCGAACGGAACGATCTTCACGGTTAGCACCGCGAACTTGACCTTCGGGGTGACTGACGATCAAGATACGATTCCGACGTGCGACATGGTGAGTGGTAGTGACGTTCCGCTGGTCGTTGGTAGCAACACCATAACGGTCAACTGCACCGATGACGCCGGCAATACTAGCGGCGCTTCGGTAACGGTGACCTACACGCCGCCGGTTGAAACCAATCGGGTAAAGATCAGGCTGGGCAATCTGACGATTCGTGAAGGCGATGTCAACAAGGTTGCATACGTTCCGATCACCCTGTCTCGGGCATATGGAGTTCCGATAACTCTGTCTTACAGCACCCAGCAGGGTCAGGGCAGAGATCGTGCGACCAGCAACGTTGACTACGTCGACGTTGTGAACCAGCTGGTTACTATCCCGGCTGGCGAAACGAGCTGGGAGCTCCCCGTCACCATTATCGGTGACAATCTCAAGGAAAGTTCGGAGAACTTCTTTGTGATCGGTGATCTCACGATCGAGTCCGATGCCTTTGCCGTTTTGGTGAAGGACAAGGCGACCGTCGTCATCGCAAATGACGACAAGAGTGGTTGTAACGATGGTTTCAATCACGGCCACAGCGGTCACGATGACAACCACAACGGTCGTGACGACGGACACGACGACTAGTTCGAGGCTGTACTCTTGCGAGTGCGGTAACAGCCCTTCTCTCTGGCATGGATGCCAGAGAGAAGGGCTCTTTTTATTTACAGTAAGATCAGCTTAGCAAAGCGCCGCCATCAACGACGATTTGCGAACCTGTCATATAGCTAGACATATCACTAGCTAAAAACAGTGCAACTTTACCTATGTCGTCTGGTTCACCCATGCGATGCATAGGAATTTTAGCTCTAAACATTTCGGTTTGTTTTGCTAAGACTTCTTGGTCAAAACCAGTATTTTCAGACTGTGCAGCAACACCAGGGGTTGCAACGCCACCTGGAGCTATAGCATTCACCCATATTTTGTGTTCGGCAAGCTCGATTGCTATATTTTTGGTAAAGCCCCAAAGGCCGTGCTTGCTAGCATCGTAGTGAGCTAAGCCAACCATAGAAGGATGCAATGCATCTATAGAAGTAATATTAATAATTTTTCCACCCTCGCCCTGAGATATCATTTGAGTACTCACAAGTTTTGTCGCAAGATACGCCCCTCGTAAATTCACATTGATTACTTTCATGAAATCATCCTCTTCCATTTGAGAGAGTGGACGACTTGGAAATATGCCCGCATTGTTAACGAGAATGTCTATATGACCAAATTTCTCAACTGTTTTTGCAACTAATGCTTGGACGGATTCTTTATTGCTAATGTCTGTTGAAATACCAATAGCAGAATCTGGACGAGTTTGATTGAGCACTTGAGCTTCTGCTTCAGCACTTTCTTGATTGATATCGGCTATGACGACACTGGCTCCAGCTTCATGAAGTCTTCTGGCAATTCCTTGACCTATGCCGACAGCGCCACCAGTAATAATTGCCACTTTATTTTCTAAATTTAATAACTCAGATACTTGTTTATTCATATCTACAGTATGTTACTTATGCTTGTAAAGTTCAAGTTTGCTTAGCGCTTTTTGATCATGAGCTGCAAGTTTGAAATATACTGCGCAGGGTCGACCTGTGGATGTTTACGTAAGTATGCCAAGTGTATTTCAACAAAAGGGAAACGATTGTCGGGATATTCTGTGGCGGAGGGACTATATGCGCTTTTTGTCACCATACTAGGGTCGGACTGGAGTTCTTTTAGTTTCGCGATAATTTCTTCTAAGGTCATTCTACCCTCTATTATGCGCTTAATAAGTGAAAAAACCTAATATGCACTTTCTTGGAGGAGTATAATTTAAGTGTAGGCAACTGTAATAGCAAAGGGGGTAAGCTATGGATAATAACGTACAAGTATATGAGTTTGACGGCGAATTATACGAAAACGTGGAGATTTTTCTGCAAGATTTAGCCCATGAGTATAAGGTTGGCGACAGTGAATTGGTCATCAGTACATTGGAAGATTATGGATTTGAGCTTACCGATATCGGCGTTCGTCCAAAAGGTGTATAAATAATGGTATAATATAGCCATATAAAGAGGAGTTGATCATGGCAAAAGCTATAAAGAGTGCGAAGCGTATTGAATATAACAAAGACGTGCATGTTCCGGGGTATCTAAGTGTGAGTCGAATTATTGCGTATATTGTGTATGCATGGGCTTTTGTTGCGGTTGTATTGCTAGGTCTTAGAGTATTTTTATTGGCATTTTCAGCAAATGCAAGCACACCTTTTGTAGAGTTTGTGTATAGAACTTCTGCAGACTACATGGCGCCGTTTCGTGATATTTTTCCGGTAAAACCAATTGGTGAAACTGGTTATTTTGATGTTGCAGCACTGTTTGCAATAATTATGTACCTGCTTTTGGCATGGCTTATTTCATCTGTTATTCGTCTTATTCAGCTCAAAATCGATAAAGAAACTGCTTAGTTTTTATGGCGCAGTTTTCATTTGATATTGTTTCTGAGTACGATAAGGCGGAAATGAACAATGTGTTTGCGCAAGTTGAGCGTGAGATAGGCAATCGTTACGACTTCAAGGGCACGCCAGCTGGAATTGAGTGGCTTGGCGACAAGACGGGACTGAAAATTATAGGTGCTGGTGATTGGCAGATTGAAGCAGTCATTGATATTGTTCGCAAAAAACTTGCAAGTAGAAATCAAAGCTCAAAAGTTCTAGATCTTAGCAAGCAGATCAACGAGAGCAACATGAAGGCAACACAAGAAGTGCCCTTTAAAGAAGGTCTAGATCAAGAAAAGTCCAAGCAAATAACCAAGCTTTTACGCGATAAATTTCCGAAAGTAAAAGCGCAGATTCAAGGTGAGGCTGTAAGGGTTACTAGTAATAGTAAAGATGATTTGCAAGCTGTTATGGAGCTTATTCGCGCACAAGATTTCGACTTTGTTACCAGCTTTACGAATTATCGCTAAAAATTACTACAACAATCTATTGCAATCATAACCATAAAGTATTTTAATTAAGTTGTAATGTACACCAAAACACAAAAAATAGAGGAATGTGATTGATGTCGGGGCGGGGTGAGTTGTGGACTCCGCAAAAAACAGACTCTTTTGGTGACCGTCGTCGAAATACGCCAGTTGATGATCGTGGGATAGTTGATGTAGATAGACTTCTTTTGACAGTTAAGGGCAGAATGAGCCCAGATGAACTATTTTTACCCGGTGAAGGTACGGATGTGCACCATTTTTATTATCCAGAAGCTCGCTATCGCACCGACTTGGAGTTTGAATTTCGTGAATTGCCACCAAACAAAGGACGATTGCCTCGAGGTTTTCATGAAAAACTTCATGAGAGTACATCTCCGCCACTCATGCCGGACAGTGAGGTGATGAAAAGCTTCTGTGAGTCATGGGCTATTGCAGAGTCACTCCTAAGGGCTGCAAGACAAATAAAAAGACACGAAAGAAAGTCCAATAAAATGGTAGACTATGCTTTCAAAAGGCTCGACAAAGGGAACATTGAAGAAGAAGTTGTCGAGGATGTGTTGGAGCGTCATTTTGCAAAAAACAGAGGCAGTGAAGTGTGGTTCGGTAGGAAATTGGAGGCAATTGCGGACATGCCTGTTACATTTACGGAGCTTCCACTAGATGATTTAAAGGGCAAGGTATCGGCAGACACCGTGCTAGTTCTTGGCGGGGCTATGCTGAGCGGTTCTTACAATTTGACACAAAGAATGATGAGTATTGAGCCCGATTTGCTAGCAGCTTAGCCTGCTATAATAAACATATGCATAAAAAAAGTAGAGCAATATTTGCAGCTGGTTGTTTCTGGGGTGTTCAGGCTTATTTTGATCAAGTTCCTGGAGTTATAAGTACGCGAGTAGGATATACGGGTGGTAGTACTGAAAATCCGACCTACGAGCAGGTGTGCAGCCATACTACAGGTCATGCTGAAGCAACTGAAATTGTATATGACGACGAGAAAATATCTTTCGAAACGTTAGTACGACAGTTTTTTCGCATGCATGACCCAACACAGCTAAATCGGCAAGGTCCAGATATTGGAGACAGCTATCGATCGGCTATATTTTATACGTCTGAAGATCAAAAGAACGAGGCTGAAAAAATAAAAGTGGAGCTAGCCAAAGACTTTGAAAAACCAATTGTTACAGAGATAAGCCAAGCAAGAGAGTTTTATGAAGCCGAAGAATACCACCAGAAATACACAGAAAAAACTGGAGTAGGGATGTGTCACATTCCGTACGCACCAATTTAGTGCTATACTTTTTATAGTATGAATATTCCAACTGATCAAGAATTTGAAAAACTCATCAGCAAGGCAATGGATGAACTGCCGAAGCGTGATATAGAAAACCTAAATAATGTAGTAGTAACTTATGCTGACGAGCCTGATGAACATCAAACGCAGAAGCTCAATTTACGACACGACGGCCTTTTACTTGGCTTGTATGAAGGTATACCGCTTACAAAACGCGGAGCGGGATATAACTTGGTCTTACCAGACAAAATAACTATATTTAAGCTACCAATAGTGAAGTATTGTCAGTTAACACATACAGAGCTTGCCGAGCAGGTAAAGCATACATTGTGGCATGAAATAGCTCATTTCTATGGCCTAGACCATGCGGAGATTCACAAGCGGGAAAACTAACTTGAGCTAAGTGCGAAAATGGCAAATAGGGCAACAATGGACAGTATAAATAGCAAGTAAATTCCTATTAAGAAGAAGCCAAAGTAGTTTAGCCAATGGACTGGAGGTTTTTCTGCTTCTTGGTCAACATAAACTTGTAGTTGACGATAAAGTGCTGCGTTACCTACGTATTGGTTGATAGTGCCAATAATAGGGATAATAACGGCAACAGTTGCGACTCCGAAAACCTCACGTTTGCGGCCAGTAACAATTTGTTTTACTCGGTCGTGAGAAGCTACAATACCTCGTTTTTTTGGTGACTCATCCATGATAACGAAAGGTAGTAGGGCGTAACGAAAAGTCGCTATTATTCCAGGAACGATAAGAAGTAGAGTCCATCCGAATATCTTTAAGTTTGCTAGCAAAGTAGCTAAAAATAACCTTCTAAATCTAGCTACCACTGCATCTATAGCGCTACTGAGGCTTGCTTTGCGGCCAGCGTCGTTTTCAAGTGCAACGTAGGTAAGAATACCAAATACAAAAGTCGTCACTAGAACTTGCAGTAGCACCAATCCGGTAACTAACAGTAGTACTAAAACAATAATAAGCACGATGATACCTATAGCTGGGAAGTCTTTCTCATCAATTTGCGGCATTTTAAAGTTATCTTCTTCAAACTTTTTTAAATCGGATGATTCAGTAGTCTGAGTTTTTGTACTATTTTGTTTTTCAAAAGAAGTAGTTGTCTCTGAAGTGTCGGGCTCTAGTAGGGATGGTATTTGTGCAGCAAACTGGAACATACCATATAGCAAAGATATGGATATGATTGCAATTGCCCAGCCTAGGTTATTTTCAAAAAATAAACCAAATTTGTTAAATGCTAATGAAAAAGGGTTTGATCGGTACTCAATTAGAGGTTTAGTAGATTTTTTTGACGATTTATTTTTTAAAGCTTCTGGTTTCATATGATTCCTGGTTATGTTTGTTTTATTTTACCATATATGACCTGGGTGATAACAGTTTACATATGTTTAGTATTCTGCTACAATCTACCCCTGAACTAAATTAATTGTAAGGAAAAGAAATGACAAAAGCAGTCGTCATAATCGGTGGCAAACAACACATTGTTGCCGAAAAAGAGACCCTCTTGGTGGACCGCCTCCAAGATGGAACAAAAGAGCTCACGCTTGACGCGCTTCTAACCTTTGATGGCACAGCCACCAAAGTTGGAACTCCAACCGTGAAAGGTGTGAAAGTCACCGCAAAAGTACTAGAGCCTGAGGTGAAAGGTGATAAAATTCGTGTTATTCGTTTTAAGGCGAAAAAACGCGTTCACAAAGAACAGGGACATCGGCAGAAATACAGCCGAATCGAGATTACCTCAATCAAATAGTAAAACGCCTCATACGAGGCGTTTTTTAAATGCCAATAAACTTTTCACGCGTGGTATAATTGAGAGCATATAAAGAGAGGTAAGACAGACACAATCGTGAGCAAACCAGTTATTATTGCGGTGACAAATCAAAAGGGCGGCGTAGGCAAAACAACTACGGCGATTAATGTTGCGTACTATTTAGCAAAGTCTGGTAAAAAGACACTGCTGGTGGATCTTGATCCGCAAGGAAATGCTACAAGTGGGCTTGGTGTAGACAAAAGTAAGGTGGAGAAGAGTGTTATAGATTTACTTGTCGAACAAGCTACTATTAGTGATGTTGCAGTGAAGACAAAACACAAGAATTTCTATCTTATACCGACCACCTCACACCTTGCTAATACAGAAGTAGAGCTAGCGAATTTGAATAATAAATTTGTTCGACTTAAAAAAGGTCTGGAGACTGATAATGATTTTGATTTCATCATTATCGATAGCCCGCCAAGCCTCAGTCTACTGACTGTAAACGCTCTTATTGCTGCACAGCACGTGCTGCTTCCGGTTCAGGCGGAATTCTACGCAATGGAAGGTCTTGGACAACTGCTCGAGACAATGAAACTCGTTCGTAAAGGTATGAATCCTACACTAGAATTGCTCGGAGTGCTTGTCACTATGCTTGATAGCCGAACCTCACTTTCTAAGCAAGTGCACGATGAGATCAAAAAACACTTCCCAGGTAAGGTTTTTGAGACGACTATTCCAAGGAACATAAGATTGGCCGAAGCACCTAGTCACGGCCTACCGATTGGTGCATATGAACGCTGGAGCAAAGGCGCACGTGCATACAAAGCTGCTACAAAAGAACTTTTAACGAGGATTGAAGGTTAGTTATGGCGCAAAAAAAAGGATTAGGTAGAAGTTTTGACAGTTTGCTACCAACAGAGCTACTCAATGAAGCTTTTGATCCAACAGCTGGCGAAGATGAAAAGGTGTCGGAGCTGCGACAAGTAGCAATAGAAGATATATCACCAGACCTAGACCAGCCACGACGATCATTTGACGAGACGGCACTTAGTGAACTAGCTGCCTCAATAAGAGAACATGGAGTATTGCAGCCACTTGTTGTTGTAGCTAGTGGAGGAAAATATCAGATTGTAGCGGGTGAAAGACGTTGGCGTGCCAGCAAAAAGGCAGGAATTAAAAAAGTACCGGTTTTGGTGCGTACTTTAAGTGCTCAGCATCGTTTAGAAATTTCTTTGATTGAAAATTTACAGCGTCGAGACCTTAATTCTTTAGAAACAGCAACAGCATATTTGAAACTTCGAGACCAATTCAACATGAAGCTCGATGAAATTGGTGCACGAGTTGGCGGAAGGTCTATTGCATCGGTTAGTAACGCACTAAGACTTCTGCATTTACCTGAAAATGCTAAGCAAGCCTTGATTGACGGTAAAATAAGCGAAGGTCACGCAAGGCAAATTCTGGCACTTAATGAAAAATCAGCTCAAGATACTCTGCTCAAGCACGTTATCGATGATGGTTGGAGTGTTCGTAGGGCTGAGCAGTTTGTCATAGGCTATAAAAAGGGTAAAGGAAGTGATAAAAAATCTTCTGCAGTACGCTCTACACTTACCGAAACATCTCTCACGAAGGACCTCTCAAAGCAACTTGCTACAAACGTAAAGATAAAAACCACTGCAAAGGGTGGCCAATTGATCATAAATTTTAAAGACGAAAAAGACTTAGAGCGTATCAATAAACTAATTCATTAAAAACCGCGAAAATCTTGAAACGGAAATATCCTTAAACTGACAGGTCCGACAATATCCTCGAAAGGAATTGTACCGAGCCCGCTGCGTGAGTCGAGGGAGTAATTACCTTCACGATGATCTCCCATGACAAACAGTTCACCTTCGGGGACTTTACTGATAACGTCGCCGCTAGTAGGAGAGCCTTCTTGGTCTTTTGTTAGTTCGTCTGGGTTAAACCCGTTAGGATGCTCTTTATTAACAACTGTTACCTTACCTTTAGATACACGCACAGTTTCGCCAGGAAAGCCTACAACTCGCTTAACTATGTATTCCTCTCCGTTTGTAAACCTAATTGAATACTCAGGATTTTTAAAAACGATAACTTGTCCTCGTTTTGGTATATATTGTTTGCCTTGAATATGAGCTATTGTGCTTGGAATTTTATTCACAATAAGCTTGTCCCCAGTAAACATAGTCTTTTCCATACTAGGGCCTTCTACGTTGAAGCTACGAAAAATAAAGGTATTAATAAAGAATACGCCGACAACTACAAGTACGATAAACACGATAATGCCGAAAATGTCCCTTACGATCGGTGGTATTTTGTCAGATTTCATCTCTATATATCATACACCATTCATGTAACACGTACTTGGCAACCTAAACTTAAGCGAAATTAGAGTCCAAAAATAGACGATATTCTGCTATAGTTAGTTGCAGTAAATGAGTAAGAAAAATAATTCAATTGACGGGTTTAGTCTCCGTCGTCGTGACGAAAGTAGGGTGAGGAATTTAGGGGCCGATCCCGTACCTGAGCGTTTCTTAAAGAACGCTTCTACTAAAGCTGTGCCTGCAGCTGAGAAGCCTGAATCGCCAAAACCGGCACACGAAGGACTAAAGAGGAGTGATATAGACGAATCATTAAAAAAATTTGAAGAAAAACCTTTTAAAAAGAAAAAGAGAATTACTAAAAAAGGCGTAAAACGCTTCTTCAAGATACTAGCGGTAATAATTGTCCTTATTGGGCTATTTTTGCTTGTTAAAGCGTTTATTGCTGGAAGTAAGATATTTGGTGGCAATCTCTTTGATGCTTTTTCTAGTAGTCAGCCATTGAAGCAAGATGCAAATGGTAGAAGTAATATATTGATATTTGGTACAAGTGAGGATGACCCACACGAGCATGATGGTGCAGCACTAACAGATTCAATTATGATTGTCAGCCTTGATCAGACTAAAAAAGTCGCAGCAATTACCAGTGTGCCTCGTGATTTATGGGTAAAATATGATGACGACTGTCAGTTTGGCTATCAAGGCAAGATAAATGTAGTTTATGAATGTGCCGATCCTAACAAAAAAGACGGTGAGTATTCTGAAAAGGGTGCAGCAGCCCTTCGTAGGAAGGTTGGTGAAGTGTATGGACTCGACATGCAATATTCGGTATTTGTAGGCTACAAAGCAGTCCAGCAAGCTGTAGATGCGGTGGGTGGGGTTGATATTACTATAGAAAGCGATGACCCTCGAGGTATTCTGGATAGAAACTTTGACTGGGAGTGTAACTTCAAATGCTACCTTGTGAAATATCCAAACGGCCCAGCGCACCTAGATGGCAAACATGCTTTAGCATTGTCGCGTGCACGTAACGATGCAGGCGGCTATGGCTTAAGTCGTGGTAACTTTGACCGTGAGATTAACCAGCAAAAGATTTTGGTAGCACTTCGTAACAAGGCCTCAAGTGCAGGCACACTTGCAAACCCAGTTGCTGCTTCACGTTTGATTGATTCACTTGGCGATAATGTCCGGACAAACTTTGTCAGTGGAGAAATAAAAACACTCATTAACTTAGCTCGTGATATAGACGAGAAGAAAATTGACAGGTTCAGTCTTATAGATGAAATACCGCCGCTACTTACAACTGGAATGGTGAGTGGGCAAAGTGTTGTTCGTCCTGTTGCGGGAGTGAACGACTACAGTGAAATTCAGGCTTACATACAAAAACGACTTACTCAAGATGAGGCAACAAAAGAAAATGCGCGAATATCAGTACTCAACGGTTCGGGAAGAACTGGAGCTGCTAAAGAAATGAAAGATAAGCTTATTGCCAAAGGCTTTAATGTGGTAAACGTTGGTGACGCTGCGGTAAGCAAAGAGTATGGCAAAGTAGCAATTTATAAAGTAAGTAAAACAAAACAGCCTGCAACGAATGCAAAGATCAAAAAAACACTAAAAGCACCTGTTAAGACGGATCCACTGCCGTACGGCATGACCTCCGATGCTGATTTTGTCGTGATAGTAGGTGAATAATACTCTGAATCTGCAAAAGTAGTGACGTGCTATAATAGTTGATACATTATGGAGTTAGTTAAATCTGCGGGAAAACGTACATCACGGCTAAGCGAAGCTTTGTATATTGTTTTTAATGTAGGGCTCGCAATAGCTGCTTTTGCCCTCGTTTATTTCGAGTTACCAATACTAGCTTATCTTCTGATTGCACTAAGTAAGTGGCGTGTTTTTGCTGTACGTCCAAGGTTTTGGTGGGCAAACATAAAGGCAAATCTACTCGATCTACTACTAGGGTTGAGTATGGTCACGATGATGGTGCAAGCCTACGAGGTATTATGGCTGCAAGTCGTTATAGCTGGATTGTATGCAGTTTGGCTTGTCGTACTAAAACCTCGAAGTGAACAGGGCGCAGTGCTGGTTCAGGCGGGTGTTGCACAATTTGCAGCTATTACTGCTTTGTTTAGCGTGAGCTATGACTGGCCTTCATGGTTGGTTGTTGGATGTATGTGGGTGATTGGTTATATAAGCGCACAGCACGCTCTTAGTACTTATGAAGACAGTGATGTGACTTTATTTTCTCTCGTATGGGGGCTAATAGTTGCAGAGCTTGGTTGGCTTGGTTACAGCTGGGCAATCGCGTACACATTGGTGCCAACTGCTTCACTCAAAATACCAAGCATCGCAGTTATTGTTACATTGATTGCATACTTTAGCTCGCGTGCTTATAGGGTGTATATAACTAAAAGCAAGCTTCGTCTGAGCGATGTGACTTTTCCGGCAGTATTCTCAAGCAGTATTATTTTGATAATTCTTATATTTTTCAACGACATAAATCGAGGGTAATAACAAAAGTTAGGGGGTGATGATGGGTGAGGGTAAAGGTTCAACTGGTCGATTTTTAGTAGCTGTCTTTTTTTGTTTTGTAGCAAGTTTTCTGGGGAGTTGGGTATTTTTGAGTAGTGGCTTGGTAAGTAGTCGCAATGCAATAAATACTGTACATACAGTAGCCTCAACAGATGAAAAAGTTACAAGTGAAGTTGCTGCAAAAGTCTCGCCAAGTGTTGTTTCGGTTACGACTACCCTCATAAGCAATACTGGATATTATCAAACAGCTTCACAAGGTGCTGGAACTGGTGTGATTATCAGTAAAGATGGTTACATTTTGACTAACAAGCACGTTATAAACGGTGCATCCGAAGTATCAATAGTCATGAATGATGGGTCTGTTCATCATAACGTCAAACTTATTGGCGCAGACCCTCTCAATGATTTGGCCTTTCTTAAAATAACAGATCCGCCACGTGGCTTGGTGCCTGTTGTTTTGGGTAATTCCAGCAAAGTAAAAGTTGGGCAGAAGGTTTTGGCTATAGGCAATGCACTTGGTGAGTTTCAAAACAGCGTTACAAGTGGAATTATATCTGGCATTGGCAGACCAATTACCGCCGACAATGGTTCTTCTGAAGGGGAGTCTTTAGAAAATTTACTACAAACTGATGCGTCAATTAACCCTGGAAATTCTGGCGGACCTTTAGTAAATCTTAATAGCGAGGTAATTGGTATAAATACCGCTGTTGCTGCAGATTCTCAAGGTATTGGTTTTGCTATTCCAATAAATGCAGCTAAAGGGCTGGTAAAGGGGTTATTAGCAAGTGGTAAGGTAGAGAGAGTTTACTTAGGAGTAACATACGCAAGTATTACCCCTGCAGTCGCCCAGAAGCTTAATCTACCAGTTAAAAAAGGTGCGTATGTGTATCAACAAAATAGTGCATCAGTTATTCAAAACAGTCCTGCAGAAAAGGCTGGTATTAAAGATAAAGATATCATAACCAAAGTAGGTGATACTGAAGTCGATCAAAATAATGCATTATCACTACTACTTGCGCAGTATATGCCAGGGGATAAGGTGACCTTGACGGTACTTCGCGACGGTCAAAAGAAGACGATAGATGTTACGCTTGAAGCGTATACAGTGCAATAAAGCCATCTACTTTTTGCAGTGAAAAGCCATGTTTCTTGGCGTATTGAGTCATAGTTTTATGCTGACGAGGGTCGGCTTCGAGTATGAGGTTGTCGTTTTGATGAAGCTTTTTCTTGGCTTGAAGTAGTAGTTTTTTTATAAGTTCTAAACCATTGTCCTCAGCAAACAAAGCTTGTTTGGGCTCGAAAGATGTTTCTGGCGATGTCTCCCATGACGTATCAACGTAAGGGAGGTTGGCGATAATCGTAATTGATTTGTCGCCTTTGATTGTTTTTATACCTGAGAGTAGATCGGAATTTGCAAACGTAATCTCGACATTAAAGCTGCGAGCATTTAGCCGAGCAATTTGCAGCGCTTCGTCGCTAATATCAATTGCTATAACTTGGCTATCAGGCATTTCAAGCTTTGCCGATATTGCCAGGCATCCACTACCTGTACCAATATCAATAATAATTTCAGGCTGAATTTGCTTAAGTGTATCTATAATAGTTTCTGATTCTGGTCGAGGTATTAGGACGCTTTGCGACACTAAAAAATCTCTCCCGTAAAACTCTTTATGACCTAAAATGTATGCAATTGGTTCATGGTTTAACCGCCGCTTGAGCCATTTGTTTACGTTTTGAAGCTGTATGTCTGGAATTGTTTCATCATTATGAGCGATCAGGTATTCTCGTGACTCACCTAAACTAGCAGCCAGCAATAACTGTGCATCAAGCAGCGAAGAATCTATACCTACGCTTGCAAGCTTTTTGCTACTTTGTGAAGTCCAATCTGAAATAAACATATGTTAAAATATAACATAGATGAGGGTTTATAACTTTAGTGCCGGTCCGAGCACATTGCCGTTGGTAGTGCTAGAAAAAGCAAAAAAAGAACTACTAAACTACAAGGAAACTGGTATGAGCGTCATGGAAATGAGCCATAGAAGTCCTGAATTTTTAGAGATTGCCCGACAATCAGAAGCTGATATTCGGGAACTTATGCAGATACCCGACAATTATAAAGTTCTTTTTTTGCAGGGTGGTGCAACTGGGCAATTTGCAGCAATACCTCTGAATTTAGCAAAACAAACAGATAGAGCCGACTATGTAATAACTGGTATGTGGGGTAAAAAAGCCTACAAAGAAGCTCAAAAATATGTAAACAATGCTACTATCGCAGCTGCAACTGATGTACATACAAGTATTCCTGAACCTAGTAGTTGGAATATAAGCCCTGAGTCCGCGTACGTCCATATAACACCAAACGAAACTATACATGGCGTTAGTTTTGACCAAATACCAGATGTTGGCAACGTGCCGCTGGTTGGTGATATAAGTTCGATGATTTGTAGTGAACGTCTGGACGTTTCAAAATTTGGAGTGCTATATGCTGGCGCACAAAAAAATCTCGGTACGGCTGGTTTGACAGTTGTTATTGTGAGGGAAGATTTACTTGGAAGAGCACGTGGCGACACTCCATCAGTATGGCATTGGTCTGACAAGTCAGAGGCCGACTCTATGCTCAATACCCCGCCAACATATAGCTGGTATTTGGCGGGTTTGGTTCTTGATTGGCTTAAAAATGATATTGGTGGACTGGACAAAATGGCAGAAATTAACAAGCAAAAAAGTTACAAGCTTTACGAGGCAATAGATAGTTCAGATTTTTATAGCAACCCAGTTGAGCCACGTTTTCGATCAAAAATGAACATACCTTTTACGTTAGCAAAACCTGAGCTGGATGCAGAGTTTCTGCAACAAGCAAAACAACATGGTTTGGTTAATTTAGCTGGACACAGAAGCATTGGCGGTATGAGGGCAAGTATATACAACGCCATGCCTCTTGAGGGAGTTATAGCGTTGATAGAATTTATGAAGGAGTTTGAGGTAAAAAATGGCTAAATACAGTATAAAAACATACAACACTTTGTCGCCAATTGGTATAAATAGGTTTAGTGCTGACTATGAAATTGGCAGTGACATTACGGCTCCAAATGCAATAATGCTTCGCTCGTATAACCTACACGAAGAACCTGTCGAGAAGAGTGTCGTTGCTGTCGGGCGCGCTGGTGCGGGCACAAACAATATACCAGTTGAAGTTTTAGCACAAAGGGGAGTGGTTGTCTTTAACGCCCCTGGTGCAAATGCAAATTCTGTTAAAGAGCTGGTGTTTGCCGGTATGTTACTCGCTGCCCGAAATCTTCCTGATGCTCTAGAGTATGTTAAGAATCTTTCTAGTGAGGATATGCAAAAAGCAGTTGAAGATGGTAAGAAAAAATATGCAGGAGGGGAGCTTAAAGGCAAAACTCTTGGTGTTATTGGACTCGGAGCTATAGGCTATCGCGTAGCAAATAGTGCGTCGGAATTTGGTATGAATGTTTTAGGCTACGACCCTGTTATGACTGTAGAAAATGCTTGGCAACTTTCACCAAAAGTAGATAAAATCGACGACCTAGATAGTCTATTGGAGCGTTGCGATTTTGTAACGATACATGTGCCACTGATCGAACCGACGAGAGGAATGTTGAGTGTTGAAAAATTATCGAAAATGAAGAAAGATGCAGTACTGCTTAATTTCTCACGTGACGAGCTGGTGGATGAAAAAGAGCTTATAAATCTTTTGGATTCCGAGAATATAGGACAGTACGTCACAGATTTTCCAAACGAGCTGACATATAAACATCAAAAAGTAATTGCTTTACCGCATCTAGGTGCCAGTACAGAAGAGGCAGAAGATAGTTGTGCTGTGATGATTGCCGAGCAGCTTCAAGATTACTTGGAGAACGGTAACATTAAGTATTCTGTGAATTTTCCTGAGGCAGTTATGCCGCGTAAGGGTGAAGCGCGTATTACTTTGGCGCATAAAAATGAGTCCGGTATGGTGGCAAAAATTACGCAAATACTGAGTGAGGCAAATATAAACATCGTTGAACTGCTCAATAAGAGTCGCAACGATGTGGCCTATACAGTTATAGATATAGAATCAAAAGATATTGCCCAAAATATAATTGCAGATTTAGAAGAAATACCACATATTCTTAAAGTAAGAGTTGTATAAGGTTACTTGCTAACTAGTTCGCGTTCAGCGGATTTTAGCTCATCTATCAAATCTTGGATATCTCCGTTCATTGCAGCGGGGATGTTTGATCGTGAGTAGCCTATGCGATGGTCGGTGATGCGGTCTTGAGGGAAGTTGTATGTACGAATTTTTTCGCTACGGTCACCTGATCCTATAAGGCTTTTGCGATGTTCTGCTTCTTTAGCATTCTCTTCATCGATTTTTTGTTGCAGCAAACGAGAGCGAAGGACGCTCATAGCTTTCGCTTTGTTTTTGATTTGGGATTTCTCATCTTGGTTTGTTACCACAAGACCGGTAGGTAAGTGAGTAATACGCACGGCGGAATCTGTAGTGTTTACTGATTGACCTCCATGACCACCAGCACGATAGACGTCTACTTTCAGATCATTTGGATTGATATCTACATCTTTCTCTTCTGCTTCAGGCAGAACTGCCACTGTTACAGTGCTGGTATGCACACGGCCTTGACTCTCTGTTGCTGGTATTCGCTGTACACGATGTACGCCACTTTCAAACTTGAGTGATGCATATGGGCTGTCACCCTTAACCTCAAAGACAACCTCCTTATAACCACCAACATCGTTGGCATTTTCGCTCATAATTTCAGTCTTAAAACCATTGTTTTCACAGTAACGAAGGTATGATCGTAGTAGTTCGCTAGCGAATAGGCTGGCTTCGTCCCCACCAGCTCCAGCACGGATCTCAATGATGACATTTTTGCTGTTATTTGGGTCGCTTGGCGTGAGTATTTCTGAAAGTTCTTCTTCGAGCTTGGTTAATTTTTCTTCATTTTCGGCCATTTCTAATTTCGCCAGCTCTGCCAGCTCACCGTCGCCACTTGCAAGTTCACGAGTCTCGCTAAGCTGTTTTCTAAGACTATCAATCAGCTCGGACTTTTCTACGATAGTATCAATTTCACTAAGCCTTTTTGATTTATTGGTATATGAGGGGTCAGAAAAAGCCTCTGGATTAGAGAGAAACTTCTCAAGATCAGCCTTTTCACTCTGTAAAGCGGGCATATCAATGTTCATAAAGCGCCCTCCCTGTCAGTTATTTAGCTGTATTTGCTTCGGCTTTTTTGTCAGCTTTTACAGTTGCCTTTTTGGCTTTGCTGGCTAGAGCGTCTTTACGCTGAGCTGCAGCTTCAAAACGGGCTTTAAAGCGGTCAACACGACCTTCTGTGTCAATAATCTTCTCTTCACCAGTAAAGAACGGGTGGCTTGCAGAACTGATGTGGATTTTTACCAATGGGTAAGTGTTGCCATCTTCCCATTTGATGCTTTCATCAGTAGTTGCAGTTGACTGAGTCAAAAATGCAAATTTAGCCTGTTCGTCTTGAAAAACGACTGGACGGTAGTTAGTTGGATGTATTCCTTTTTTCATAATCTGAACCATTGTATCTGATTGAAGGTGAAAAGTCAAAGAGTTAGTAAAGGGAAGACGATATGCCATAAAAAACTACGCTCTATACTTGACATATCATGAAATATCTATTATTATTGTACTATAGGTCTTTGGGTAAATTAACGGTTTCTCTTCTGCTGCGGCACATAAGTTTTTATGGCTGGGGCTGAGGAGAAATCCTTGCTGTAAAGACTGTTCATTAACAATCCATTCCCCAAGTACACGAAAGGAGGGACGAGCCGTGAGGCGAGCCCTTATATTTGCGGTCATGTTGATTGGACTCATGAGTCCGTCTGCTGCAACCGCGAACGATTCGGTCGATGCTGCAATCAAGGGGCTACGCTCCTCGAATGTCTATGTCGCTCCGAATACTCCAGGTACAAACAGCGATACATCAGTCACGTTAAAGCAAGCTTTGCGTGAAGGTGACCACATTGCTCTTGTGATGTTGCCGCCTGGCAGTTCTACTGCTGCAGATGCCGCTGCGCGTATCGACAAAGCGACCAAGCACAGTTTGGTTCTCGGCGTGTCGGTTGGTGATGATTATCGGGGTTACTCGAAACTCTTACCAGAAGACACAGCTGTTGACCAGATGAACCGTGCAAAGAGCGTTGCGAGCTCGCCAGTGGAAACGCTGACGACGTTCGCGCAATTGGCACGAGCTTGGCAGCAGGCAAATCCGAAGGAAGTGAAGAAGCCCGTCAAACCAAAGACAGAAAGCGGTAACAGCAATTGGTTGTTGCTCTTTCTGATCATTCCGGTGTTCGGTGCTGGTATGGCAATCTGGCTTGCTTCAGGCCTCAGGCCCGAAGGAAGTTCCGACGATCGTCCCGAGTTCAAATCGCCTAATAAGGTGCGCACTGAACTCGAAAAGATCTACAGGTATAAAGCTCAGATTAAAGACATTCAGGTTAGGAATGATGTCGACGATATCTGCAGCTATACAGAGGCTTTCTTCGAGCGCTCAGAGGGATCTGATCGTGACACAAGCAAAGAGGCTATTGAGTTCGCAGGACCACTGAGTTCAATGAGTGGAATCCTGAAGACTTATATCGATGTTCAGGACAACCCCGTTTACTACGAGGAACCTGAGCAGGTACTGAAATCTGGAGAGGAAGCAATTAAGGCGTTTGCGTCTTTCGTGCTTAGATCAATCCAGAGCAACAGTTCTGCAGCCTTGATGAATTTCAAGGTTGACACCAAGATCGTCAGTGCCACACGGTACCGTTGATCTCGGGGTAGTTTGCAAAAAGGTCATGTTCTACAACACAAACTGGAGTACATTTATGAAGCTCAAAAAGAAGCTGTCAGCGATTGCGCTGGTGGTGCTGGCACTGTGTGCCGTCTTTGTTCTGTCGGCGTGTGACGAAGTTGCAACCACAAGCCAGTCTTGTGCGTTCATCGTCGGAGACGGCGGGCAGAGCGGAGACGCAAATGTCCACGATGTTGTTTACCCAGGTCAGCGTGCTAACCAGGGCAGCAACGAAAGTGTGGTGTACATTCCGTGTAATTCACGTAACTACATCGTCAACGCCAGTGGCAATAAGAATGCCAATGGTGATGCAATTGGTGACTACCACACGCCGATTCGCGCAGTGACCAATGACGGCACTCGCGTCAGTATGTGGCTGACGGTCACCTGGACGCCTAATCAAGACAAGACGGTCATGATGAAGAATTTCTATCCGTTCTGTGAGAAGTATCAATGCTTCTCGAAGGATCAGGATGGGAAGGGCAACGTCAATTCAGCCCCCAAGGGCTGGAACAAAATGCTGGGTGAAAACATGCCGTTCGCTATCGGCGCAACGGCACATCAGGTGCTTCCCGGTCATTCCGATGCTGTCTGGAAGACGGACTCGGATTGGGACAAGATTGCTACCGAAATGTCTGAAAAGTTTGCGGATAACTTCCGCAAGCAGACCGGTTTTGGTGCGGACTTGATCTGTGGCTCAGGCGACGTCTCCCACTGGGAAGACCCGCAGAAGCCCGGAAAGGGCAAGTTCACCTGTGGTCAGGTACGATTCGTTATCAATAGCGTCGTGCCGACTGATTCCAATCAGCTCAAGCTGGTTGATCAGCAGACCAAGGCTAAGTTGGAGAAGGCGTCCAACGAGGCTGCGTTGAACGCCTCCAAGGCCAAGTACGGTCGTAACGGAGGTAACTGGCTTGGTATGCAGGACACAATTGCTGCATGCAATGCCAATGCCAAGTGCACTGTCGTACTAGGGAAGGGATCTGCGGTCGTAGGACCGTAAGTGACAAGACGTCACGCTCGGCGGTGGCTGGGATGCTTCAATGCATCCCGGTCGCCGCCTTTTTAATTTGAAAAGAAAAAGGCCCGCATCTCACTCATAGGAGCAGGATGCGGGCTTGTTTTTGGAGTTTTTCTATGTAGACCGTAGTCTATATAGACTGACAACTGCCCAAGAGGCTGGCCAAATTACTGCAGATGCAATGACCGTGAAGGTCTTCATGTAACCCCACTGATGGGACTCATGAACGTACGGAGCTCTGGGCAGATACAACTTTATTGCGCCAAACATGTAGAAGTAGCCAAGTGCCACCACGGACGCAAGTACTGCTATTTCAAGTAACGGCACGATGTACCCTTTCTCCAAAATTTTCGTTATCCATTTTTTAAAGTAAAACGATTTATCAAACATATCATCTATATGAGATAAGGGTCAAGTTGCATAAATATCCTAACTGGGGTACAATAGCGAATGTAACATTATTTTAACGAAACAGTCTGCAAATTAACTCCTGAAATTTCAGGTTTGCGGACGAAGAACAAGGAGTACACACTATGGCCGTAAAGGTTGATGTAAAACAATTGCTCGAAGCTGGGCTTCATTTTGGGCACAAAACAAGTCGTTGGCACCCGAAAATGGCGCCATATATACATAGTAAACGCCAAGACAGTCACATTATTGATCTTGTCAAAACAGCAGAAGGGCTAGAAGTAGCTTTACCTGTTATTAGTAAAACTGTGGCAAGTGGCAAAAAAGTACTATTTGTTGGTACAAAAAAGCAAGCAAAAGATGTTGTTCGAACTGCTGCTGAAGAAGTTGGACAGCCATACGTTACTGAACGTTGGGTTGGTGGAACTCTTACAAACTCAAAAACTGTAGGCGCGCAAATCAAGCATATGCAACAGCTAGAAAACCGTATGGTAAATGGCGATCTTGAAAAGCGCTATAACAAACTTGAAGTACAACGTTTTGCAGAAGAAATTGAAGAGCTAAACAAAAAGTATGGTGGTATTAAAAATCTAGAAGGCAAGCCTGGTGTTGTTGTCGTAGTCGATATTCTTTCAGATGCAAATGCAGTGCGAGAAGCTAAAAAACTTGATGTTCCAGTTGTCGGTATTGTCGACAGTAACGCAGACCCAAGCGACATCGACTATATTATTCCTGGAAACGACGATGCGATCAAAGGCATCAGCTTAATACTTGATTACGTGAAGCAAGCAGTTGTTGAGGGACAAGCAGCTATCAAAAAGGAGGCAAAATAAATGAGCATTTCACTCGAAGATGTAAAGAAATTAAAAGACCTTACCGGTGTTGGTCTAACAGATGCTAAAAAAGCTTTGACAGAGTCTGACGGAGACTTCGACAAGGCTTTGGAAGCTATGCGCAAAAAAGGTCTTACACGAGCCGAGAAAAAAGGCGAGCGTGAAGCACTTGAAGGTTTAGTAGATAGCTATGTACACAGTGGCCGCATAGGTGTATTGGTTGAAGTAAATTGTGAAACAGATTTTGTTGCTCGTACTGATGACTTTAAAAACTTAGTACACGATATTGCACTTCATGTTTCTGCAAGTGCACCTCAATATATCAGTAGCGAAGATATTTCTGATGAAGAAAAAGAACGTGTCAAAGCCGAATTTAGTGAAAAAGCTAAAAATGACGGCAAACCAGCTGACATGATCGACAAGATTATTTCTGGTCAGATTTCAAAATATTTTGCAGAAAAAACTTTACTCGAACAGCCATTTATCAAAAATCCTGACCAAACAGTTGGCGACTTGGTAAAAGAACACATCGCAAAACTGGGTGAAAATATAGTCGTTCGTCAGATACGACGTATTGAGCTTGGCGTAAGCGAATAAATGCTACAATAGTAGTATTATGTTTGATACAAAGATCTACGAAACTAAAATGTCTGCAGCCATCACTCACTTCGAGGATGAGCTGAAAAAGATACGTACAGGACGTGCTCATCCGAGTATGTTGGACGGTATTTCTGTTGAGGTGTATGGTACGCAGCTGCCACTTAATCAAGCGGCAACAATCACCGCACCTGAACCCCAGTTAATTCAGGTAACTCCTTTTGACCCTTCAAATGTTGAGGCAATTGTAAGCGCCATTAGAGGCAACCAAAGCCTCGGTTTTAACCCGAGTGACGATGGACGTATTGTACGTGTACCAGTTCCGCAACTTACTGAAGAACGCCGCCACCAAATAGTCAAACAGCTTGGCGAAAAGGTAGAAGATTGTCGTATCGTACTTCGCAATGTCCGTCAGGATGGCTTAAAAGATGCTAAAGCGATGAAAAACGACAAGCAGCTTTCTGAAGATGATTATAAGCGTGTGGAGAAAGATCTCGACACCTCTATTGCTGAATTTCAGTCTAAAATAGAAGCAATCACTAGTGCGAAAGAAAAAGAAATCCTAACTATATAATGAGCGATCAAGCAGACAAAGTGCCAAACCATATAGGTTATATAATGGACGGTAATCGTCGCTGGGCAAAAGGGCATGGTATTCCAACGTACGAAGGTCACTTGGCTGGGTATAACAGAGTAAAAGAAATTACGAAAGCTAGTGTGGAAGCAGGTGTGAAGTATATTTCTTTTTATGCATTTTCTACCGAAAACTGGGATCGTACCGAAAAAGAAGTTGGCTACTTGATGAAACTCATGTTGAGAATGCTTACTTCTGACCTTGAGGAAGTAGTTGGTGAAAATGTTCGGCTAGTTGTGGCTGGCACCGATGAGCGATTGGATAAAAAAATTGTTCAAGCAGCTCGCGAAGCAGAGGAGCGAACAGCTAATAACACACGTGCGACTGTACTGCTTTGTTTTAATTACGGAGGCCAAAAAGAAATAGTTGAATCTGTTAAGAAGCTAGTTGCAAGTGGTGAAGAGATTAACGAAGAGGGAATCAGCAACCATCTGTATGCGCCAGACGTACCACCCTGCGATGTTGTCGTCCGCACAAGTGGCGAACAGCGACTAAGTAACTTCATGCTATGGCGAGTTGCCTATAGCGAGCTAGTTTTTGTTGAAAAACATTGGCCAGACATGACTGCAGCGGACGTCGGAAAAGTTATAAAAGAGTATCAACGCAGAGGACGAAGGTACGGAGCTTAACATGCCTTTATTAGTTTTATTAGCACAAATTGGCATGGGACTACTTATTCTTACATTGCTTGTTGTTATTCATGAGCTAGGTCATGCTATTGTCGCTCGTCGCAACGGCGTAGTAGTACGGGAGTTTGGTATTGGTTTTCCACCAAAGTTTGCAGCAGTAGTTTTAAGAAGTAATATACTCCTCAGTATCAACTGGCTGCCTTTGGGTGGATTTGTAAAGTTGCAGGGTGAAAATGATGCCGCGAATAAAAAAGGTGATTATGGAGCAGCTAATTTATGGGTAAAAACAAAAATTTTGCTGGCTGGTGTTTTCATGAACTGGTTGTTTGCTGCGCTTATCCTAACCTTACTTGCTGTTATCGGTATGCCAAAGGTGCTGCCAAATCAATTTACTGTAGCTTCAGACACAAAAGAAGTCCAAACACCGCTTAAAGTAACTTTTGTAGGTCAAGGTTCACCAGCAGAAAAGATAGGTTTGAAAGTGAATGATAGGATACTCAGTGTTGCAGGTCAAAAAATAATGCAACCTAATGATTTGGTAGGTGTAACAAATTCTAATCAAGGGAAAAGTGTTACAGTTAAATACCTCAGGGATGGCCAAACTTTTGCAGTAGTTGTACAACTTCGTTACAAACCACATGCTGAAAAAGGAGTATTGGGAGTTGCAACAAGTACGCAAACTGTTCGCTACTCTACATGGTCTGCACCGATCGTTGGTGTGGGAACAACAGTGCAATTTAGTGCTATGACTCTTCAGGGGCTCGGTGACTTGATTGGAAAATTAAGCAATGGACTTGCTTCGCAGCTCAGTGGTGATAAAACTGCAAGAGAAAAGGGTAGTCAAGAAATCTCAGCCGCAGGAAATTCTGTCGGTGGGCCACTTAGTATTGTTGGTGTATTTTTCCCAGCTGCACAAAATGCAGGCGTATCAACACTACTTTTCTTAACTGCAATTATTTCACTTACACTGGCAGTAATGAACATTTTGCCGATTCCAGCGCTTGATGGCGGACGACTGTTTTTAACATTACTATTTCATTCAATCAAAAAACCACTAACCAAAGATCTCGAAGACTCTATAGTAGGTTATAGCTTCATGGCGTTAATGGGGCTCGTAGTGATAATAACGATAGCTGATGTTTTCAAGATCCAATCTCTATAAATATTCATATGTGGCCTCGATAGTTTTCTTGGTGTTAGTTTGTTTTTTTATAGTACAAATGGTGGCTGTATTTTTCATACAAGCAGCGCTCGAGGCGGGCGTATTATCTGACAAAATGCTGCAAACTACCACTGTGCAGTTTGGCGCTTCGGTTTTAATTTATAGTTTAACGCTTTGCCTTATTTTAGGGCTTTTCCAGCTTTTACAGGGGCCGACAAAGAGCATCAAGGCATTACTAGGCCTCTCACGTAAACCCAAGCTACGAGACTTATACTATGGCCTTGCGGGCTATGGTGTATATTTTTTACTCAGCCTTATAGCTTTAACTGCAGTAGCTATTTTTGTACCAGGATTTAATGCACAAGAAAAACAGAGCATTGGCTTCGAGCATTTAGGTAGTCAACTCGAATATGTCATGGCGTTTATTGTTTTGGTGGTGCTTGCTCCAGTCGTAGAGGAGACTATTTTTCGTGGTTTTCTTTTTACAAAAATACGCCAAAAAATTTCCTTTTGGCCAACGGCTATAATCGTAAGTATAGTTTTTGGTTTTGTGCATTTGCAGTGGAATGTAGGTATAGATGTCTTCATGCTGTCATTAGTCGCGTGCTTCTTGAGAGAAAAAACGAAGGTCATTTGGGCGGGTATTGGCGTTCACATGCTAAAAAACTTTTTGGCGTTTGCAATACTATTCCTACACATTGCATAGAAGAGAATTAAGGATTGTGTAGTAAAATAATAACAATGAAATCAAGTCAGCTTTTTACAAAAACCCTAAAAGATACGCCAGCCGATGAGCAAGCAAAGAATGCTCAGCTTTTAATTCGGGCTGGTTATGTATACAAAGTAATGGCTGGAGTGTACGCATATACGCCACTTGGACTAAAGGTTTTGGAAAATATAA
Organism: uncultured Candidatus Saccharibacteria bacterium; assembly: GCA_964630185.1. Taxonomy (GTDB): domain Bacteria; phylum Patescibacteriota; class Saccharimonadia; order Saccharimonadales; family Saccharimonadaceae; genus JACPYF01. Next base: position 53,002 of record CAZVTQ010000003.1, read on the forward strand.
AGCAAATAGTTCGCGAAGAAATGGAAAATGTTGGTGGACAAGAGCTTATAATGACGAATCTACAAGCTCCAGAGCCATGGAAAAAGACTGGTCGTTGGAGTGATGAAGTTGTTGATGTTTGGTTCAAAACAAAACTGCAGGATGACTCAGAGCTTGGACTAGCTTGGTCACACGAAGAAGCGATAATGGAAATGATGCGAAGCTTTGTAAAAAGCTACAAAGATTTGCCGATAAAAGTCTATCAATTCCAGACAAAGCTACGAAACGAGCTGAGAGCAAAAAGTGGCATAATGCGTGGCCGTGAATTTCTTATGAAAGATATGTACTCTCTTCATGCTACAGAGGTAGATATGGATGAATTCTACGAAAAAGTTACTGATGCTTACAAGAAAGTGTATGAACGGTTGGGTCTAGGCGATGAGACTTTTGTAACCTTCGCGAGCGGTGGTGCTTTTACAAAGTTCAGTCATGAATTTCAAACTCTGTGCGACACAGGTGAGGACGTTTTGTATGTAAACGGTGACAAAACAGTTGCAGTCAATGAAGAGGTTCTCGACGACGCAGTGAGTGAAATGGGAGTTAATCGTGATGATTTAACTCCAGCAAAAAGCGCAGAAGTTGGTAATATTTTCAAATTTGGCACTGAAAAAAGTGAACAAATGGAAATTTACTATACGAGCGAGGACGGTACTAAAAAACCAATTTACCTAGCTTCTTACGGTATAGGTATTACGCGTGTGATGGGTGTTATTGCAGAGAAATTTGCTGACGAAAAAGGACTTGTTTGGCCTGAAAATATTGCTCCATTTAAAACTTGTTTAATTCAAATTGGAGATGTTAGTAATCAAGCACAAAAGCTATACGATGAGTTGACTAATATGGGAATAAAAGTATTGTGGGACGACCGTGATGAGCGTCCTGGGGTTAAATTTTCTGATGCTGAACTTCTTGGGATACCTTATCATGTGGTAGTGAGTCATCGAAATTTGCAGGAGAACAAGTATGAACTTACTACTAGAAGTAATGGTGAAAAAGTACTGTTGACTCATGAAGATCTAATTGCTAAGCTAGGTAACTAAAGAGAAATAGGACAAAAACAAAAAGGCTTCAGGCGCCCCAAGGTGGACGCTTTTTATATTCACATTTGATACGGAGGAACATATGAAAAAACAATACCAGATTACAAAAGAAGGCCGAAAAGAACTCGAAGCAGAACTCGAAGAGCTAAAATCATCTCGTGGTGCAATAGCTGAAAGAATTGCCGATGCTCGAAGCTTAGGAGACTTAAGTGAAAACGCAGACTACGACGCAGCTAGAGAAGAGCAAGGGCAAGCTGAGACTCGAATTGCAGAAATTGAAGACATTCTCTTGAACGCACAGATCATCGCTCCAAAGAAAGGCTCAAGTATTGCTGTAGGCTCAAAGATAGAGCTCAAGACAAACGGCAAAAAAGTATCTTACCAGCTTGTTGGTCCAGTAGAAGCAGATCCTGCAAATGGGAAAATTAGCAACGAATCTCCAATTGGTCGCGCTTTGCTAGGTAAAAAAGCAGGTGACAGCGTAGAAATCGAAACTCCAAAAGGCAAAAGCAAGTACGTCGTCGAAAAAATCGGCTAGAACACTTTTTCAATATCACAAACTCCAGCTCAGACCCGTAAAGTTACCGGGGCGATGTAACTTTACTACTCGGGAAACGAGAGTCTTCGCTAGAGTTTGTGATATTGAGCGGATTTAAGCTATAATTACTCCTAATGGCAACGTTAAAAGAACTTCGCGATGAGCGACTGAGAAAACTTGAAGAGCTAAAAAAGCTCAGTGTAAATCCGTACCCAGCTAAAACGCAGCGGACTCACATTCTTGCTGACGTTACAGATAAATTTGATTCTCTTGAGGGCCAGTCCGCAACTTTAGTAGGGCGAATCGTCAGTATTCGTAAGTTTGGTAAGCTTGCATTTATTGTTATAAAAGATGCTTCTGGAAGTTTGCAGCTTTTTTTGCGTGACGGTGAAGTAGAAAAACTCAACGCGGAAAATTCTCAACTAGGCTTAGAGCAGATTAATTTACTTGATAGTGGTGATTTCGTTGAGGCAACTGGTGAAATCATAAAAACCCAAACCGGTGAGATTTCACTAGGAGTTAAAAGATTACGATTACTTGCAAAATCACTTCGACCAATGCCGACGAAGCAAGATGGTTTTACAAATAAAGAAGAACGTATGCGTCGTCGCTATATCGACACGAACATTAACCAAGATGTTTTCGATCGTTTCGTTCGTCGCTCGGAGTTTTGGCAAGCTACTCGGCAATTTTTGCTTGATAATGACTTTTTAGAAATTAATATTCCAGTTCTTGAGCATACTACTGGCGGAGCTGATGCCAACCCGTTCGTGACACACATGGATGCACTCGATCAAGACTTTTACCTCAGAATAAGCCACGAACTTCCTTTGAAGAGACTGCTTGGTGGCGGTTATGAAAAGGTTTTTGATATTGGCCCACGTTTTCGTAACGAAAACTACAGTGACGAACATCTACCAGAACACGTAGCGATGGAATGGTATTGGGCATATGCTGACTGGGAAGATGGCATGAAGTTTACTCAAGAAATGGTTCGATTCATTGCTGATAAAACTTGGGGAACACGTACATTCACACTTGCAAACGGTCAGGAAATTGATCTAGGTCCAGACGGTGAGGACTGGCCACGAATAAGTTTTGTCGAAAAGATAAAAGAGCGGTATGGTTTGGACGTATTTGAATGTACGCTAGAACAAGCAGTTGAACAACTCAAGAAAATAGGCGGAGAAGTTGAGAAAATTGATAATAAATCACGGGTTATAGACAAGCTATGGAAGAAGATACGTGTTGAAATAGCTGGGCCTGCCTATCTTGTTGATGTACCAGACTTTTTACAACCCTTAGCAAAGCTTCAAGCGAAAGACTCGCGGCTAACTGAGCAGTTTAACCTACTACTCGGCGGTACAGAAGCATCCAAGGCCTATTCTGAGCTCAATAGTCCAATAGACCAGTTAGAAAGGTTCTCAGACCAGCAAAAGATGCGTGAAGAAGGCGACAGCGAAGCGATGATGATGGATATAGACTTTGTAGAAATGTTAGAGTACGGTATGCCCCCCGCTTGTGGCTATGGACATGCCGAAAGACTCTTCTGGATATTAGAAGGTGTTACCGCACGAGAAGGTGTACCATTTCCACAACTACGCAGTGAACTTGACGAAGTTACAAAAACAATTTATCCTAGTATAAATAATAATAATAAATAAAAACAGGGAGAGCGAGTGAGTACGCTAGAAAATCTAGTATTATTACGTCATGGGCAGAGTGAAGGAAACTTGGCTCATTTTCAGGCGAACGAAAACGGTAACACGGATTACTTCACAAGCGAGTTTCGCGATAAACCCGGTGCGATGTGGCATTTGACCAAACAGGGACGTGAACAGGCTAAGGTCGCAGGTGATTGGATTTCACAAAACGTTTTAGAGGGACGATTTGATGCTTACTTTACATCTCCCCTTGTCAGGGCTGTAGAGACTGCTGCTTATTTAGATTTAACAAACGCTCGTTGGAGCGAGCCTGATCCGAAATTACGCGAACGCTACTGGGGCGATATTGAAGCAATGCCATATCAAGAGTATCTAGAAAAATACCCTCACAATGCTATTCGTCGTAATGGCGACTATCTTAACTGGAAACCACCTGGGGGCGAAAGTCTTGCCGAAACAATCGGTAGGGTAGAGCAATTTGCGGTTGCTACCACGGCCGCTCATCCCGGCCAATCAGCAATTGCGTCTACTCACGGTGAAGTCATGACTGGAGCACGCGGTTATTTTGAAGGAGTAGCTACTGGTAGACGACTTGCTTCTTTAAAGAGACGAAAATTTGAAAGAATAGAGAACACTTCAATAATTTGGTACACAAGTCGTGATCCTGAAACAGAGCTCGCCACGACTGCACTGAACTGGTACAGAATAGCTAACCCGATAGCTGGTACAGACACGGGATGGAAGCGTATTCAGAGGCGACGGTATAGTTCAGAAGAATTGCTTCAGCTTATTGCCCAGTAAGGTATACTAGTACTAACATGAATGACAAAAGTGAACAGATATTTTTTGTACTATTGAGGATATTTGTCGGTATTGCTATTGTTGGCTTGATGGTGCTTTTTCTTACCAATCTCGATAAGAGGCCATCAGATATTGCATTTAGTTTGATCGCCTTTTTTATTAGTGTAGCAGCGCTGGTAATGACAACATTGCAGAGTGTTTCTATTTTGCGGCAAGTTCGTGTTACTAAAAAAGCGGCGAAGCTCGTGCAAAAGTCTAGCGACACAATACATCTACTTATAAAAGAAGACAAAACGATGGAGAGGGCACTGAGGGAAGATCTAGCACTCGACAAAGAGATTATCGGAGCACTCGAAGAGCATGGGGTGGGTAACAACGAAGATGAACGTGCAGCGGTGGCAAAAACTATAAAGAAACGCCTGCGAAGTAAATAAATGAAGCAGTTTCTGAAAAAAACAGCCATCTGGTTTAATCATGGATTGCTAGTGCTATGTTTGTTTATTTTGCCTTCAACATTTCTGTTTACATTTATTTTTTCGCATTCTGAAAATACAAAAAGTTTATTAGTAAAGTCGAAAGTTTACGATACTCTTAGTAGTACTATTGCGAGCGCTTCGGCGAGCTCGTTACAAAATAGTGGAGTGACCTACGGTTTGTCTGAAGACGTAGTTCGACATGCAAGCGAGGTTGCATTTTCACCTAATAAAATGCAAAAAACAAGTGAAACACTTATTGATAACACATACGCATGGCTAAATGGGCATAAGCCTACGCTGAAGTTAGAATTAAATCTTAACTCAAATCAAAAAGAGTTTTTACACGTATTATCTGATTCTTTAGTAAAAACAACTTCGGAAAAACCAATTTGTACAAACGAGCAGATACAGCAGATTACTCAAAATCAGGACACTATTTTGCAGGCTCCGTGTCGTCCCAGCAATATGGACTTAAACACTATTAAAGAGCAGTTTAGCCAAGATAATCCAAATATACAACTAACAACTCAGAAAGTTTCAAATCTTGCCAGCAACGATAGTCAAATAGCGCAACAAACTGGCATGACAACAGCTCCGGAGGTAGGGAATACACTATACGGGGTGTCCATTCCAGTAGTCTTCGACGCGCTAAGTGCTAGTTTTTACGTTGTGCTACTCGTGCTTATAGTAGCGTTTCTTATTTTATTTGCAATAATCCGTGACACTCAAAAGTACATTTCAAATGTTGCAAAACCTCTTCTCACGACTGGTGTTCTATTAGTTGTTTATGGATTGCTGTCATGGTGGATAGTGAATCAAAACTTACTTTCAAAGTTTATTCCAGGGGAGCAGGGTAAGCTTACAGAAAAAACAATGCATACGTTTGCACTAATGAGCATAAAAACAGTACTAATTTTCGGAATTATATACATTATATTGTCATTGATTTTGTTTGTACTTTATCGTCGATTTCGAGAAAAACAAATAGTTAGCACTATTGCAGCAGAGCAAGCTCCTGTTCGAACTGAAGTAGTATCGAAATAAAATACTTGCATATTATGAGCGGCGAACCTACAATCTAGAGAACAGAAGTAGTATTGGTGGGCAGAAAGTTGTGTGTTTTGGCTGAATTTGACCCTGTCGCTCTAATGAATGAAACATTTGATCGTGACCCTGGTGAGGTGCAGGTTTTAGATATGATCAAAAAACTCAATGAAACTCTTGAGGACGTATCAGAGTTGACTGTAGCTAGTCGCGAGCGAATTATGGACGCGTTGCAGAATATTGCTGAGCGGTGGCCACTTTTCGGTAAAGAAGTAGTTGTATCTGGATGGGTCAATGTTGCTCAAAGAGGTATAGCAGACGAGTATTCTCACGAAAAAAGTGTCATCACACGCCTTGATGGCGTTAATGTTGTGTCGTACGGATTTGACCTTGTAGAAATTTCGCCTGAAAATGAATACGAAGATGGTGAAGCCTATATTACTCATTTGGTTGGTTTCGATACTGATCAGAAGTCTGAGATTATCAAGCCAGATACATCTAAGTATCCGATGTTTGTAGGAAGGGGTAAATTAGATGATGTAATCATGAAGTGTGCCTTAGATGAACACTATGACCTAAGGGAATATCTTGAGAAGTACTACCCTGAAGAGACTGATGCTATAGTAGGTTGCTTTGTGGAAGCCGACAACGAAATAGAGGTTTTAGAAAATCTGAGAGATGTAGTGATTAACACCAGCGGAGTGCAAGATCCTGACGAGCTCAATGAAAATCTTTCTAAATACATGAGTAGAGAATTAGTTTTTGATAAGTTTATTCCTTACTCAGCAATATTTAAAGGCAGCATACTTGCCATGAACGAAGAAGGTTCGGTTATTGATGAATCTGCATTTGTAACTGAATGGCAAAATGTCCTCATGTATCCTATACAAGCACAGTTTTTGCCCAAGCTTGTAGAGGACGAAAATGAGGTACTTGTAGCTTCAAGAGAAAGTTCAGTACCATATTTGATAGCAAAAATGGCACGATTTGAGGATGTCGTCGAAAAGAATGAACCGGTAGTTTTTGCCTACGCAGCGATACCTTTGTCTGACCAGTTTATTCTTCAGTCTAACAGTAAGAATCTGCAAGAAGTCATTGTAGATCAAGAGTAAATGTTGTATAGTCTGGCGTATTATGGGAATTTTCAAAAATAGAGAACAAGTGAATATTGATCCAGCTACTGGAGAGCGTCTCATGCCTGGAGAGATTATTGTTGGTGAAAGATACGGTCAATCTACTGAAAACTGGGAAGTACCAAAAGCAGAAACTGCACAGGAAGCGATTGGGCTAGCAAGGACTGCTCTTATGGTATTTGCTGGAATAGATGGTGATATGTATAAAGCTGAGGGATTGACTGAAGAAGAAATCACCGAGACTAGACAATTTTCTTTTGAGTGTAAACTAGTATTATTTGGCTGGAGAGAATCTTGGGGAGAGAAGCCGTCATTAGCAGAAATTGAGCAAAGCGTACAAGCTGGTTAAAAAGTATAAAAATCAAGTATAATGTATATACATGATTGATATTAGATTACTCCGCGAAAATCCAGAACTTGTAAAAGATTCCACAAAAAATAAGGGCTACGAGGTTGATATCGACCTTGCTTTAGAGCTTGATACACGCAAACGACAATTGCAGCAGCAAGCAGATGAGCTTCGAGCTAAGCGTAACGATATTTCAGCCAAAATGAAGGGCGGTAAGCCGGAGCCTGAACTTATAAAAGAAGGTAAGGAAGTAAAAGAGAAACTTGCCTCACTTGAAGCTGACCTTAGCCTCACAGAAGAAGAATTCAACGCGGTAATGGGCTCTATTCCGAATATTATTTTTGAAGATGTTCCTGTTGGTGATGAAGATCAGGGTGTAGAAATTTCACGTTTTGGTGAGCAGCCAACTGGCGCAGTAGATCACCTCGAATTTTGCTTGAAACGTGATTGGGTTGATTTTGAACGGGGTGCAAAGGTAGCAGGCGCGAAGTTTTATTACCTAAAAGGCGACTTGGCGCTGCTCGAAAATGCATTAACCCAATACGCTCTCGACTTCGTAACTAAAAAAGATTTTACATATATGAGTGTGCCGAACATGGTCAACGGCAATATTGCTATGGGGGCAGGTTTTGCTCCACGCACGAGTAGTCAGAGTGATGAGTATTTTATAGAAGGCGAAGATCTTGCCTTGATAGCGACTGCAGAAATACCACTGACTGGCTATCACGCAGGCGAGATCATTGATGAAAAAGATTTACCACTTAAATATGCTGCACTCACGCCTTGCTATCGAAAAGAAGCGGGTACATACGGTAAGCATACTCGTGGATTATTCCGCGTACATCAATTTAACAAACTCGAGATGTATGCTTATGTGACACCAGAGCAAAGTAAGCAAATGCACGAAGATATTCTAGCTATTGAAGAGGAGCTTTGGCAAAGTCTCAATATTCCGTATCATGTTATCAATATTGCTTCGGGCGATCTTGGTGCGCCAGCTGCCAAAAAATACGACATAGAGTATTGGTCAAGTGTTGATGAAAAGTACAGAGAACTTACCAGTTGTTCAAACTGTACAGATTTTCAGGCACGTAACTTAAATATACGTGTGAGAAAACAAGACGGAACTATAGAAACGCTCCATACACTGAACGGCACAGCAGTTAGCCTTGCACGTTCTCTAGTTGCGGTTATCGAACATTACCAAAATGAAGACGGGACTTTACGAGTTCCAGATGTTTTGAAGCCGTATCTGAACAGCCGCGAAGTGCTATAATAAGAGTGTAAATACAAAGGGGGCAATATGATCAAAAACATTAAGATCACTGCTATCAAAGTTGAACTCGACGACAAAACAAAAAAATACGCCCTGAAAAAAATCGGTCGTATAGATCGTTACTTACCTCGCCACGCTAGTAAGAGTGCTAAGGCTGAAGTCATAATAAAACAAGTTAATCGCGATCACGGAAATAAGTATGAGGCTGAAGTGATTATTCACATTCCAGACCACAAGCTTGTCGCTAAAGACTCAACTATGAATATACTTGCATCGATAGATATCGTAGAGGCAAAAATAATTGCTCAAGCACGTAAATATCGTGAAAAACACATTGATCACAGAGGTCCGCACAATCTACTTGGAAAGTTTAAAAGAAGTTTTAGAAGAGAAAATTCCTAGTTATTGCCTTTGTTGTGATGGTTAAAATATGTTATTACTCCTGCGCTATGCTCTCGCCTGAAAGCGAGAAGTCGTAATAACATATTTTAACCATCACAAGCCTTTTATTACGTGATGAAACAGAGTATAATTAAGTCTAATATTGCAGAAATGGCTAGCGAGGAGGCTTGAGTTTAGATGCGACAAGTGTTAACTAAAGTGTTTGGTGACCCGCAAAAGCGGATACTAAAGAGACTCAATAAACGGGTTGAGGAAGTGAATGCGTTGGGCGAGAAGTACGCTGCTATGAAAGATAGTGAGCTCAAAAAGCAAACAGATGTTTTAAAGAAAAAGCTCGAAAATAAAAAAACGACAGTTGATGATATTTTGCCAGAGGCTTTTGCAGTAGTCCGTGAAGCATCTTCACGTGTACTTAAAATGCGTCATTTCGACGTACAACTTATCGGTGGTATGGTGCTTAACGAAGGTGACGTTGCAGAAATGAAAACTGGTGAGGGTAAAACTCTTGTTGCGACATTGCCAACATACCTAAATGCACTAACAGGTAAGGGTGTTCATGTTGTAACTGTGAACGACTATTTAGCACAGCGTGATGCCGGTTGGATGGGTCAATTGTATGGTTTCTTAGGGCTTTCAACAGGTATTATCGTCAATGACGCATCATTCCTATACGATAAAGACTTTGATAACACAGCCCACGATGACCCTCGCATGCGAAAGCTTCGCCCTGCAACTCGTAAAGAAGCTTACGATGCAGACATTACATACGGCACAAACAATGAGTTTGGTTTTGATTATCTTCGTGACAACATGGTGAACGAAGTTGATTTGTTGCGTCAGCGTGATCTTCACTTTGCCATTGTTGACGAGGTGGACTCAATTCTTATCGATGAAGCCCGTACACCACTTATTATTTCTTCGCCGTCTGCCGAAAGTCCAGATAGTTATATACAATTTTCAAAGATCGCTGCAAAACTTGTTCCAGAAGACTATATATTAGACGAAAAACGTAAAAGCGTTTCTCTTACGGATGGCGGTGTAACAAAAGTAGAAAAAATGCTTGGTATCAAAAACCTCTATAGTCCAGATGCAGTGCGATCTGTTTATCACATGGATCAAGCCTTGCGTGCTCAAACCTTATTCCGACGTGACAAAGACTATGTGGTTGCTAGTGATGGCGAAGTTGTCATTGTCGACGAATTTACAGGTCGCCTTATGCAAGGTCGCCGCTACAACGAAGGTCTTCACCAAGCTATTGAAGCTAAAGAAAGTGTAACAGTACAACAGGAGAGCCAAACTTTAGCGACTATTTCTTTCCAAAACTATTTCCGCTTGTATGACAAGCTCTCTGGTATGACGGGTACGGCATTTACAGAAGCTGAAGAATTCCAGCAAATCTATGAGCTTGATGTAGTGCAAGTACCGGCTAATATGCCACTTATTCGTGAAGATCGAACTGATCTTATTTTCAAAACTGAAACAGCCAAAATCAAAGCAATTGTAAAAGAAGTTCAAGAACACCAGAAGGCCGGACGGCCTGTGCTTATTGGTTCAGCTTCAATTGCCAAGAACGAGCTTATTAGCAAGGCGCTTACAAAAGCCAAGATAAAACATGAGTTACTAAACGCTAAAAACAACGAGCGTGAAGCTGCGATTGTTGCTAAAGCAGGTGAGCAAGGTGCAGTAACGCTAGCTACGAACATTGCTGGTCGTGGTACTGACATCGTGCTAGGAAAAGGAGTTAAGAAGCTTGGTGGCTTGGTAGTTATCGGTAGTGAACGCCACGAAGCTCGACGTATTGATAACCAGTTGCGTGGTCGTGGAGGACGACAGGGTGATCCTGGTATTACTCAGTTCTACGTTTCGACCGAAGACGATTTGATGCGTATTTTCCAGGGTGAGCGAGTTGCAAATCTTATGGATCGTTTAGGTGTCGATGAGGATATGCCAATTCAAAACAAGGCAGTATCGAAAACTCTTGAAGCAGCTCAAAAACGAGTTGAAGGTTATAACTACGACACCCGTAAAAATGTGGTTCAGTATGACAACGTGATCAACCGTCACCGTAAAGTCGTTTATATTATTCGTCGTGAGATTTTACAGGGTGAGAACATCAAGCCAGAAATCGATAAGCTGATTGAAGCTAGTGTCGCAGAACTCACAGATGTACCAGCAAAGAATAACCCAGATTTTGTCGAACGCTTTACTGGAATTTTCCCAATTTCAGACAAAGAAGTTATGAAAATTGGTGTTGAGAAGAAAGATAAGCTACGTTACGAGAAAGCTTTCAAAGCGGTTGAAAAGCTCTACGCTAAAAAAGAAAAAGAGATCAGCTCTGAAGCTATGCGAACAGTTGAGCGTGAGGTTTATTTACAAGTACTCGATACGCTCTGGATGCAGCACCTTGAGAATATGCAGCACTTACGTGAAGGTATTCACTGGCGTAGTGTCGGTCAGAGAGATCCACTTGTAGAGTACCGTTCAGAAAGTCAGAATCTTTTCGATAGTTTACAGGCTACCTTACGGTCTGAAGTGCTTCGAGCAATCATGCATGTGACGAAGTCCGACATTGGTTTTAGAGAAAATTACGAAACTGAACTCACACGAGCAGCCGAAGGTGCTATTGAAGCAGGTGTGAATGAAATTTCAGCAGGTGAAAAAGAAATTGACTTTTCGGTTAAGAAACAGGACACTGTTAAGAAGAAAAAAGTTAAAAAGAAACGCAAACAACAGCGTCAGAATCGCAAGAAAAATCGTTAAATACTAATAACCGGTGGGCGGAACAGGAAACAACACATTGAGACACACGGTTGAACAAATAAAACTAAAATCTGGCGCAAAAGGCCTGCTTATAGATGTACCTGACGCAACTGTGATGAGTTTTCAATTTAATTTCCGTGCCGGCAGTCGCCTCACTCACGACAAAGAAATTTACGAGACAGCACATATTATGGAGCACATGGCATTTGGTGCCAACGAACGCTTCAAAGATGAGCATGCATATGAGGCTGAGTTCACAAAAAATGGTGCGTATCACAATGCATCAACCTCCGACTATTCTATGGAATACATTGCTAGCTGTGCCGACTTTGAGTGGGATAGAATACTTGATTTGCAACAAGTTTCAATAACTGCACCAAAGTTCAAGCAAGACGAACTTGAGGCCGAAAAAGGCAACGTAAAAAGTGAACTTACAGGCTATCTCAGCAATTACAATCGTATTTTATGGTCACGCATCCAGCAGCTTCTTGGTGAAGATGTTCTGACATACCCTCAACGTCTAAAAACAATCAACAATGTATCGATAAAAGATATCAAAGAGCATCATTTGCGCACTCATACAGCCCAGAACCTTCGTTTTGTGGTTGCTGGTAAGTTACATGGCCGAAAAAGTGAGATTAAACGTATGCTTGAAAGCTGGGATCTACCCAGTGGTGAGCGTTTCAAAATGCATGTTGATGAACATCCAAAAATTGTTAAACCAACGCTTATTTCGCGTAAAGAAGCTCCAAACCTCACGTTTGGTATTTCACTCGTTTTACCTCGGCCGCTCAGTGACCCTGAAATGGCGTCTATGGGCTGTTTGAATCATCTGCTGACTGGCACAATGTACTCACGCATTTATGGTGCAGCACGTAAAAAAGGCCTCGCATATGGTATATGGTCTGACACAAGCTCATTTGAGACCGACAGTACATGGGAAATCGGTGGTGAAATGAATATAGATACTGCTGAAGAAGTTTTTGACATTATTGTACGTGAACTCAAGGCTGTGTTAGCTGGCCGTTTAACAGACGAAGAAGTTGAAGCAGCTAAACAATACGCCCTCGGTCGCTATCAAATGGGAGCTCAGACAGTAGGGCAGATAGCTGGGTATTATTCAGGCCGGTATTTCTTCGACGGTGTTGTTAATGATTACAATGAAGTTCCTGCAAAAATTGCTGCTACAAAGAGAGAGAACCTCGCTAAGCTCGCTCAAGAATTTGTAGACAACCAAACTTGGGTTCTTGCCGGCGTGGCAAACACTGACAGAGAGCTACTTGATCGTCTTCATGAGAAGCTTTCAGCTATATTCTAAATTGACTTATACGAAAATTTCTGTCATTATGTGACCACCAATCTGATGCGTAGTGCGTTAGATGGAGTACTTTGAGGTGGTAACTGAATGGTAGGACTGGTTGTTTTCATTGCTCTACTTGCCTTTACGGACTGTAGTGCTTTTACAGCAATACTTGTAGGCTTTGTTGCTTACTTGATTTTTGACGATGACTGATAACACAAGACGAAAGAGGTTTCACGAATGATTTTTGTCATTGCTCTGTCGATTGTCGGTTTCATCGGCTTATTGGCGGAAATGTTGACGTACAAAGTTGGTCAAGGTGGCGGCGCGACTCGTATCTACCGTGCCTACAAGGCTACAAATGTAGATCTTGTTATTGGTTTTGTGCTGTCCGTCTTGATGCTCTTGAAGGGTAGTACTCCTGTTGTAGTTATCGGGGTGATTATTTATTTAGCCGTTACAGTTATAGCTGTTATTCGGGTTAATAAAAGGATCATTCAAGAGATAGAACAAAGCGAGAAAGAATGACTCTGATAGTTGTTTTGTTTGTGATTGCAGTAGCTGCGTTGTGGCTACGGCAACTGTGGTTTGAGAGGAATATCAAGGACAAGGTCAGGCGTGTAGAAGAAGACTCAGGGCCTACGTACTACAAATAGGGGGAGCTGCATGAAAAGAGGGCTTTTTGGCTCGCTTGGAGGGGTGGTTGCAGGTGTTGCAACTATTTTCCTTGGTTACAGCATGCCGACAGCTATAGTTGTCGGACTGGCTGTTGCATGTGTCGTTTGGTTCGGAATCTTGTTTATCGATCTGTTAATAGACATTTTCGATATCTGGATCTGACACCAACATTTGCCCGCCTCTCGGCATCGACGATTGAGAGGGTACGCCGGTACAAATAAGTACCGGCTTTTTTCTTGCCCAAATATGAGATAATAAAGTATATGAAAATTGCATTGCTGGGTTATGGCGTTGAGGGTGAGAGTGCATACAAATATTATTCGGGTATTTATACAGGTGCCGAGTTTGTCATATATGACAACGCGGAGGTGCCAAAATACGAGATACCTGAAGGTGTAGAATTTGTTGGCAGTGCAAAAGACTTCCATGATATTGATGCTGATATAGTGTTAAAAACTCCCGCAATTACTCCAGAAGATGTATCATCTCGTGGCAAAATAACCTCTGTTACTCGTGAATTTTTTGACGCATGCCATGTGCCAATAATTGGCGTTACTGGTACGAAGGGTAAGGGAACAACTTGCACACTTATAGCTAAAATGCTCGAAGCTTCAGGCAAGAAAGCATGGCTTGTTGGCAATATTGGCAAGCCTGCTCTTGATGTGCTAACCCAAATTCAGGACGACGATATCGTAGTGTATGAACTTTCCAGCTTTCAGCTTTGGGATATACAAAAGTCTCCTGAAACAGCGATAGTACTACTCATCGAACCCGACCATCTCAATGTACATAGCTCAATGGATGAGTATGTACAGGCAAAAGCAAATATAGCGAAGTATCAAAAACCGAGCGACAATATAATATATCACCCAACAAACTCTTATAGTGCAGAAATAGCCAACATGTCGGAAGGTAACAAACAGCGCTACAGTACTCCCGAAGGAGCCTATATTAAAGGCGATGATATTATGATTGCAGATCAAACTATTTGCTCGGTCAGCGAAGTTGGTTTACTCGGAGCTCATAACTTAGAAAACATAACTGCGGCTGTTACGGCCGTCTGGCACTACACGCACGATATTGCTGCAATTGCCAAAGTAATAACAGATTTTAAGGGTTTACCGCATCATACTGAGTTTGTACGCGAATTAGACGGAGTAAAATATTACGATGATAGTTTTTCATCGGCACCTGCAGCTACAGTTGCAGCTATAAAATCTTTTGAGGCTCCTGAAATTGTTATTGTGGGTGGTTCAGAAAAAAATGCAGATTTCGATAACTTGATAGAGACAATAACTCAGCAAAGAAATATTAAAAAAATCATTTTTATAGGCGAAACAGCTGAAAAACTATCTCAGCTATGCGAATCTGCAGGTGAAAAAAGGTACGAAATAGATAGTAGCAAAGACTTTGGAAAAATTATCCGTAGAGCAAAAGAACTTACGGAGTCTGGTGACATAGTTTTACTAAGTCCTGGCTGCCCAAGCTTTGATATGTTTAATAATTTCACGCAAAGAGGCGAGGAATTTGCTAGGATAGTGGGAGAATTATGAGTAAGTTTATTTTTGAAGGCTATAGTTTCAATAACAGCAGAGCAAGGTTTGTCTATAGTTTTGAAGGTGGTCAAAAGTTTGCAGAAGAAGTAGAATTTGCAAAGCCAAATTACCAGTATGACGAAAAATTACTCGAAAGAGCTATGTTTCTTAGCTTTATATTAATTGGAACCTCTTATTACAAAACGTTTCCTACGAGAGAAGTCCAGATATTGCCCAGCCAGCTTGATGAATGGCAGGTGTCTTTTTTTAATACGGTGTACCAAGAGGGTTTGAGTCAGTTTGCATTTGAAAACGATATCAATCGAGCTGCTTTAGCTTGGTTTAATGCGACTCCAAATGCTGTGGCGCAACCAGTATTAAGCTACAAACAAAAGGGTACGCTAGCCTTGCAAAGTGGCGGTAAAGACTCGCTGCTCACCGCAACATTGCTACAAAATGCTTTGAAAGATTTTTCACCTTGGTATGTAGCAAGTTCTGATTCTCATCCAAAAGTTCTTGACGAGCTAGGTAAGCCGCTCGTACAAGCTCGTCGTGCGATAGACCATGAAGCACTAAAACAAGCGAAAACTACTGGAGGCAAAAATGGACATGTTCCAGTGACGTACATTGTGCAAAGTCTCGCACTTATACAAGCAATATTGCTAGGTAAAAATAAAATACTTGTCTCGATAGGGCACGAAGGCGAAGAGCCCCATGCTATGATCGATGATTTGCCAGTCACTCATCAATGGTCAAAAACATGGTCTGCAGAACAGTTATTTGCTCAGTACGTAGAGCGGTACATTTCGCCAGATATTATAATTGGATCGCCACTAAGAGGCTTTAGTGAACTACAAATTGCTGAAATGTTTGTCAATGAATGTTGGCCACAATTTGGTCATAGCTTTAGCTCTTGCAACGTAGGTAATTACAAGCAAGGTGCAGATAACTCAAGTCTCACTTGGTGTGGTAATTGTCCGAAATGTGCAAACTCCTTTTTGCTGTTTGCTCCTTTTGTTGAGGCCGAGGAGCTTAAGAGTTTATTTGCTGGACAAGATTTATTTAGTGCTCCAGCACTGCAGGAAACATTCAAGGGACTTCTTGGTATAGATGACGTCATGAAGCCTTTTGAATGCGTCGGGGAGATAGAAGAACTTCGGCAAGCCTACCACATGGCACAGGCGAAAGAAGAGTATGCGCAGCTTTCATTTGGTGTGCCGAGTTCGAGCTTTGACTACACAGCTAAGTACCCATCTCAAGACATCGCTATTTGACAAATAACAGATATAATATATAGTAATGTAATAAGCTTTGGTGAGAAAGTTGCACATTAAAATAGATAGATATGAGGTTCTAGGATCTCAAAAATCATTCTGTTCAAACAATCCCTCAAGGAGACGCGTGTATGGCAGGGGTAAAACCACAAAGTCGATTTAAAAAATCGGCAAAAAATGCTTCGGAGCTTGCCAAGGATGAAGCAATTTTGCATAAACATTCAACTGTGAGTAGTCTTCACATGTTGATCGGTCTTTTTCGTGAAAATGGAGAAGCTTTCGAAATTCTGCGAGGCGAAGGAGTGACTCTGGCGGACCTCCGAAGAGAGGCCTACAAGCACGACGTCAAGTTCGCGACGAAAGTCGAGAACCCCGGTTATGCATCCAGGGTCATAAAGAGCTTCGGCTACGCACTGAAAGAAGCGATGAGCGACGCTGACGAAGAAAATCCGAAGCGTGTACAAGTAGACACGAATCATCTGCTTCGTGGGTTGCTTCGTGACTCTGGTGGTACAGCGGCGCATGCGCTGCTCAAGCTTGGCGTTGCACCTAGAGAGCTGTATTCGAAACTGATAGCTCAAACAGTTCCCGAAACCGCGGAAGTTTGAACGGAAACCCCGAGGCCCGAAAAGGTCTCGGGGAAATTCCATGAATTTCATATCTGTTTATTTGTCAAAAACACCAATAAAATGTATAATATACAATAATTTCTGGTGGCGAGAGTCGTACATTTAAAGTAAATAGATATGAGATCCATTGGATTTCTCAATATCAAATCCTATTTCTAGAGGTGACAGAAAAGTGTTCGAAAGATTCGATAAAGGGGCCAGACAGGTTGTTACGGATGCTCAAGAAATTTCTCGCGCTTTAAAGCACAATTACATCGGTACTGAACATGTTTTGATTGCTTTGTTCAGTCAAAAAGGTTCAGTTGCCTGCGAAGTACTGAGTGAGTACGGGATGGACGAAGCAGATGTAAAAGCTGCCGTTTTGCGAATTGTTGGCAGAGGAGAGGAGCTTCTTAGTTCTACGGCGCCTTTTACTCCACGAGTGAAGAAGTCATTCGAACTTGCGCTCAGAGACACATTGTCTGATGGCGCAAATTTGATTACTCCGGAGTATCTCTTGTTGGGACTCATGAGAGAACAAGAAGGAGTCGCTGCGCGCATTGTGCGTGACTTGGGAGATGGCGTGAGCTACGAGGATATGAAGAGTGCTATCAAGCAGATGTTTAAAAAATTTCCTACATCTGAGGACCTCATCAATGCTCAGATTAAGCGTCAGGTTGAGGTTCGTGACCAAGCGAATGCCGAACTTAGGAGGCTAAGAGGCCTTCTGAAGAAAGCAAAGAACGACAAGTCAGAGAAGTAGGGTTTGAACCGAGGTTCGGTGCATTTTGCATCGAATCTCGGACATTCCATGAATTTTATATCTGTTTATTTGTAAAAAATATAAATATAGTATATAATAAATATAGATTAAAGAAGTAAATAGTACATTTAAAATAGATAGATACGAGACTTTGATTATTGGAAGTCTTGAACATAACACAATCGGCTAGAAAGAAGGTGATGTATGTCTTTGCAATCTGATACAGATCCCAAGGACCAACAAAAGTCATTTGACCCGCTCGCCGAGCTTGACTCCGACGAATTGGAGCTGCTCTCTGACGGTCAACTGAGACGACTTCGTGAAGCACATTTAGAACGTGCTGCGCGTCACGAAACTGTTGCAGCGAATGCGCTGCGAGTTTCTCAGCGTCGTCTTAGTTTCTGCAGATTCGGTGATCCCGACGTACCGTTTGTGTAGTATATCTGGTGGGCATAACAGCCCGCCAGATAATTCATTCACAAATTTTCGTATCTGTTTGTTTGCTATACTTATACATATGCAACTACTAAATAAACAAGCAACTGAACTCAAGCAGGCCATAGGCGATGCTTATGATCAGCTTGCTATTGCTACAAAAAAGTCGGAGCTTGAAAAAGCAGAAGTCGAACTTGCTAAACCCGATGCCTGGAGTGACAGTGGTGCAGGACAAGTATTGAGTAAAAAAGTTGCTCAACTTAAACTACAGGTAGAACCGTGGGAAAGCCTCAAAATTCAAATAGAGGACACTTCAGAACTTATTGAAACAGACGACGAAAGCCTCGCTGAAGATTTAAAAAAACAGATTGAAAATATAGATAAAGAGTTTTCAAGACTAAAGAAAGACTTACAGTTTAACGGCGAATATGATGATCACAATGCTATTTTGCGATTAACTGCAGGCGTAGGCGGCACAGACGCACAAGATTGGACAGAAATGTTGGAGAGGATGTATCTTCGTTGGGCTGAAAAATCTGACATGGCTGCAAAGGTAGTCGAACGTAGCGCGGGAGAAGAAGCCGGTGTCAAGACTAGTGTTATTGAAATCGAGGGTCCATTCGCATACGGCAAATTGCGTTCAGAAAACGGCGTTCATCGTCTTGTTCGTTTAAGCCCATTTAACAGTGATAATCTACGCCAAACCAGCTTTGCACTTGTAGAAGTGTTGCCGCAAATCGACACACCAGATGAAGTGAAAATAGATGACAAAGATCTTAAAGTTGATGTATATCGAGCTGGTGGCCATGGTGGTCAGAGTGTGAACACAACCGATAGCGCGGTTCGAGTGACACATATTCCAACTAATATAGTAGTGGCTATCCAAAATGAGCGTTCACAACTGCAAAACAAAGAGACGGCCATGAAGATTTTACGCTCAAAACTAGCGCAATTACAGCTAGAGCAACACGCTGAAAATGTTTCAGATCTGCAAGCAGGCGAGTCGGCCAATTGGGGATCTCAAATCCGTAACTATGTTTTACATCCATACACTATAGTGAAAGACACGCGTACGAAATACGAAGAGAAAGACGCATCTAAAGTATTAGACGGCAGTATAGATGGCTTTATAAACGCTTACCTAGAAGATAATTTGCAATAAGCGTATGCACATTTGATGTGTGCTGGAAGTCAGGTATAATAGTATATACATGATTCTTTTAGATAGGGTAACGAAAAACTACGGTATGAAAGATACCAAACCAGCTCTCAATAGGGTTACTTTGCATATTGAACCGCGAGAGTTCGCTATTTTAGTTGGAACAAGTGGTGCTGGTAAATCTACTCTGTTAAAACTTCTTACTTGTGAAGAGACACCAACCAGCGGCAAAATAGTTGTTGGCGGTATCGACTACGACGACCTGAAGCCAAACCAAATTCCATTGCTTCGCCGTAAGATTGGTGTTGTTTTCCAAGACTTCAAACTTTTACCGCAAAGAACAGTATTCGAGAACATTGCTTTTGCGCTAGAAATCGCTGGTATGACAAATCGTGAGATTAAAAGTACTGTTCCAAAAGTCATCAAACTAGTTGGTCTAGAAGGTAAGGAAAAGCAATTTCCACGACAACTCAGTGGTGGTGAACAACAGCGCGTAGCCATTGCTCGAGCAGTTGTACGCCAGCCAAAAATATTGATTGCCGACGAGCCGACTGGAAACCTCGACCCGCGTCACAGCTGGGAAATCATTAAACTACTCGAAAAAATTAATCGTTACGGTACGACTGTACTTCTCACTACTCACAACGCCGAAATTGTAAACAAACTGAAGCGACGCGTCATTACTATCGATGGCGGTAAAGTAACAAGCGACCAAGTAAGCGGGAGTTATAGGCAATGACCAAGAAATCTCCCTCAAAATCTAGCAAAACTCCAGCAGAACTTCGTCGCAAAAAACAACTACGACGACGGTATATTACATTCATACGAATGTGCCGATATGGTGTTAATAACTTCTCTCGAAATGCTTGGCTAACCATTGCTGCAACGGCAGTCATGATGATTACGTTGCTTGTTATATTTGCAACTCTTGTCTCGCGACAAGTTTTGCTTGATACAGTAGATGAGTTGAAGCAAAAAGTCGATGTGTCAATTTATCTCAAAGAGAATGTCAGCGACAAAACTGTCGATAAACTGTCTGAAAAGCTCAAGAAGCTCGACCAAGTCGACAAAGTTAGCTTCATCAGTACAGACCAAGCGAAAGACAATTACATTAAAGAAAACAACCCGTCACAATCACAACTCGATACATTGGGAGAATTGCAACAGAGTCCGTTTCCTGCAACTTTGCGTGTGACACCAACAGACCTTAACAATATGTCAGAAATAGAAAAGATAGTGAGCAAAGATGAATCGTTCCAAGATGCTCTTGACCCTGCGCACAAGCCATCGTTTGCGGGTGAGCGTAAAGAATCAATCGCCAACATAGGTCGTAGCGTCTATGTGGCGGAAAGAGCTGGATTGGTTGCAAGCGCGGTATTCATCAGTATTTCGATACTTATCATATTCAACACTATCCGTATGGCTATATTTAACCGCAAGGAAGAGATAGAAATGATGAAGCTAATTGGAGCAGAGAAGAGCTTTATACAGGGGCCGTTCATTGTTGAGTCTATTATGTATGGATTTTTTGCAGCCATCTTAGCGTTTATCATTGGTATTTTCGGTCTACTGTCGTTGCAGCCAAAACTTCAGTCATACGGTATAGCGATAGACGGCACATTCAACTTCGTTCTGACATATTCACCGTTCATTATTATTGGATTGATTTTTATAGGCGCTCTTATAGGAGTTGTCTCATCGTTTTTCGCAGTAAGTCGGCATTTGAAAATTAACTAAACGCACATCTGAGGTGCATAAGTGTTGACGCTTATGCTAATATGTGCTAGATTGGAGACAGATATGAATCTACGGTCCACCACACCGGTTATAAAGAAGTTTGCGACGTCATCTTTTATCGTCGCAAGTGCTGTTGTTATGACATTTTCATCAACAACACCG
Organism: uncultured Candidatus Saccharibacteria bacterium; assembly: GCA_964630185.1. Taxonomy (GTDB): domain Bacteria; phylum Patescibacteriota; class Saccharimonadia; order Saccharimonadales; family Saccharimonadaceae; genus JACPYF01. The sequence continues at coordinate 74,175 of CAZVTQ010000003.1, forward strand.
GTGTATGCAGATAGATTTGATGACCAGATCAACGCTATCCAGCGTCAGATTAATGGCTATCAAAGTGAAGCAGCAAAACTTTCAGCTCAAGCTGATTCTTTGCAGAACACAGTAAACGAGCTACAAGCTCAACAAAATACTATTCAAGCACAAATAAACCTGAGCCAGGCGAAGTATGATCAACTTGTTGCACAAATCAAAGAAACAGAAGACAAAATTACTCGTAACCAAGCAGTCCTTGAAGAAACAATCGGCGATCTTTACGTGAACAACAAAGTTTCACCAATTGAAATGCTTGCCAGTAGTAAGAATATCGGTGACTACCTCGACCAACAAGAATACCGTAGCAGTATTCGCGACCGTGTAGAAACAGCAATTAGCCAAATCAAGAAGCTTAAAAAACAACTCGAGCAAAAGCGAGATGATGCCAAGAAAGTTCTTGACGATCAACAAGCACAAAAAGCTGCATTAGCTGCAAAACAAGCAGAACAAGCTAACTTACTTGCACAAACACAAGGAAGTGAAGCTGCGTTCCAGGGCTTAATCGGACAGCAAAATAGTCAGATTAGTAGTCTTCGTGCTCAACAAGCAGCAACAAACTCGTCGCGACTTCGAAGTTATGGCGGTACAATTACCGCTGGTGATCCAGGCAGAGGTGGCTATCCTAGCTACTTGGCTAGTGCTGGTCAAGATAGTGTTGTTGACCCATGGGGAATGTATAACCGTGAATGCGTTAGCTATGCTGCATGGAAAGTGCACCAACGCTACGGAAATATGCCGTATTGGGGCGGTAGCGGAAATGCAAATCAATGGCCAGGAAATGCTCGCCGTTCTGGTATTTCAACAGGCAACTCTCCACGAGTAGGTGCAGTTGCAGTTATGAGTGGCGGCTATTACGGTCACGTTGCTTTCGTAGAGTCAGTTAGTGGCAATACAGTACATGTTAGTCAGTACAACTGGGGCGTTCGTGGCGAATACTCTGAAATGACGGTTTCTGCCAGCGCTTTCGACACATACATCTACTTTGGTGGATAATACCTATAACGTTCATGTTATTATAGATAGTAACTAAAAGTAGGGGAGTTAATGGCCGAAAAAACTGACAAAAAAGCCAGTGCTAAGCGTCGAAATGTATCGTATTTTACACTAGCTGTGTGTATTGTTGCTGCTGTACTATCTGGTTTTGTAGCTGGAACTCGAGTGGAGCATATAGGTGATCTTCCAGACAATAGCCTTAAGCCTCTACAGGAAACATACAAAACTTTAAAGCAAAATTTTGACGGCAAATTAGACGACAAGAAGCTTATCGAGGGAGCTAGTCGCGGAATGGTCGAAGCAGCAGGCGACCCTTATACAGTATTTTTCAACAAAAAAGAGGCGGCTGAGTTCGATCAGGACCTAAACGGAGAAATTAGTGGTATAGGAGCGGAGCTTGGCAAAAAAGACGGCAAGTTAGTTATTATGTCTGCACTCGATTCTACGCCTGCTCAAAAAGCAGGTCTTCAGCCAAACGATATAATTGCAGGCGTCAACGGTGAAGACTCAAGTAGTTGGTCAATCGAAAAAGCCGTTTCAAAAATCAGAGGTGAAAAAGGTACTACAGTTAAACTAACAATTGTTCGTGCGGGTGAAGTTTCTGAAGTATCAATAACACGAGACACTTTCACTGACCCAAGCGTTAAGACCGAAGAAAAGGGTGATATAGGAATTATTCATATTTCACGTTTCGATAAAGACACCGCAAGCTTGACTCGCGAAGCGGCCGAAAAGTTCAAAGATAAAAAAGCTGTAGTAATAGACCTTCGTGGAAACGGCGGAGGCTACTTGGATGCAGCGCAAGAAATTGCTAGCTTGTGGCTCGATAAAGGCCAGATAGTTGTAACCGAGCGCGTTGGTGGTGAGATCAAGCAAACACATACCGCAACAGGCGACAATACGCTGAAAGGCAAGAAAACGGTCGTTATTATCGACGAAGGCAGCGCTAGCGCAAGTGAGATACTTGCTGGAGCCTTGCAAGATCACAAAGTAGCAACAATTGTCGGTAAAAAGAGCTTTGGTAAAGGTTCGGTGCAGAATATGATTGAACTACGAAATGGTGCTATGTTAAAGGTAACAATAGCAAAGTGGTACACACCAAATGGTAAGAATATTGGCAAGCACGGAATTGAACCTGACGTCGTGGTTGCAGCAGGTAAAAACGATACAAAAGACAGTGATACACAGCTATTGAGAGCACTAGATATCGTAAAATAGTTATGCTACTATAGTTCTTATGGAACCAGTAAAGAAAAAAATACTTTTAGTTGAGGATGATACTAATCTTGCTGCTGTATATAGAGGGCGACTTGAACTCGAAGGTTTCGAAGTTATAGAAGTAAACAATGGCGAAGATGCACTTTCAAGTGCAGTTAAAGTGAAGCCAGACCTTATTTTGCTAGATGCTATGATGCCAAAAATTAGTGGCTTTGATGTACTAGATATTTTACGAAATACCCCTGACACAGCTAACATTCGCGTTATAATGCTGACAGCTCTCTCACAAGAAAAAGACAAAGAACGCGCCGAAAGCCTCGGTGCCGACGAATATCTTGTAAAATCACAAGTTGTTATAGGCGACGTAGTTGCTCGTGTAAAACACCACCTCGGTATAGAAACACCTCCAGCAGCCGAACCAACAGCTCAATAAATCTAGAATTAAAAAATATAAGACTTTTCTTAGACTCGCTTACTCACGAGCTATGTTCGTTCGCTATCCGGAAAGGATAGTCTAAGAAAAGTCTTATATTTTATTTATTCAACAGTAACTTGGGTACGACGAGTAGTCTTACCTGTAAATAGGCGTTTTTTAACCTGTTTGAACACAACTGTACCAGCTTTTTGAGCGTGGATAGTGAAGTTCTTTGAGATGTAAGTACCAGGACCAGCGATTTTGGTTGCACCAACTTGACGTACAATAACTTCGCCAGTGTTCACTTTTTGGCCACCAAAGCGCTTCACCCCAAGTCGTTGACCGGGTGATTTGCGATTATTTTTGGAAGTTCCGCCTGCTTTGACGTGTGACATTGTGCTATTTCCTGCTTATTACTAATAGTTCGCGTCCAACAACTTGACCATCTCTATGGTAGATAAGATCTTTGTCGTTAGAGTGAACAAAACTTATACGATTGTACCCCAGATCAGTCAGCTGGTCAAGGGTTTTGAGGTGATGTATTTTATTTCCGACAAACCAAGCGGGGATTGCTATACACATACGATCATCTTTTTTTGTCTGATTTGCGAGATTTTTTAAGAATTTTCTCAAAATTGTATCGCAATCATTGATAGTTTTTTGTATTATTTCGCTCGATGGAGCAGAAGTAAAAGGACGACCCAAATAACCTTCGCAAGCTACAATATCGATAGGTTGCTGCCATTTTGTATCTGTTGCGTCACCAACGTGTAGGTACCAGTCAAATCTTATTTTATGAGTTTCCGTGAGCCAGTTGAGGTTATCACGACTGTATCGGATCATACGTTCGTCGATATCAGTTCCGTACACTCGATAGCCCATTAAAGTAGCCTCCTGTAATACAACCCCTGTTCCACAAAAAGGATCAAGTACTCTGTAGGAGGGTTCAAGGATGCCTTTTTCAGAGGTATTCGACTCTAAAGTAGAGTTTTCAGCAGGAATACGTGAACCTGCAGCAATATTAATAATAGTTTGAGCCAATTTTGGCGGCAACATTCCAACTCTAGCATCGCGTTTTGGTCGCCCACGGTCACGTAGGGTGTAGGCATCGATATCTTGCACTGCAGTGGTTTGAGCAATAATTGTGCTCGTACCGCTTTTTATGATGAGCAGTTCCCACCCCAGTTCACTGACAAGCTTGTTATGTAAAACCTGAGCACTGTTCAGACTTGTTTCAGTATTTGGCACCAATCGCACAGAACGCCCGCTGGAGCGAATACTTTTTTTAAGTTCAAGTCCGAGAGCTGTGATTTTGGAAGGGCTTACTTTTAGCCCATAGGTGCTTATGCCAAGTTTTAATTTACCCTCAGGCAAGCGTCGAGCGTGCTCTGTGGCTGCCGTTTTAAGGTGTTTTTGTATATCAGACCAATCTGTAGTTTCAAGAGCAGTCAGCTTCTTGGCAACTTTTAAAGCTCCGCCGATTCTATTAAAATCAATTTCATTTTCACTTGTTACATCAACAGCAAAATAGCCAGCAGGCTGAATATTCTGCGAGCCATACAGACTTTCAATTTCAGCAAGGCCTATTGCCGGTTGTCGTCCCAAAATATATATCATCTTCTTTATTCTATATATCCTTGTACGAATCACCAAACTTCTTTTCAGGCTCGTACAGCCGCGAAGCCAATGTGGCTGTACTATCAGGAAATGATAGCCATCAAAGAAGTTTGGTGATTCTAGTCATCGAACGCTATAATAGGGTACATGTCACGACGGGGGATTCTAAGTCTCATTACACTATTTTTGCTTCTGCTTGTTATATTTACCGCGCGTCAGGAAATAGCACATGCAATAAAGCTCATCAGCCATGTTAACTTATGGATATTGGCACTTCTAATACCACTTCAATTCATTGTTTATTTTGCTGCCGGAGAAATGATGTTCGAGTATTTACGCTCAAAACACGCTCTCAAACACACACCTCGCATCACGTTGACTCGTATGGCTTTGGAGCTCAACTTTGTGAACCACATATTGCCTAGTGGTGGTGTTTCGGGTATTTCATACATGGGCTGGCGTCTCGGTAAATTTGGCGTTTCTCCTGGTAGGGCGACTATGTCACAGGCGGTTCGCTACGTAACAGGATTTTTATCATATCTTACATTGCTTATTATATCTGTCATCCTGATTACCCTAGATAGCGGTGTAAATAGATTTATCATACTGGTCAGTGCTGTACTTGCTAGCGCGATTATTTTTGGTATGATTTTTGGAGTTTATATTATCAGTAGTTCAGATCGACTTACGGGTTTTGCGCGCTGGTTAACACGTCATGTTAATAGATTCGTAAGGGTAGTCACCTTTGGAAAAACAAAAAGAGCACTGGAGCTCAAACGAGTCGAACTCTTTTTTACTGATTTTCATAATGATTTTAAGGAGCTTCGGGCAGATAAAAGACTTTTGTTGAAGCCATATTTGTGGGGAATTGTATTCAACGCTGCCGATGTAGGACTTTTTGTCGTTGGATTTTTGTCGTTTGGCTACCATATAAACCCAGCAATCATACTTGTGTCTTACGGTATTGCATCTCTTGCGGGCTTTATAGTTATTACTCCAGGTGGTGCTGGTGCATACGAGGCGCTGATGATTGCCTTTATGGGTAGTGCTGGTGTGCCTCCGGGTATTGCGATTGCTGGTGTGTTGCTAACAAGAGTTATTTTATTGCTGGGCACAATTTTTTCTGGCTACTTCTTCTATCAATTAACGATTCTAAAATATGGAAAAAATCCAACTAAGTCCTAGCGATTTTATTGCGCTGACCAACCAAACACTCGAATATGCGTATCCGAGTGTTGAGATAGTAGGTGAGATTTCGAGCTTCAAAATCAACCAAGACAAGTTTGTATTTTTTGATATCAAAGACGAAAACGCCAGTGTCGGTTGTTTCATGATGAAATTTCAGCTTCGTATAGCTGTTGAAGATGGTATGAAGGTAATAGTCACTGCTCAGCCAAAACTGACTCAATGGGGTAAGTTTAGCCTCACAGTTCGCGCTATACAGCCACTAGGTGAAGGTAGTTTAAAGCGCAGCTTTGAGCTTTTAAAGGCAAAGCTAGACAAAGAGGGACTATTCAGCCCGGAGCGCAAACGAGCGCTACCAGAAATGCCCGCACGCATCGGAGTTATTAGCTCAACACAAGCCGCTGGTTACGCAGACTTCATAAAAATTCTCGACGAACGGTGGGGTGGTATGGAAGTAGATGTAGCTCACACGCAAGTACAGGGCGAAAAAGCATCAGAGCAAATTATTCGAGCTTTGCAGCACTTCAACGAAAGTCCAGACCCGCTAGAAGTGATTGTCATCGTAAGGGGCGGCGGTAGTCTAGAAGATCTCAGTAGTTTCAACGACGAGCCTTTGGTGCGAGCTATCGCAAGCTCGCGTTTACCAATACTTACTGGTATTGGCCATGAAGTCGACATAAGCTTGGCAGACATGGCGGCGGACAAAGCAGCCAGTACGCCGAGTAACGCGGCTCAAATGCTAGTACCCGACAAAAAAGAAGTGCTTCTTAGTTTGCAAGCGAAGTTGCGACGAGTCGTTATGGATATGGAGCGAACCTACGACCAAAAACAGCAAAAAATTGATAGTGATATGCAGTCTATGGCTAGTTTGATTGAAAGACAGTTCGACACTCTGACCAATCAACATTCAACACTCATGCGTAGTTTGTCCCAGTTAAACCCCAAAAATGTGCTTAAACGTGGCTACAGCCTTGTGAAAATGCAAAACAAACAGCCAGTAGCAAGCGCAAAAGAAGGTGATGTATTGAATATCGAAACCAGCGAAAATATAATAAAGGCAGGAGTAATCACAAATGACAAAAAGTAACACAATCAAGGAAAAATTAGTAGAGCTCGATGAGCTTGTTGCTTGGTTTGAACAAGACGATATTGAAATTGATCAAGCTATAAAAAAGTTTGACGATGCCGAAAAGTTAGCAGCTGAAATAGGCGATGAATTGCAATCAGCCAAAAACAAAATAGAAGTTATCAAAAAGAAATTTGATGTTTGATATTGTTTTTTGGATACTTGGTCTTCTCATTATATCTGTAGCATTTGTAACTTTCTTTGGTGCGCCTTATGTGCCAACACTCAAAAAGCAAGTTATAGATATTATGAATATACATCCACTCAAAAAAAGTGATGTGTTTGTAGATATTGGTTCAGGTGACGGAGTTGTTTTGCGTGCAGCTGCTCTAAAATGCAGCCAAGCCGTAGGTTATGAGCTCGGCCCGTGGCAATGGGCGATTTCGAAAATATTGAGTCGCAAGCAAAAAAACATTACGATTCACTTCGGCAATTTTTGGGTTAAAGAGCTTCCAGCAGATACAACCGTTGCGTATACGTTCTTGAATGGCAGATATATGAAAAAGCTCGAGCGAAAATTGCAAGCTCATGTCGACAAAAACGGCAAACAAATAAGCTTCATTACATACGGCTTCAAAATAGAAGGCCGCAAAATACAAAAAACAGAAGGTCCGATGTTTTTGTATGTGTTTACACCAAAATCTACATAATTCTTTACTCAGACTAGCTCACTCACGAACCATGTTCGCTCGCTATCCGGTAAGGATAGTCTTCGCTTCAGAATTATGTAGATTATCTATCCCTTTACAAACATAAGGGCTTTAGCATACTATTGGTAGTATTATGACGAACATTTATTCTAAAAAAGAGGGCGGCTATATTACAGGCGCCGTAGTAACAAGTATTATTTTTGGCTTGTTGGCACTAGTATTTGGCTCAGTAATGATCTGGGCGTTGGTAAACTACAATGACCAAAAAAATAACGTAGATCAAAAGCTCGAAAACGCTCGCAAAGCCGCAGTCATCAGTCAAAAAGCAATTGATGCAAAAGATTTTGAAGAGAAAGAGAAGACGCCCGAAAAAGAATTCGTAGGTCCAACAGATCTCGGGCGAGTGAACTTTAAGTATCCAAAAAACTGGAGTGTTTACGTAGCAAACGACGGCTCTCAAAGCGGTAGCGGCTACCAAGCATATTTCCACCCAGACGAAGTGCCACCTACAACCACAGGTTCAAACAAATTTGCTCTACAAGTTTCAGTATTGAACCAGTCTTACGACCAAGTTTTACAGCAGTATCAAGGTCAGGTGAAGCAAGGTGCTCTCAAAAGCTCAGTATTAACAGCAAACGGTTATGACGGCACTCGCTTTGACGGACGATTCACGAAAGAGGTGAATGGTTCTGCAGCGGTATTTAAAATACGCGATAAAACACTGGTTCTCAAAACCGACTCAGACACTTTTAAGCCAGACTTCGACAGTAAAATTCTCAAAACTCTTACTTTCCAGCTATAAACTTCGTGCTACACTAATAAGTAGCTATGACGCAAGATAATGGAGGTGAAATCGGACAGCTGCCAACTTTGGTTGCCTTGTCACACGAACTCAAAGCGCCCTTAGCGCTTATGCGTCAAATTGCTCTTGCCAGCGAATATTACAGCGAAGAAGAGCGTAAAACTGCCTTCGAACGCATACGCCTTACGGCTGAGCGCTCGCTGCGTCTTACCGAAGCTTTGACCCGAAGTTATCGTGCCGACGAACTGGAGAGTGAACCAGTCAATCTTGGACGTTTGTGCGACGAAATTGCTGAAGAGCTTGCGCCACTTTGCCATGAACTTGGCCAAGACATTACCGTAAAAACTCCCAAGCAGTCGGTACTTGCTGTTGGTAACCGCGATCTTATGAGTAGCGTTATATTTGGACTATGCGACAACGCGCTAAATTACGGCAACGCCGAAAAACCAATTGAAATTACAATTAATCGCAGTGCCGACAACGCAAAAATAAGCATCACCGATCACGGTCCATCTCTTCTCAAGTCAGAGGTACGCAAGCTCCGTTCACGACTTGGTAAATCTCCGCAACCTATGACTCAGCGACCAAATAGCAGCGGACTAGGGCTGTATATTGCCGGTCAATTTGCTGGTGCAATGGGTGGTGAGCTTGGTATGACTAAGCATCGAGCTGGTGGGCAAACTTTTTATATTAATTTGCCTCAATCTCTTCAAATGTCACTAGTATGAAAATTTTACTCATAGAAGACGATCAATGGTTTAGCGACACAGTCGTGAAGGTTCTCAAAAAAGAGGGCTGGAAAACAGCTGTTGCTCCCGACGGTGCAGAGGGCATAGATATGATAGACGATTTTGAGCCAGACGCCGTGCTACTCGATGTCATGTTGCCTTCAAGTAGCGCTCCGACATTGCTCAACGAGTTGCAATCTCATACCGACCTAGCAGACGTTCCAATAGTACTTTGTACCTCAGTAAATACCGATGATTTAGACATAGAATCTCTTCGACATTACGGTGTGCGACAGGTTCTCGACAAAGCAAAGACCAGTCCGCAAGATATTGTGAAGGCGTTGAAACATGCAGTTCAATAAAACAAAAGCCATAGTACTGCGCCGCACGAATTACGGCGAGTCCGACCGTATACTACAACTACTTACAGCTGACGGTCACAAGGTGAGCGCTATAGCGAAAGGCGTGCGCAAAGAAAAAAGCAAACTAGCAGGTGCGATAGAGCTTTTTTGTGTCAGTGAGGTAACTATACATCAGGGCAAAAGCGAAATGGGTGTGCTGACATCGGCTCGGCTCAGTGAAGTCATGGGTGACATCGTTAAAGATTACGAACGACTGCAGTTTGGCTACGAAATTCTCAAAAAAATCGGTCGCTTGAGCGAACATACACATGAGCCGCTACTATATGATGTTGCGCTCATAGGCTTGCAGGGCTTGAACGACCTACGCATTGACCTTCGGGTAGTAAAAGCATGGTTTTATCTGCAAGCGGCAGAAATATCAGGTCATGGGCTCAACTTGTCACGAGACCACAACAACAAACCGCTAGTCGAGGGCGAGAAATACCAGTTCGATATAGCCGAAATGTCGTTTGCGGTACATCCAAACGGCAACTTCACAGCCGATCACCTGAAACTACTCAAAATATTGAAGCTCAAAACACCTCAGTTAGTAGCCAATATTTCAGGTGTCGACGATATTATGGACGAAATCGTAAGTCTAGCGCACGCTGTATCAGAGTAATCTGGTATAATTGTGGGCAATGAGTGAAGTAAAATTAGAAGATATCGTATCATTGGCGAAACGCCGTGGTTTTATATACCAAGGTAGTGAAGTCTATGGTGGTCTTTCAGGTACATGGGACTACGGTCCACTTGGTGTGACACTAAAGCGAAACATCATGAACTTGTGGTGGAAGACTTTTGTCGACAGTCGTGACGAAATGTACGGTGTCGATGCTGCGATACTGATGAACCCGAACGTGTGGAAGGCGAGTGGTCATGTAGATACATTTACTGACCCGTTAGTTGAGTGTAGCAACTGTAAAGGTCGTTTCCGTGCCGATCATCTTGAGGGAGATAAATGTCCAAACTGCGGCAAAACAGATACGTTTAGTGAGCCGCGGCAATTTAATATGATGTTCGAAACGTTCATAGGGCCAAACTCAAAGGTCGTGCAAGGTGGCTCGATAGAAGAGACCAGTGCAACCACTACAACAATTAGAAGTCGAAGTGACGATAAGCTGGGTTCATATGTTTCTTACAATACATCTGACATGGTGTATCTTCGCCCTGAAACTGCGCAAGGTATCTTCACTAACTACAAAAATGTACTCGACAGTTTTTACCCTGATCTGCCGTTTGGTATCGCGCAAATGGGTAAAGCATTTCGAAACGAAATCTCGCCGCGTGATTTTATATTCCGTTCACGTGAGTTTGAACAAATGGAAATAGAATATTTTATTCACCCTGATCAGTGGGAAAAGATGTTCGAAGGCTGGATAAAAGGTATACGAATGTTTTTGACTCAAGAACTCGGCTTGCCGGCAGAGTCTATCCATGAGCTAGAAGTTCCAGAAGATGACCGTGCGCATTACAGCAAGCGAACAGTTGATTTCGAGTTTGATTTCCCTATAGGTCGCGAGGAGCTACTTGGCCTCGCATACCGTACCGACTTTGACCTAAAGAATATTCACGACAATGCTGGAAAAAACATGGAATACACCATCAAAGGTACCAACGACAAGTTCATTCCACATGTTATCGAGCCTAGCTTTGGAGTTGAGCGTATGGTCATGGCGGTTTTAACTAGCGCCTATAGAGAAGATGAACAAAACGGTGAAAAAAGAATTTATTTGGCGCTGCCAGAAAACTTAGCTCCTGTGAAATATGCAGTTTCACCACTGTTAAAAAACAAGCCAGAGTTGGTTGCTAAAGCTCGCGAAGTCTACGACGCTTTGAAGAAAAAGCACGGAAATGTCATGTGGGACGACAACGGAAACATCGGCAAACGCTACCGCCGCCAAGACGAAATTGGCACACCGTACTGTGTAGTAATTGATTTTGATACTTTAGAAGACGACACAGTAACTATTCGCGATCGCGATACGACAGAGCAAAAGAGAGTGGCGATAAAAGAAATCATTTAGATGATTAACGAGAATTTTGTTTTTCTAGGTGCATTACTCAGTCTGATTGGCAGTTTAAATTATGTTTGGAACACTCTAAAAGGTAAGACAAAACCAAACCGTGTAACTTGGTTTTTGTGGGCTTTAGCTCCGATGATTGCTTTTACAGCAATGATAAACCAGGGTGTTAGCTTTCAGGGTTCATTAATGACATTTATGGTCGGCTTTGGTCCATTGATGATTTTTATTGTGTCATTTGTAAATAAAAAGTCCGTTTGGAAAATTACAAAATTTGATATGATTTGCGGTGTTCTATCTATTTTAGGAATTATTGCATGGTTGTTGACTCAAACCGGTAACGTGGCCATATTCTTTAGTATTGTTGCGGATGGTTTGGCTGTGCTGCCTACACTGGTAAAATCTTTTAACGAACCTGAGACGGAAAGCTCTTTGGTTTTCTTGAATGCTGCTATTAGTGCAGTGATTACTTTGCTAACTGTTACAATATGGGACTTTCAGCATATCGCATTTCCAATCTACATTTTTGCAGTATGCTTTCTATTATTTATACTTATCCAATTCAGACTTGGTCCTAAGATAAAGAAACTAAAGGTATGAATAATATTGTATTTGCCCATGGCTTTGGCGTTCGCGCTGATGGGCGGGGGATTTTTACTGACATTGCAGCCGCTTTGCCTGATGCAAATTGCATAACTTTTGATTTCAATACTTTTGATAGTGAAGGAAATACGACAGTTACTCCGCTAGACGGTCAGGTAGAAATACTACAATCTCACATAGACCAAGCGCAAGAGGGCGCAACTTTAATCTGTCATTCACAAGGTTGCATAGTCGCAGGCTTAGCAAATCTCGACAGAATCGATCAAGTAATTTTCTTGGCGCCACCTCCGCTAATATCTATCGAAAGATTTATGCAAAAGTTTGGCAAACGCGAAGGTAGTGTGATGAACCTAGAAGGCCTTTCATCAATACCACGTAGCGACGGTAGCACAACATATATACCGAAAAAATATGTCGAGAGTATAAAGTCTATCGATGTACCTAGCTTGTACAAAAAAGTAGCCCAAAACCACAAGCTCAGTATAGTCCGCGCAACAAAAGACAATATTTTGGGTGAAACAAACTTTGACTACCTAGAAAATGTAAATACCATAGATATCGAAGCGGATCATGATTTTACAGAGGCCAGAGAAGAGTTAACACAAAAAGTGAAGGAGGTTATTAAATCATGAATATTTCTTCATTGTTTCCTTTTGCCATAATGATTTTCTTTTTACTGGTCTGCGCAGTATTAGTGCGAAACGGGTTAATCGCAAGAAAAAAAGCTCTGAAAAATATGAGTACATTTGCACAGAGTGAGGGATTTGAATTTGTAGAAACAATAGACAAGCCTACTTATAGTGGCATCTTATTTGGTATAGGTAGGCTGCAGCCAATTTATGGGCTAATAAAAGGCGTGTGGAAGGGTAAAACATTTGAATTTTTTAATATAAATCGCAAATATACAGAAGATGGTGAATCAAACCAGTATCTCGCCAGTGGAGTGATTGTTATCCAGCTGGGGCGTACATTGCCAAACGTACTAATAGACAGTCGTATTGTTGATGCACGTGTACAGCGCATTTCGTTTAAAGGCGAGTTGGGAAATTCACAAAAAATTCAGCTTGAAGGTGACTTTAACAAATATTTTGACTTATATGTTCCAAAAGATCATGAGGCCGATGTTCTTTACTTTTTAACACCAGAGTTGATGCAGTTGTTGATGCAATATGCAAAAGACTATAGCTTTGAAGTAGTCAATAATCAGTTATTTATATACAAACTCACCAGTTTTGACTTTACTAACAACTCAATCTTTTCGGTAATTTTAGATTTAATTGATGTTATAGGGCATGGGCTACTAGATAACATCAAATATTATTCTGGCTCAGATGCGCTTTCTAACCTAGAGAATAAAAACGATCTAATGCTTGTTAAAAAGCAGTCTATATTCAGGAGGCATGGCAGTCTGATCGCGCGTTTAGTAGGTCTGACGTCTGGGATTATTATTGTTATTACGATGTATTATCTGGCTTATCGTTGATGGTCTGGGCGATGCGCGGAAATGATATGATTTTGATATGAAAGTAACAGTTCGCGTAAAATCTAGCAGCAAAAAAGGCAACTTTGTACAGCCCAGTTTGGACGGGGAGCTCTTGGTGCACGTTCGTGAGCCTGCGATTGATGGCAAGGCGAATAGAAAAGTTATAGAGCTTTTGTCGGACTACTATGATGTGCCAAAAACGCGTATCGAGATCATTCGTGGCCTGACAAACCCTATAAAAGTTGTCAAAGTAGAACAAACAAAATAGCAGGAAAATGCTATGATTGAGTCATGAACCAAGCAGTTTTATTACACGGAACAGGTGGAAGTGATAAAGACTATTTTTGGTTTGAAGATACTAAGAAGTATCTGGAAGAAAATGGCTACAAAGTTTGGTGGCCACTTATGCCGCACACTGAAAGGCCGACATTACAGGACTCACTCGATTTTCTAAACGAACATATGCCAGAACTTAACTCAGAATCTATAGTGGTTGCACATTCATCGGCTTGTCCGTTAGTTTTGTCACTTTTTGAAACTTTACAAACATCAATAAAACAAACAGTACTTGTCAGTGGGTATTACCAATCGATAGACGACCAAGGTTTTTCAGAGCTAATGCTACAAGAAGTTGAATATAATTGGGAAAGTATAAAGAAAGTTGCAGGTGAAATCATAATCATCAATTCCGACAATGACCCGTGGGGTTGTGATGATAAGCAAGCACAGCCAGTTGCAGAAAAGCTTGGTGCGAAATTCATACTGGCCGAAGGGCAGGGCCATATGGGTTCTACATCGTGGAATCAGCCATACAGAGAGTTCAAGTTACTAAAGAATCTACTAAGAGTATAATAAGGAAAAGATTATGAGCGATTTGGAAAAACGTATAGAAGTAATAGAAGCTCGCAACAAAAGAGTTGAGCTAGATAAAAGATGGGAAGTTAGCTGGACGCGTCGCATTGCAATAGCACTACTTACTTACATTGTTATAGTTTCGTATTTGATTGCTATTCATAAGGAAGAGCCTTTTATTAATGCAGTTGTCCCAGTGGTAGGTTTTGTACTCTCCACTTTGGCACTATCAAAAATTAAGAGTTGGTGGCAAAAAGGCAGTAAAAAATAGCCATGCCAAGTGAGAGAAGATTTGAAACAGCGCTCTTTGATATGGACGGGGTTATTGTCGACAGTGAAGTGCTGCACGTGAAAGCGGAACAGCAGACCTGTATAGATCATAGTTTTGATATAGACATTGAGCAGTGGGGAGGTTACAAGGGTAGGACTGCATTAGATATTTTTCGACACTTGATAGATACATATGGTGATCCAAAAGTTCACGACATTGAAAAGCTCATGGAGTATAAAACAGATGTATTTTTACAGCTTGCCGAAACTAAGCTGAAGCAGATCGAGGGTTCGGTAGATTTTTTACATTGGTCGCGAGAGTTTTTTGAAAATATGGCCTTGGTCACGTCTAGCAATCGGCGTACACAACAGTTTATTGTAGAAAAATTAGGTATAAATAGTTTATTCGACACCGTTGTGACCGGGAGTGATATAAAGAACGGCAAACCACACCCCGAACCTTACCAACGAGCAATGCGTGCGATGGGAGCAAGTGCACATAGGTCACTTGTCATAGAAGATTCTATGAGTGGCATACAGTCTGGACACGGGGCGGGTAGTGAGGTAATGGCGGTTACAACTTCGCACACTGCCGAAGAGCTTGAGAGGGAAAGCCCGCTACATATATTCGAAGATTACTCACAAGCCAGAGCGTATTTGTTCAATTGGTATGGCTATTCTTAAGGAGTAAAAATTTTCCTATTGCAACATTTTTTGTTTATAGTACAGTAAAGTGTGAATGAAGAAAAATTTGGGGTGGCGGTCTAAAAATACAGAGGTTAAAGAAGCCTCTAGTATTAATTTAAAACCTAAACTTGCAAAGACTTTGGGTGTTATTGCTGGCTTGTCATTATTGCTACCTGTATCTGGCGAGGCAAAACAGCAGGTATCACGAGAGAGTGGAGCAAAATATACAAAACTGCCGGACGATACAGGTTTTAAATCTGTTCCACGGTACAAAAAATATAATAATGCGTCCGAAGCGGAAAAAGCTATAAACGATGAGTTCGTGGAAAAAGAACCTACCTTGCCGCCAGAGCCGCAGTTTGATAAGCAAAGTAAATCACTGTTCAAAGCCTGTGTCGACGGCGTATATCTCTATCCTGTATCGCGTGGTAATGGATCATTCTTGTCAGCCCGGATCGATGATGATGAGGTGGGCATGCAAATATTCTCGAACGATGACTGTGGCTATACTCAGTCCAGAATTGTAGTTGGCCTAGAGGAACGAAAAAACAAAAAGGATCTATTTGAAGAAGTTAATACACCACCGGGCATCATTAAATATTTTGCTAGTATGCCCGAATATGGAACAGCATACACTAGCACATTTAAAATGGAAGATTCATGCAAGACGAATCCAGAGCTGGAAGTACGCTTTACACTGACAAATGTGACGACAAGTATTTATCAACCTGCACACATAAAAAGCAAACCACTTCCTTTTTATACAGGTATCGTAGGCAATCAGTATGGTACTCCAGAAAAGACTCAACAAACCATTACCTGCTAGGTACACAAGCTACTCTCGCATGAGGATTTGAAGCGTATGGTGGTAAAATAGAAGTACTATGGGATTTTTTGGAGGACTAAGTCGTTTTGTACAAGGTAAACCTGTTTTTGAAGTGCCTACAGACAATCCTACTATTTTGAATAATCCCGACCCAACATCGGACACTAGTGCAAAATCTATACCAACAGTTTTTATCGAGAGAAGTGCATGCTACAACACTACAGGTACAGGCGTACGGGTAACGGCAAATATACGCAACTCATCGGACACAATGGTGGAGCTAGATAAAATTCGCTTGCTTGGTACGAGTACCGAGCTTGATACTCAGCTTAGTGCAGGTGAGAGCAGAGAATTCAAAATATACGACGCCAACCGGCCAAACAATAGCAACTACAACGATGCGTTCTTGGTGTACAAAGACACGACTGGTGATTATTTTGAGGCATATCATACCGTACAATTTCGACAAGAAGCAGATGGAACTTATAGTCCAGAACAGTTTCGTTTTAGCGGGCCTGTAAAAGATATTTAAAGTCTATAGATAGCTAAAAACTTGAGGAGCAAGCACCGCATCTAGGTCTTTAGGCAGTTCTACTTCACCCAAAAAGGCAGGTAGAATAGTTTCGGTTTTTGGATCGATAAATTCAGTGCGTCCTATTTCTAGTATTCCGTGCGAAGTAGTTGATAGGTCTATAGTTTCAAAGTCAGCAGCATTTTTGATATGAAAGAAAAACTCGAACTGTTCAATATGGTCGTCTTCGAACTGCTGTATGAATAATAGGTTACCTATATCAGGTACAACCCCGGTTTCTTCGATAATTTCGCGGCGCAAACCGTCGCGGAGTCCTTCGTTTTCTTCTAACCCGCCACCTGGTGTTGACCAAAAATCGTTTATAGTACCGTCGGATCGGCGTTGTTTGACGCAAAATAATTTGTCGCCATTGTTGATAATTCCTCGTACTGCTAGTCGTCTTGTCATGGCTTTATTCTAACATTAATATAGTACTTATGCTTGCGAATAAGAGCATAAAAGCGGTACAGTTTTAAGTAGTTATGAATACAGAGCCAAAGCCACAAAGTGCCGAGTCAAAGCGAGATAGAAATGCTGAAATAATAGCTTCTAGCTTAGTTAGATGGTTTGAGTCAAAAAATTCAAATGAACCAGCCAAAGAGGGTGACTTTCAGTTTGCGGCAGATTTACTCGAAAGTGCTATATACGATATAAAAGACGACTATCAATTGACTATCAAAGCTGTAGATGCTCCAGTAAGAACCTGTGACATTGTAGGAAGCCGCGGAAGTGACTTGGAAATCCAACCTTCAGCTAGGGGTCCTTTAGATAAGGGAGAGAAGCTTCCTCTTAAGGTTTTTCGTAAGATAATCACGCCACAACCGGGCGGATATTTAAATGGAAAAAGTAACGTATATGTAGGAACTCATGCTCAGTATATTGAGCTGGGCGAACTAGCAAGGAGTATAGCAAACGGAGAAGCAGAGCTTTCCTACGAATCACCAATACGAGAGAAAATAAAGCAGCAATGGGATGAAGTAGTTGCGCCGCACATTGCAGTTGAAGATAAAGCCGAAGCTGAACACATACTCGGTCAAATTATGGAAGCATACAGCCAAGAAGGCAGAGCGCACCACAATCTAGAGCACATTGCAGAATGTCTCGAGGAGCTAGAACCATACAAAGGTAGAGACGATTACTTGCAACTATGGTTCACATTGCTCATGCACGATGAAACTTACAATACTCATGCTCATGACAACGAAGAGGTGAGCGCTGACAATGCCGTTAACTATATGCGTATCCTTGGATTGCCAGGTGCTGACGATGTGCAGCGACTGATTATATCTACAAAGTACCATTATCCTGAAAGTGAAGACGAACAATTGATATGTTCAATTGATATGTCTATATTGGCAGCACCTCCTCAAAGGTACGACAGATATGCTAAGGCAATTCGAGAAGAATATGACTGGGTAGATGAGCAGATGTATGTAGACGAGCGCATAAAGATTTTAAGGACATTTGAAACACCCTTTACTCACGCTGACTTCGAGCATTTGAATGACAAAGCGTACGATAATCTCACTAGAGAAATCAGTGCCTTATCCTCTAGCTCAATCTAAGAGACTTATCATTGACAAAATAGATTATTTAGTGTAGTATATATTACATAACTTAACTAAATAAAAAAATGCCTTCAACAGAAGTAAAACAAACACCAGAATTTCACCACAAAGCTTCACCCAAACAAGAAGCTGTAGAGCACCTTATAGAAAAAGGTGACTTGTTGAGGTTTAATGACCTTCAGGTGTGGCACGGACGTGCGTCATTTGGCGAAGACTGGAAAATTGAGCCATTTCACAAATATAAAGAGTCAAGAAATGTGTACGAAAGTATGCTTTACGGGACTCTACATAAGGAAGATGCTGAGGCCTTTGCACACAAAAGAGCACGTAGGCATTCAGAAGCCGAGCCTGCGCTTCATCAAATTGTTGCAGTTAGTGAAAAAAGCCTAATATTTGATGGTGGAGAAGTAAATACACTTATTTTGCCTACTGAAATGGTTGGTTCCCCGATAAAATATGCAAAAAAGCAACCTTGGTATTCAGCCGATTTAAAACCCGCTATTTTAAAACTCATGGAAAACAGAGTATCGTATATTGAAATTGGGGAAGTACAGAAAGTAGCAAAAGATTTAGGTGTAAATATAGATGCTCTTCGAGAATATGCTGCGGTGTTGAATGGCTACTTCTCACTTACTCATGCACCTGTCGGCAAGAGTGTTGGGCAAATGCTCTACAACCGTGACTTTTTCCAGATGAGGTCAAACAATCAGCCAACTGCAGTTATTGAAACTTCGCCGGATTTCACAAGAGATGTTTTAGCACAAAATCATATTATAGGTTCGAAAGACCGCATGCGTAGTGGAACCCTTCGCAGGAACATAGATGACGTCATAGTTATATGGGATTTTGATGCTGTGCAAGATAAAGAAGTGCATAAGAAGCAAAAGAAACAGCTTGGTAGCGCAAGTCTAAGTGCATCTTAGTGACAAATACTTAAAAAAGTTTTACAATAAATGTAAAGAGTGGGCTTGCGAAAATATAAGTAGGAGTTGCCGTGCCTAGTGCGAAAAAAACTACCAGCCAAGAATTAAAAGCTTTGAAGCTTGAAAATGCTCGTTTGAAACGCCAGCTAAACTCACTGCAAACATCTAAAGTACAAAACAACAAATGGCGAACAGCACTTATAGTTCTACTAGCAGGAACTGCAGGTGCAATTTTTATTTCTGCGAACTTGCTATTTTGGACTGCAAGAACACTCGTAGAAACCGACCGTTATACTGAGGCCACGAAATCTCTTATACAAAAACCTGCAGTACAAAAAGCAATAGCTGATAGAACTACTGAGAGAATTTTTGCACAAATAAATACCGAGCAGCTGCTTGAGGAATCTTTGCCTCCTCGCGTCAAATTTGCAGCACCTACGCTGTCACAACAAATTGAGAACTTTACAAACAAAAAAGCTAGGGAAATTACAGCAAGTGAAAAATTTCAAACAGTCTGGGTAAATGCCAACGCCAACGCACATAAAAGACTAATAGAAGGCTTACGCGACTATAAAGGCGACGGGACTATTAATATATCTGATGTCTATAACAGACTAACCGATCGCTTGAAAGACACTAAGTTGTCATTTTTGCAGAATGTCACACTGCCTAGCAATATAGGAAGTATAAAAGTTTTGGATGCTCCATGGCTCAAGCAAGCACACTGGTTAGTAGTCAATCTTCAAACTCTTCGTATAGCTACTATCGGGCTGTTCTTTGTGCTAACTGGTTTGATTATTGCTGTAGCGCGTCAGCGTCGTAGGATGATTGTGAGGCTGGGCGTGTTTTATGCAGTACTAATGTTTGCGACTTTGGTATCTGTTCGAATAGCCCGTGCAGTAGCTGTTGCTCAAGTTGATACAGCATATCAACAAGCCGCGACAGAAGCGTACCAGGCAATTCTCAACCCATTTGTAGTACAAACAGCTACCCTGATGGTTTTGGGCTTAGTAATTGCACTTATTGCATGGCTTGTTGGTCCAAGCAAACTTGCTCAAAAAATTAAACAACCGTTTGTCGCATTGTTTGAAGGCAAAATACACACAGCGATTTTTGGGAAAAAGGAAAACAGCTATACAAAATGGGTAAGCGCCAACAAAACTATTTTGCAGTCTGTTGCTGCATCGCTAGCATTTATCGCCTTACTCTTTGTATCAATAAGTATTGCTAGTATATTTTGGCTCTTGTTTGCCTTACTAGTCGTAGTAGCAATTATTGAAGCGTCAGCTGCAAAACGCTAAGCGTCTGCGGCTTTTTTCTTTTTCTTGATAGCTTTTCGCTTGTTTTGACCTTTTGCCATAATTCACCCTTCATTTATATGTACTTAGTATGCGCCTAAACACGATTATTTCCAAACGAGACTCAAGAGTTTATAAATGCTATAATGTATCTAATTAAAAGAGGAGTAGGGGATGCGAATATCGTTGCCGTTTAGGAAAAAGAAAAAGCCAGAGCTTAACATACTACAAAAAACTAGTTTGTATTTTTTCAAACGACCAAGAAAGACAGCCTTGCTGTTTTTGGTCGTTGCGCTTTTTGGTGTAGCTAGCTATACGACACTTCTTAAGAGAGAAGGCTTTCCAAGCATCAACACGCCGGTTGCTTCAGGGCAGGGCACGTATATGGTTGGCGACCCAGCTAAGGTAGACGCAGATGTTGCAAAGCCTTTGAGCGATTATTTACTCAAACAAGATGGAGTTAAATCCGTTACAACTAGTAGTCTCGATAATTTCTATACGGCATTTATTTCATACAAGGAGAATGTTGATGCAAGCAAGCGTAGTAGCGAGCTGCAAAAACAAGTTGAGGATGCCAAAATTTTACCTGCAACTGCAACACTTAAGATTGAAGCGTTGAAATTTGGCTTCACTATGCGTGGCGACGACATGGTGGTTTCTTTCTACGCCAAGAGCAATAAAATCAGCAATGAAGAGCTAGTTGCAAAGGCAAAGCAAGCAGCAGCGTTTATTGACGATCAAGATGTCGAGCTGGTTAAGAAAGCTTCAATTATAGATCAATACCAAACTGCAAAGAATCCTTTCACTGGACAAATACAAACTACTCAACAATCATTTGAGCGTTATGGTGTGCGCAAGCATGACGAAACTAAGTACTACAACTCTGTAGTCATCGGTATAGAAGCTGTAAATGGAGCAGACAATCTCAAGCTCAATAGCCAGGTAGAGGCAGTACTCGAAAAACTCAATGACAAAGATAAGTTTGACGGATACAAGGCAGTTGTAAGTGCAAGTTATGCACCGCAAATTAACCAACAAATCAATGAGCTTCAGCGAGTACTACTAGAAGGACTTATAGCTGTACTAGTGGTAGGTTCGATTGTGATTGCGGTTCGGGCATCAATCATCACTGTGATTTCAATGTTATCAGTGATTGCTATCACGAACGGCGTATTATTCCTTGCAGGTTACTCGCTCAATACGATTACTTTGTTTGGTCTTATTCTTGGACTTTCGCTTATTGTTGACGACACTATCATCATGGTAGAAGCAATCGATGCACAACGTCGGCGGAAGAAAGACCCTAACGAGGTTATACAAGCAGCTACTGGCAAAGTAGGGCAGGCTATGATTGCTGCTACATCTACTGCAGCGCTTAGTTTTGCACCGCTACTCTTTGTAGGCGGTATTTTAGGAAGCTTTATACAAGCAATTCCTATTACTATCATATCTGCGCTAATTATCAGTTTGTTTGTTGCGCTGGTATTTATACCACTATTTGCACGCTTCATACTGCTAGGTAAAGATCAGTTGGGTGAAAAGGGTCACAAAGACCTGTCTGCAGGGCTTGAGGCACGAATAGCTGAGTTTATCGCAACCCCTATGCTGTGGGCAAGGAAATCAAAACTGAAGTTAGCTGGTGTGGGTATAGTGGCTGTGCTCATCGGCTTTGGTTTTATCGGGGCTGGTGGCTATCTTTTCCAGAAAGTTACCTTCAACATTTTCCCAGCATCAAAAGACTCTAACAAAATTTCAGTAGTACTTGATTTTCCTGCAGGCACATCAATACAACAGGCCGAACAGGTAACCGATAAAGCAGATGTAATAATTGGTCAAAAACTAGGCAGTACGTTCGTACGTTCTACCAACAACGGCAAGGCAGATAATAAGTCGGCGACATTAGCTGTTGATTTAACAGATTATAACAATCGTGAAGCAACAGCCCCTCAACTTGTCGAGAAACTAAAAAGTGCATTTGATGATTTCAAAGGTGCTAAAGCAAGCATAAATCAAATTGACGCAGGTCCGCCTGCTTCAGACTTCGCAGCGCAGATTGATACTAGCAAAAATCGTGCAGCTTCAGAGAAGCTAGCGAACGACGTAGCAGTATACCTGAAAGATGTTAAGCTGACTCGTGCCGATGGTTCTGAGGCTAAAATTGAAAGTGTTTCAGTTGCAAACACAAGTATCTATACACGTAGTGACAATAAACCATATATTGCCGTGACGGCTCAATTTGTCGACGACGATACAACAACATTGGTGACACTTGCAAAAAATGCAGTAGAGAAAGAATTTGACGCAGCCAAAGTTGAGTCATATGGACTAAATAGCGATACTATAAGCTTCAACTTCGGTCAGGAAGACGAAAACCAAGACAGCTTCGCTACAATGGCCTTAGCATTCCCAATATTGCTCTGTGTAATATATGTGCTGCTTGCATTCCAATTTAGAAGCTTCTTGCAACCACTACTGATATTCATGGCTATACCATTTAGCTTGTTTGGAATCACTCTAGGGTTGTACCTAACCGATAATGCATTTAGCTTCTTCGCAATGCTTGGTTTCTTCGCTCTTATTGGTTTGAGCCTGAAGAACACAATATTACTGACAGACTCCGCCAACCAAGCACGTCGTGACGGCAAAGGAGCTGTAGACGCTGCTCACAAGGCGTTAGCAGAACGATTCCGACCGTTGATTGCAACGAGCTTCACCGCAGTTGTGTCACTTATTCCACTAGCTATATCGAGCCCATTCTGGGAAGGTTTAGCGGTTGTGTTGATATTTGGCCTACTATCGAGCACATTCCTCGTTATTACAGTATTCCCATACTATTACTTGGGTGCAGAATACATGCGTGGTATCTTCCGACGACAGGTAACTAATCGCGTTCGTCGAGCGTTTAGATAAACTCTAATCTGGTTTCGATTTAAAACACACCTCAGACCCGCGCACGAACGATGCCAGTGTTCGTGCGCTCATTCGGAAAGAATAGTCTTCGGTGTTGTTTTAAATCTCGCCAATCGGGAGTTGGCAGTCCTCGAGTGTGTCTAGCCTAAGCCTGTTTTGCAATATATATAGAAATATTGCAAAATATATTTTAGTGTGATATACTGATTGGATAGCGAAAAAATCGCTGGATGAATACATAAGCCTAAAAATTCTTGTCATTCATCATTTAATTAATGAATGATCATAGAAAGGTATTCATGCAGAGAAATAACTCTTTTAGTGGGAGAAAATCCTACTCACACAAAAAATCTAAATTTAGCGGCGGCGGACGTCGAGGTGGCGGTTTTAACAAACGCGGTCCAAAGAAACAGTCTATTCACCCTAGTAAATTTATTAACAAAGCAGTCATAGGCGAAGAGCCGGCTGTATATGAACCAAAGCATTTATTTACGGATTTTGCGATTCATCAAATGCTTAAAGACAACCTAGTACATAGTGGTTTTACAAAACCAAGTGCTATTCAAGACCAAGCAATTCCATTTGCGCTAGAAGGTCGTGATGTTATTGGACTTGCCAACACTGGTACAGGTAAAACAGCAGCATTCTTGCTACCAATTTTAGAAAAACTATATGCAAATCGTGAGATTGCATCTGTTCTTATAATGGCTCCAACCCGTGAACTAGCACAGCAAATCGACGAAGAATTCCGAAAGTTTTCTCGTGGTATGAAGCTATACAGTGCAGTAGTAGTTGGTGGTGTAAATATGGACAAACAAATACGTGAGCTAAAGCGTGGTCCGCATGTTGTTATCGGTACACCCGGACGTTTGAAAGATTTACTCAACCGTAGAGTTCTACGTCTTGGTAATATCAACACATTTGTACTCGACGAAGCTGACCGTATGCTTGATATGGGATTCATGCCTGACATCAAAGCCATCATGAGTGAGCTGCCTTCTGAGCGTCAAACACTATGTTTTAGTGCAACTATGACTCCTACAATTGCAGCACTTGTGAACGACCTTATGAAAAACCCAGAAACAGTATCTGTTCGTAGTGGTGTCACTAGTGATCATGTTGATCAGGATGTTATTGAAGCAAACGACAAGATGCACAAAATCGAAATACTTAAAGAGCTTCTTCAAAAAGAAGAGTTCGACAAAGTACTTGTATTTGGTGAAACTAAGTTTGGTGTGCAACGCCTAGCTACAGCGCTGACAGACAACAACATTCCGTCTGAAGCTATTCATGGTAATAAAACTCAAGCACAGCGTCAACGCGCCCTAAGAGCCTTTAAAGAAGACAAAGTAAAGGTTTTAGTTGCAACCGATGTAGCTGCTAGAGGATTGGACATTTCTGATGTATCTCACGTTATCAACTTTGACCAACCTCAAACTTATGACGACTATGTTCACCGTATTGGCCGAACGGGTCGTGCTGGTAAAACTGGTAAAGCATTGACATTTATTGATAGACGATAAATCCATATTTGTAAGCTATAATAGATAGCAATGGACCAAGAACTAGCAATCGAAATTATGCTCTCAGGGGAGAGCATTTTTTTGACCGGTCCGGCCGGTAGTGGTAAAACCTATGTGCTCAATCAGTTTATCCGTCAAGCAAAACATGAAGGCAAGAAAATTGCTGTCACAGCAACAACTGGTTTAGCTGCAACGCATCTAGGTGGCAATACCATACATGCGTGGAGCGGTATTGGCATTCATGATGAGTTGCCAAATAACTTCTTTACACGGCTTTCGAAGTCGAGAGCAGACACTATAAAAAAGGCCGATGTATTGGTACTGGACGAAGTGTCTATGCTACATGACTATCGCCTCGATATGATAAATACAATTGTCAAAAAAGTTCGTGAAAATGACGAACCATTTGGTGGCCTACAGGTCATTTTGTGTGGCGATTTCTTCCAACTGCCTCCGGTAACGCGCGGCGATCAATCGGCTGCTAAGTTTGTTTTTAGCTCACTTGCATGGGAAGAGCTGCAGCCAACAATAGTGTATTTATCTGAGCAACACAGGCAAAATGATGATGGTTTTTTGGATATTCTAGAGGCTTTACGTGCCGGTGATATTCGCCGTCGGCATGCTGAAAAACTACTAGAGCGGGTGAAAGTAGAGCTACCCGGTGACGAACCAACCGAACTACACACTCGCAATGTAGATGTCGACAAAATCAATCAAAAAAGACTAGACGAGCTTGTGGGCGACGAAGTAACGTACCAAATGCTCACCACAGGTAGCGACAACTACGTTGAAAGCCTCAAAAAGTCATGTCTTGCCCCAGATGTACTGAGGCTAAAAAAGGGCGCTTTAGTGATGGCTATCAAAAATTCTCCAAACAGACAGTACGCAAACGGGTCGCTTGGAAGAGTCAAAGCATTTGAAAAAGGAACGTTGTACCCAGTTATAGAATTTAGAAATGGTAAAGAAGTAACAATGCTTCCTGAAGCTTGGGAGCTTC
Source organism: uncultured Candidatus Saccharibacteria bacterium (assembly GCA_964630185.1). Lineage (GTDB taxonomy): Bacteria > Patescibacteriota > Saccharimonadia > Saccharimonadales > Saccharimonadaceae > JACPYF01. The sequence goes on from CAZVTQ010000003.1 coordinate 99,887, forward strand.
GTGATGGCGACAAAAAGCGAGCGGGACTGACGCAAATACCTCTAAGGTTAGCGTGGGCGATTACAGTACACAAAAGTCAAGGCATGACGCTCGACGCAGCGCGAATTGATCTAAGTCGAGCGTTTGTTGAAGGCATGGGATACGTAGCGCTTTCGCGTGTTCGTGGGCTCGAGTATCTAACATTAAACGGTATAAATAACATGGCCTTGAGGGTTAATAATCAAGCTCTGGAGATTGATAAAAAGCTTCGAAAACAGGGAGAACAAGCGAGTAAAAAATTTGCACACCTTAGAGACAACAAAGCCAAGCGATCAAAGCTACGAGTAGTTAAAAAACCAGCTTCAGGATGGACTGAAAAAATCGCAAAAATGCGACTCGAATACCCAAATGCGTACCGTCCGTGGACAAAGCAGGATGACGATACATTGAAGGAAAAATTCCAACAAGGTCAAAGCATCAAAAAGCTCAGCAAACTTCTAGGTAGACACGAAGGCTCGATCAAAATACGCCTACAAAAACATTTTGGTGAGGATGTAGTAGCTTAAACTATCTTTTAAGACGAATAACTTTCAAACGACCGTCGACAATAATATTGATGCCGAATTGTTGTCCTTTAAATTCTAGCTTGTGACCGGTGTTAACAAACTGAGGCTCATCTTTTAGCTTGTTTGCTTTTTTTATAGTTTCAATCAAGAAGTCTCGTTCTTTGTTCGTGTCTGCATCCATGTTATGAGTAATTTTCAGATCGCGACGGAGAGAGAATATAGATATGTCATGAGTTGCTGCTCCAATCCATATCTCGCTTCTTCTGCGTTTGAACAGGCGCATTAGGTTGTGCCAAAAGTCGTGGTGTTCATGTTTCTTATCGGTGGCCTTTAACCTCCAGAAACGAACATGATGCCTGTTATGTGGCGATGGAGAATCGCCATCTTGTTTTTGGAAAGACAGGTCTTGGTGGCGATTGAAAAGGTACAGCTTGCTCATAGTCGCCTTTGAGTACGGTTTTTTAAACAGAATAGCAAAGCCAGTTTTTATGAAATTGATGATATTGTACTCGTCATACATAGTCCAGCCTGCTTTTTCCATAGCTTGTACCAGATGTGACTCAGACCTACATACAATCGCTATATTGATAGGGTCAGACGCCCAGCCGTCTCTTGTTGTGACATAGACAGGCAGGTGGTTTGGCTTTATGACTACACGCCAGAGTCGTATAAGTACAGGAATACCAATATAGGCAAAGAATATATATACCATCAGGAAGACTAGCCATCCGGGGAAATATTTGTCTAAGTATGGGTAGCCTTTATCGATAACGCCAAAAGCAAGGCCGATACCAAGTAAAAGTATCAAAAGCCTCCACAAGATTCTAAAAGATATACCAATCATAAGATGTATTTACAGTATAACACTCTCAAGATATTGACATGTCATGATGTTTATGCTAATATGAACATATTATGAAATCAAAAACAAAAAATAGCACAAAGAAAACAAGTAAAGCATTTGCAGTCGGAAGCCACGAAGGCCAAGTATTTGCAAGCGTTCCTTACACGCAGGAAGATTTGAAAAACTCGATACTTATCCTGTCGATCTTAGTCAACGTTGCAATCTTGATTTTATGGGTATTAACTCAGCTTCGTACTGATTATGCCTACCAAATAGCACTTGCAATCGTACAGTAGTAGGTAAGTTGTTGTAAAAATATCCTAAACAGTGTTTGGGATATTTTGCTTTTTATACCTGTTAACATAAGCATTTTTCCACAAAACTGTGGAAAACACATACTAGAGTTATTAATAATGGGTATTTTGGGTATTGCAGTGGGTACAAGTGGGGAGTAGACTGGTTTCAGTGGGTAGCACAAGTAGAAAAGTGCAACAGCAAAAACAAAAAACCACAGTAACTTAAACCACCACAATAACCCCATGGCAAAAGTAGATTATTTCACACGCAAACTAGACGACAAAAATCGGTTGACTATACCGGTTGAGCTTCGAGAAGAGTTTGCTAGCGGAGTAGTTATTACTAAAGGATTCGGTGATTATCTTCATCTATATCCGAGAGCCGTCTGGGAACAGAAAATTGAGCCAGAGCTTGAAGGTAGTCTTCTCGATGAGAAGGTTGCTGATTTGAGCGTACGTTTTCGTACTGGCAAAACTGAGGCCGAATTAGACCAGAAGCAGGGTAGGGTGACATTGAAGCAAGCGCAGCTTGATTATGCCAAGATCGACAAAAGTATCGAGGCAGTTCGAGTGGGCAGCTATTTCAGATTGTTAGCACATTAATAATTCGGTCGATTCGGAGATATACAGAGAATAACTCCGAGGTCAGCTATCTGACAGTTAGCAAGTGGAACAAAGACAGCCACTATAAAATTAAGAACCTCGTTCTTTTACGAACACACACCTCCCAAAAAAACTCCACCTCACACAAAGTCTCTCTAGCTGATAAGTATTTGTAAGTTGTTTTCAACTATCATATGTATACTTATCAGTAGACTAAACAAAAACAAAAACAACAAAAAAACAAAAAAGCTAACTGTCGGTTAGGTGACCTCGAAAAATAAAAATATGAGTAAAATACATCCACCACAACAACTCCACATACCAGTTTTGCTCGATTCTGTCGTGCAGATGCTCGATCCAAAAGTAGGCGAGAGTTATCTTGACCTTACAGCAGGGTACGGCGGACATGCACGGGCAATTTTGCAAAAAACTGGTGCACACGCAACGCTTGTTGATCGTGATGAAAATGCAATAAAACATCTGAAGGCCTTAGGTTTGAAGGATGTAGCATTGCTTCATCAAGATTTTGCAACAGCTGCGAGTGAACTTGCAGACAAAAACTGCACGTTTGATTTGATTCTTGTTGACTTGGGTGTTTCGTCACCACAGCTTGACCAAGCTGAAAGAGGATTTAGTTTCCGCGGACATGCTCCACTCGATATGAGAATGGACAGTCGACAGAAGGAAACTGCAGCCGAACTAGTGAATAATGCAAGCCAGGATGAACTGGCAGACATTATTTTGCGGTACGGTGAAGAAAAACCTCGAGTAGCTAGGTTGATTGCACAAGCAATCGTAAATGAAAGGCCAATCAGTACAACAACTGAACTGGCCGATATCATTAAGCAACACATACGTAGTTGGGGTAAAAGAATACATCCCGCTACGCGTACTTTTCAAGCGCTTCGTATCGCAACCAACGACGAGCTAGGGCAAGTTGAAAGAATGTTACCACTACTGCCACGATTACTTAATCCTGGGGGCAGGGTAGCTATCATAAGCTTCCATAGCTTAGAAGATCGTTTGGTAAAGCGGTATATTAAGTCCCAAAAAGAAATGGGACTGGAAGCAGAGCTCGAACCCATCCTGAAAAAGCCGATAAAGGGTTCCACCACCGATGTTCACAACCCGCGTTCGCGTAGTGCAAAACTTCGCGGCGCAGTGAAAATAAAAACATGAAAGGACCAAACGCGATGCCAATCAAGGTAGTAAATAAATCACGCGCGGTCAAGATCGTAGTTCACCGGGTCTAATAACCTGAACTACTAAAAAGACGGGAAAGCTAGCCTTAAAAACTAGCTTTCCCACCGCAAAACAAACATAAAAAGAAAAAACCACCACATGTCAGACCGAAATAATAATACTTTTATTTCACGCCGCGAAAACGCGTGGCGAAGAAATCAGAATACAACCAAATTTGAACATTCGACAAAGCTAGGCCCAGTTTCACATACTGTGCTTGTCGCTATGATGGTAGCAGTACTTGGGTTAATATATTTAACGCAGGTTACAAAAACGAGTAGTTACGGATATGCGATCGAACAACTAAACACCCAAAAGACCGAACTAGTTGCTAAAAAAAGTGAACTACAGGTTGAAAGCGCTCGTTTGAAGTCTCTACAAAAAATCCAGTCAAGCCAAGTTGCCGCAAATCTAACGCAACCAGCTAGTACTGATTACATTCGTTAAGAGTAATAAACTGCTTTCATTATGAAGTTGAATATAAACCTTAGTCAGTACCGAAAATCGGAAATTTTAGCTGCTATAACCGTGGGTTTTGTAGCCATTATTGTATTGAACTTATTTTATATTCAAATTATTCGCCATAACTACTACAAGCAGCAGGCTTATGATGAACAGGTTGCCAAGTTTGTTTTGCCTGCAAAAAGGGGACAGATATACGCTCGCGACGGTAGCAGTGTCATACCACTCGTACTTAACGAACCTGTGTATATAGCATATGCCGATCCGCAACAAGTCAAAGATAAGCAAAATTTGATAGACACCATGAACTCAATTGCTGGCGGTAATATGGTTAAAGATTACAAAACTGGGCTGGACAATAAAAAATTACGATACGTTGTTCTAGCTAGAGGTTTAAAACATGACCAAGCAGAGCTTCTGAAGCAAAAAAATCTAGCAGGCGTAGGGCTGACAGCTTCTGACCGCAGAGTCTATCCGGAAGGGCAGCTTGCATCGCAGTTGCTTGGATATGTAAATGATGAAGGAAAGGGTCAATACGGCGCCGAGGAAGCCCTTAATGGTCGTCTGAAGGGTGTTGACGGTAAATTGCAAGCAGTTACTGACGTGAGGCGTATTCCGCTAACAGTAAGTGAAAGAGATGTTAGTATACCAGCTCACGATGGTGACAACATAGTCCTCAGTATTGATCGCAACATACAATCATACGCTGAAACAGCTCTAAAAAATGGCCTCAACAAAGTGAATGCCACTAAGGGTAGTGTCGTCATTATGGAGCCAAACTCGGGTCGAATTATGGCAATGGCAAACTATCCAACATATGATCCTGCAAAATACAATGAAGTTGAAGACTATAGTGTATTTCAGAACGGCATTGTTAGTGACCCATATGAAGCAGGTTCTGTGATAAAAACACTGACGATGGGGGCGGGGCTTGATAGTGGTGCAGTAAATACTAACTCAACGTTTAACAATCGAGGATATGTGCAGATTGATGACACAAAAATAAGCAACGTTGAAGAAGATCCAGTTAATGCAAATGCAACTATGACTGATGTGCTGCATTATTCACTCAACACTGGTGTGGTTTTCATACTACAGCAAATGGGCGGTGGAAAGGTTAACTTAACTGCTCGAAACAAGTTATATGATTATTTCCACAACCACTATAGATTTGGTGAAAAAACTGGTGTTGAGCAAGCAGGTGAGTCTAAAGGTATCATTATTCCACCAACAGAGGAGCAAGGTAACAATGTTCGTTATGCAAACATGGCGTTTGGTCAAGGTATGGATGTCACGATGATGCAAACTGCAGCGGCATTCTCATCTAGTATAAATGGTGGTACTTACTACAAACCAACAATAGTTGGGGGTACAACAAAAGATGGCAGCACAGTAAAAGAAGTGCAGCCAAAGGTAGTAAAAAGTGGCGTATTAAAAGCCAAAACTTCAGCAGACTTGCGGGATATGATAGTTCGAGGACGACAACTTGGAGCTCTTGGTGGAAAAGATAGGCCGGGATTTGTTGTTGGTGGAAAGACCGGAACGTCACAGATTATTGATCCCAAAACTGGTAAGTATACAAACGCCAATTCTATAGGTAGTTACTTAGGTTTTGGCGGCAACCAAACTCCACAATATGTCATAATGGTACAAGTCAAAGATTCCAAAGCTGCGGGCTACGCTGGTACAACAGCGGCAGGACCGATATTCGTAGATATATCTAACTGGCTTATTGATTATTTAAAAATAGTGCCGAACTAAAACTGAAAGGACCCAATACAAATGGATACAATAACCATAACTCAGCTCACACCGCATCTTATAAAGGCATTTGCCTTGAGTGTTGGAGCTTTTTCTTTAGCTATGAGTTTGACTCCTTTTTATACCTTTTTAGCTTACCGATATAAGTTTTGGAAAGTGCAACGTGCGGAGGCGACAACTGGAGAGAAGCTTGCTGTATTTACGAAGCTCCATGCTCATAAATTCAAACGAAATATTCCGACAATGGCTGGGCTTATCATACTCGCAGCGACAGTTTTAGTAACGCTTCTATTCAACCTAGACAGACAGCAAACTTGGCTACCACTTGCTGCATTAATCGGCGGCGGGGCAGTGGGGTTGCTCGATGACGTTATTAACCTTCGAGGTCTTGGTGGTGGCGTAAAAGGGCTAAGAGCACCAATAAAATTCTTGCTAATAAGCCTTGTTGCCTTTGCTGGTGCTTGGTTCTTTTACTACAAATTGGGCTATAACGATATACACATCCCATTCTTTACTCAAGCATTTGAGCTTGGTATATGGATAATGCCGTTGTTTGCTTTTGCTGTGATAGCTACCGGTAACGCAGTTAATATAAGTGACGGGCTAGACGGTTTGGCGGGTGGACTAAGCGCAACTGCTTTTGCGATATTCGGTATTATTGCGTTGCTTCAAGGTAACTTTGGTATTGCTGGTTTTTGTTTCACTGTCGTCGGTGCACTGATGAGCTATATTTGGTTCAATATACACCCAGCACGTTTTTTCATGGGGGATGTCGGCTCGTTTGCGCTTGGGGCAAGCCTGGGTGTAGTAGCAATGCTTACCGACACACTTTTCTTGCTACCAATCATTGGCTTGTTGTTTGTTGTTGAAGCTGGCTCAAGTTTAATCCAGATACTGAGCAAAAAAATATTTAAACGAAAAATATTTATTTCAGCTCCAATCCATCACCACTTTGAAGCAATCGGCTGGCCTGAAACAAAGGTCACCATGCGATTCTGGGTGATTGCTCAGGTGTGTGGATTTGTAGGACTATTACTTGCACTAGCCGGAGGTAGTATCGGCTAATGGAACGAGTACGAGCCGTCAAAAGTTTAGTTCGTCGGCATCGTCCAGATTATCCGATGATCATTTTTGTCGGCATACTTCTCTTGCTAGGCTTGATAGTACTATACGCAATTAGTCCTGCTCGAACGCAGATAATCAATGAAGCTGGTGCATCACTTGATCAGGCTCACTTCATGCAAAGACAACTACTGTATTTGGCGGTTGGTGTGGGGGCATTTATTTTTGCAGCTAATGTACCACTAAAGTTTTGGCAAAAATATTCCGGCAAGTTACTCATAGCGGCGCTTATATCATGTGCTATTCTTGCCGTACTTGGATTTGCGGGTTCGTCGGTAGTGCAATGTAGTCTAGGCGCCTGTCGTTGGTTTGACCTAGGTTTTATCAACTTTCAGCCGGCTGAGCTTGTGAAATTTTCAATGCTGCTGTATATTGCAGGGTTTATTGCTCGTAAAAAGCAGCAAGACAAACTAAATGATGTCAATGAAACGCTTATACCACTTGGTATTTTAGTTGGGGTGGCGATACTTTTTATAATTGGTTTACAGAAAGATATGGGAACCGGCTTAGCACTTCTTGGAATCATATCAACAATGTTATTTGTCGCAGGTATTAATAAAAAAACCGGGCTTGCTATTCTTGGTTCTATGCTTGCTGTAGGAGTGTTATTTATTGTTATTGCACCGCACCGTATTGCACGTATTACGACATTTTTGGGTAGTACCGACAGTGGGGGAGCGGCATATCATATTACTCAGGCTAAGATTGCCCTCGGTACAGGTGGTATTTTTGGCCTAGGATTAGGTAAAAATGTGCAGTCATTTGGTTATTTGCCCGAAGCACCAAATGATTCGATCTTTGCGATAATGGGGGAGTCGTTTGGTTTTATTGGCCTGCTTGTTATACTTATCATCCTTGTGTCGCTTCTCATTAGAATCCTCAGTATCATGGATAGAATAGAAGACATAAACTTGCGCTTGATTGTAGCTGGGGTATTTGGGTGGCTTTTGACGCATAGTATGCTCAATATCGGTGCAATGGTAGGGGTTGTACCTCTCACAGGTATCACCCTGCCGCTACTAAGCTTTGGAGGCACTAGTTTGCTATTTATAATGCTCGCACTTGGTTTGGTCTTCCATATCTCTCGATATACTGTTCATGGTAAAATAAGGGATAATAATGAAAGCATCAAAAGTGAAAATTCTGACGGTGGGAGGTGGCTCCGGGGGTCACGTTACACCAGTAGTGGCGATTATCAACAAACTCGTCGAAAATCACGAATCAACAGAGATTAGATTTTGGTGTAACCGAGCATATCGTACGCAGTCTGCACAACTGATACAGCAAGCCGACACATCGGTAAAAGTGTCGACTATTTTTGCTGGCAAACTGCGTCGCTATCACGGTGAGTCATGGTGGAAGAAGCTTCTTGATATCCCAACTATCGTACACAATGTTATTGATGTGTTTTTAGTGGCTTTAGGTTTTTTACAAAGTTTTATAAAGCTCGTGCTCTGGCGTCCAAACGTTATATTTTTAAAAGGCGGTTTCGTATGTCTCCCTGTTGGATGTGCCGCTCATTTATTGCGTATACCAATAGTTATACATGACTCAGATACACATGCAGGGCTTACAAATAGGCTGCTTGCGCCTTTTGCTACTTCAATTGCAACCGGAGCACCACTAGAATATTACAATTATCCAATTGATAAGGCAGTATATACAGGTATACCGATACAGTCTGATTTTCGACAGTTTAGCGACAAAGAAAAAACCGAGCTGAAAGAATACTTTGATATGCCAAAAGATATGCCACTTGTACTTGTAACAGGTGGAGGTTTGGGTGCGAAGCGCATAAACGATGCTATGGTAGCAATTGCTGATGAGCTTACTAAAGAAGCATCAGTTGTGCATTTATCGGGGGTAAAACAATTTGAAGAGCTGCAAGAAACTGTTCCAAAAAAGAGTAACTATAAACTACTGGCCTTTGTCAGTAAGGATATAGCAAAGCTTATAGGTGCAGCAGATGTCGTTGTATCGAGGTCGGGCGCTAGCTTCATGGCCGAGCTTGCAGCAATTGGCTCAAGTGTAATACTGATACCAAATGCACAGCTTGCTGGTGGACATCAGCTTAAGAATGCCACTATGTACTCAGACGAGAATGCCGCTGAGGTTCTTAACGAGGATCAATTAGCAGGAAATCCAGAATTACTCCTAAGTACTATAAAAGCGTTACTAAAAGACGGTGACAAAAGACGAAATCTATCTAAAAACCTCAGTGCTTTTGCAAAGAATGATTCTGCCGAACAAGTCGCGAAACTAATATTGAAAGCTGCCAAGTAATGGCATTTGGGCGTAATCCAAAAGATACTCGTCGACGTGCGCAACTTATGGAAGGGCAGGATGATATAAGTTTTAGGCGCAGCCGAACCATGCAGGGAACAACTTCCTCAAATGTAAAAGCAGTAAATCAAAAGAGGGCAGAGTTAAAGTCTGATAGGTTAAAAAAACAACAGCGCGATCGGCGCAAACGTGCCTATACGATAGTAGCTAGCGGTATTTTTATTGTAATCATCGGTGCTTGGTACCTTGTAAGTCAATATACATTAGGCATAGGAACACTTACATTTCAGCCAGAAACCAGCAGAACGCCTCGTACGGATCTGTATAAGCAAGCTATTTCCGACTATATTGCTGCTCGGCCTGCGGAAAGATTTCAGTTTGTGCTTAATCAAGACAGGCTTACTCAAGCTGTTTCTACACAGTTACCAGAAGTAAGGAAGATCAAGAAAGACGGAGCTCAGTCAAACCAAGTTGATTTTGAAATTGAACTGCGTAAGCCTATAGCTAGTTGGAAAACTGGAGCTGGGCAATCATTTGTTGATGAAGAAGGTGTTAGCTTTGCTCATAACTACTTTACAGACCCAAAGGTGGTCATAATAGATAACAGTGGCGCTGAGGCAGCTCAAAAAGGTACCAAAGCAGTTGTTTCCGAGCGATTTCTACGCTTCTTAGGTAGGCTAGTATCACTGACTAATGCATCGGGACTAGGTGAAGTAAAAGAGGCTTCACTACCTAAGGCAACAGCACGTGAAATCGATATTAAACTAGAAGGACGCCCATACTTTATAAAGACACATATAGATCGTGACCCAGCTGCAACTGTTGAGGATATAAAGAGGGTAGTGAACTATATTGAGCAAAAGAATATAACCCCAAGCTATATAGACGTACGTGTTACAGGCAGGGCATTTTATAAATAAAATTTTTTAGGATAAGAAGGACTACTCGCTTTACTCTTCCCTATGTTCTATTTTTGTTCTATATTCAAATAGTATATACCTTTAAAGTGTAAAAACTATATTAAAATGATTGTTCAATAAAAAAGCAAATTTTATAAATAGACAGGGCAGAGGGGATAGAGGTAAAATATGTTTTAGCAAATGAAAAGCGTGAAAAAGCAAATCCTAAGTATCGTGAAAAGTATATAAAAACACTAACTGTGGAAAAAGCAAGTGCAGCTATAGCGTAGTGTCGGGATAGTGCTACGCCGAGAGAAGTGGTTCGTTGGGATGCGCAGTATGTGGCGGTAGCGTACGGCATTAACTGAGTGAAACCATAGCAATAAAGCCCTAGTACTACTCCCTATAGGTGATAGTGTAGTAAATAGTATTATATGTATAACGTCGTAAAAGATATATTGTGCGACATTATGTATATATAGATAAGTTGTATTGTTACTCAACTTACTTATGCTTTTAACAGTAGTTTTTGTGCTAATACCCTCATATGTATATGCTCAGTACTCTCTTTTCTCATGCCCGCTCTTATATCTGGTATTTTGCGTTTTTGTAATAATTTATAATTTTTGCCATTAACTACATTTTTTTTAATTTTAATTATTATTTAGCTACACAATAATGTAACAGGAATATAGCCTAAGATGCTTTTTCTGAAGTTTCCTTACTCGCCTCTACCTTCGCATTTTCAGTAGGTGCATTTTTTACAACATTTGTGTCTGTAGGTTTTTTCTTGTTACGTGAACGGCTTCGTGTTCGTTTTTTGTTCGGGTCTTGATGCTGTTGCTGGTTATTATTTTGCATAGTACCTGTGACCCAATTTTTAGCAGGCTGAGGGACTGGAGCAGTCTCCTTCCCTAGTAGTTCTTGAATCTCTTCCTCAACTTCAGCTCGAGCACGACTATATGCGCGTCGAGAAAGTTCAACTATCTGAGGTGAGTTATCTGCTTGGATAGGAGGGAGGCTAAGGGTCTTGGCACTGAAAGCAGGGGCCTTCTCTCCCCTGATGACCATGTTGATCACGAAGTTACGATTAGCCATCTGTAGCAAGTCTTCAGGCTGGAATTGAGGCTCAAAAGGTTTCGCAAGAATCGGTGCATCGTCCGCAGACACACGGAAGGATATCATTGTTCCAACGTTACCGAAAACAGCGTCTCGTACAGTATCTTCCATCTGAGAGACGTACTGGTTGGCTATAGTGAGGTTGAGGCCGTATTTACGGGCTTCAGAGAGGATTGTTGCGAAACTATCGGTAGCGAAGTTCTGAAACTCGTCAACGTATAGGTAGAACGGTCGACGGTCTTCGATATTTGGTATATCACTACGGCTCATGGCTGCAAGCTGTATTTTGGTAACAAGGAAGGCGCCGAGGATGCCAGCGTTGTCTTCACCGATCAAACCTTTAGAAAGGTTCACGATCAATATCTTCCCTTCGTCCATCATGGTTCGGATGTCGAATGTACTTTTCGGCTGGCCGATGATATTTCGGATAATTGGGTTGGCTGTAAATGCACCAACCTTGTTTAGCACAGGGGCTACAGCTTCAGATGCAAACTTGTCGTTCCAGCTTGCAAACTCAACGTTCCAGAAGTTTAGCACCACGGTATCTTCACATTTATCGAGAACTTTTTTACGGAATTTCTTATCTGTTAGCATGCGCGTAATGTCGAGCATGGTGCTGTTTGGATAATCTAAGAGTGCTAATATGGTATAACGCAAAATATACTCAAGTCGCGGCCCCCAACTGTCACCAAACATACGTTTCAAAACTCCAATGATTTCTGAGCTGGTATTGCTCTTCATTGAAGGGTCGTGGACTTCCATAGGGTTAAATCCTAATGGGAATGCAGTATCTGCTGGGTTGAAATACACTACGTCCTTCATACGGTTTGCAGGAATGAACCGGAGGTTATTAACTGCAAAGTCTCCATGTGGGTCGATGATAGCGTACCCTTGGTCGTGATAGACATCACTTAGGGCAAACAACTCAAGTAGTCCCGACTTACCCGCTCCTGTTTGGCCAATGATGTATGCGTGCCTTCCCCTATCAGATCGCAGCAGTCCAAATTGATAATTTATGCCGCGGAAGTTAGTCACACCAAAAGCACTAATTTGCTCGTCAGCTACATCGTTGCCGGTGATGACCGGTAGCTTGGCTGGCGGTTCAGCAGTTTTTGTACTAGCCCATACAATATTAGGTGTCTCCACGTTCGTGTGAGGCAAGTGGAATACACTAGCAATCTCTTCAATGTTTAATATAAAGCCGTTGTCGGTAAAGTACCGCGCTGCATATGCTGCTACATCTTCACGTCTGAAGCTGCTTTTGCTCATACGAAAACCATTGAGGTTTGTACTATTAAACTGTTTAAAAGTACCTACCAAGCCCTGAATACGCTGCCTAGCAATGGGCTGTGAGTGACCAAGGTATGCTACGCGGATTTTTACTTGGTAACCAAGCTTGACTGATTTTTTCTCGACTTCTGCTATACGTGTTTTTTCACGCTCACTTATTTCACGAGTTGCCGATGCCCCACCACCATTTTCTGGTGGTTTCCATAGCAGGGCGAGCATTTGGCCAATATAGCCCATTGCTCCCCCACTACTAAGGCCCGCGACCGATCCTTTCTTCACCCCTTCAACGTAACGACTTGATCGTTGATGCCAATCGTCGGCTATAGGACGAGCAATAACTTGAATCCATAATTCTTCATCTTCATCTTCAAGCTTGGCAAGTGTTGCGGTAATACCTGCAAGAGGGTCAACTTCGAAGTTTGTGAAGGTTTTTATAGGCAGTACTTCGTTGTCTACCAAAGTTAGTTCCGCAGTATTAACGACACTGTGGGTGATGTGTCGTCGAGTGTAATCTTCTGGCGCTTCGTGTATTTGCACTGTTGGATACTGTGCGTAGATCTGCCCTTCAACGAAGTTCCGTAGATGCCGCGGTGCCCATACATAAAAACGAATCATCTTGTTTATAGATGCCATTTCAAAACTGATGTGTTCTTGAACTCCCCCACTCTGTTTGAGTTCGATTTTATCGCGCAAAATACCATGCAAACTGGCAAACAATTGCTCGGCTGCGAGCTCTTGCTTATCGTTTGTACGTGGAATTTCAAGCACTAAAAGAACGGGGTCAACAGCTTGGATGCTCTCGGCCTTTTGGTTATTGCGCCATGCTAAATACAGCAGTACCCCTACGATTGGTAGCCATACGTACCATTGCAATAAAAATTCAAAAATTGAGCCCAACATTCTATGTTATATTATCTCACAAAATAGTTTTTTGTGTTGAAAGTACCAGGTAGCTGAAACTAAGCTTTCTTTGCTGGAGTTTCGTTTAGTCCGTAAGTTGCACGAGCAACACGTTTGAACTGAGGTTTTCCTTGTAGATTTAGTAAAATAGTAGTTTCTTTAACTTGACGTTTCTTGAGTACTTTACGAACGATGTCGTCACGGTGAAGAGGTCCTTCTTTTCGCAAAATGTCGCTGATGATGTCTGCAACTGTACCAGATGAGTAACCCCATTCGCTAAGTGCGTAGATACCACGGCCAATTAGTACGAAACGGCTGTCTTTAATAAGCTCGTTGTGTATTGCTTGTTGAGTAACGTCACGTCGTTTGAAGTCGCTAGCCTTGATAGCTTCAGCAACTTTGCTAAAGTGCATTGGCTTGCCGTTTTCTGCAAGGATTGCGTAAATCTTGTCACGAATGTTCTTTGGGTTAACAAGTGGGTTCTTTACAAGTCCCCATTTGTCTTTAAGGTTTGCTACGTGCTTGCTTGAGCGAGCCATTGCTTTAACGTTCGATGGGTGCTCAAAGCCATTTACCTGAGCGTGAAGCTCTTCGATAGTAGCTGGTTGACCCTTAAGGTCTTTGATAGCTTTGTGTACTGTGTCGATGTTTTCTTTGATCTTCTTCTCATCGTGGTGTTCTTTTAGACCAACTGAGTGGTAGTAGTCGTCATTTTCATCAACTACAGCGAGGTTTGGTGCCAAAGTTGAAACAAAAGCAACATGTGCGTGGTCTTTTGCATCTGCGTCCGGGTTAATTTTTTCACTGAGGTCTTTTACTCTAGCTACTCCGCCCATCTCAGAGAGGTGCTTAATAAATTCTTTTTCTAGACGAGCAACATCTGCTTGTCCGTCTTCAGCAGCAATTTTAAGGCGTATAAGAATAGCTTTTTCAAGTTGACGAACACGTTCTCGGGTAATGCCAAGCATTTCACCAATTTGTTCAAGAGTCTCTTTGCGGTCGTACAAACCAAAGCGACGAGCAATAATCTCACGTTCACGTTCACGCTCGATATTTTGCAAAATATTATCAACAGCCACCTTGATGTCTAAGGTTGAAGTACTTGCCTCGGCTGTATCGCTCATATTATTTATTCCTTTTAAACTTGTTATAAAGATATCTTATATATACTTTGTACTATATTAGAACACATTCTGCATAAAGTCAAGGGTTTTAGTATGTCATTTTCTCTTTTATCTACCCTACTCTTACACACCTCACCCCTGTGTTAAGTAAATTATAGCACAAATTAGACTCTCTTGCCAAAGATTTCTTAGCAATTTACTAGTGTTAACTTTTCTGTTATTGCAATTTGTATGGTTAGGATTTCTTTTTGACTATCCGTCGTCCACGGCCCTTTTTTGCAGGGGCTTTTGCCAGTAATTCTTTAGCCTGATCGTGGGTAATAGATTTAGGTTCTGTATCCTTAGGAATCTTGGCATTTTTAGTGCCGTCGGTGATGTATGGTCCGAAGCGGCCTTTGAGAACTTTGATGCCGTCACCGAAGTCGGCGATGTTCTTTTCAGCCTCAGCTTTGAGCTTTTCTGAATAATATTTACGTGCTTCTTCGAGGGTAATTGTGTGAGGATCGAGCGGTTTGATAGAAACAAATAACTTGTCGACTACTATATATGGTCCAAAGCGACCAATATTAGCTTTTATTTCTTTCCCGTCTTCAGTTGTACCAAGTAGTCGCGGTAACTGGAACATTTCTAGGGCTTGTTCTAGCGTGACGGTGTCTATTTTGGCCCCTGTTGGCATAGGTGCAAAGTCAGGCTTATTGTCATCGTCCCCTGCCTCGCCGCGTTGCAACATAGCGCCGTAACGGCCATAGCGTGCGATGATTGGCTTGCCAGATTTCGGGTCATTACCTAGGCTACGACTCTGCGATGCATCGGCGCGTGAGATATCCGCACTACTTTCTACTAGTTTATGGAAAGGTCCATAAAAATTCTTGAGCACTTCGACGCGTTGCTTGTTTCCGTCGGCGATTTCATCCAATTGGTCCTCGACGTCTTTGGTAAAGTCATATTCCATAACTTCACTAAAGTGTTTAACTAAAAAGTCAGTCACTACGTTACCGGTATCTGTTGGTACTAGCTTGTTGCTATCTTTGCCGTACTCGACGGTTGGCTCACTCTTCTCTACTTTGCCGTCAGCCAAAGTGAATACGGTAATTTTTCTTTCAACACCTTCGACGTCACCACGCTCCACATAGCCACGGCTCTGGATAGTCGCGATAGTTGATGCATATGTGCTCGGTCGGCCAATACCCATTTCTTCGAGTTTTTTGACCAGAGATGCCTCGGTGTAACGAGCTGGCCCACGAGACAAGTTCTCGGTCGCGGTAGCTTGCTGTAGTTGCAATGAATCACCACTGTTAATATCTGGAAGTAGTTTGTCCTCGCCAGATCGGCCATAGACCTTCAAAAAGCCGTCAAATACCACGATTTCGCCCTTTGCCTCGAGGTTTTGGCTAGATTCGCTGGCGCTGATTGTCATAGTCGTCTTTTCCAGCGTTGCAGCTGCCATTTGTGAGGCTAAGGCACGACGCCAGATCAAGTTATATAGTTTCTTTTGCTGTTCATCGGCGCCAGCAACAGATTTAGTGACATTTGTTGGACGGATTGCTTCGTGAGCTTCCTGAGCACCGGATGATTTTGTCTTGAATGTACGAACTTGGTGATACTGCTCGCCATACTCACCCTTTATATATGTAGTCATGGCGCTCAGTGCGTCACCACTAATATTCAGGCTGTCAGTACGCATATATGTAATATGCCCAGCTTCGTACAGGCGCTGCGCTAGGCTCATGGTGTTACGTGGACTGAGGCCGAGCTTGCTGCTGGCTTCTTGTTGCAAGGTACTAGTTGTAAACGGTGCGCTGGGATTGCGGGTACCTGGTTTTTTACTGATGTCGGCCACAGTAAATTCGCTCTTGGCGTATTCTTGCAATATCTTTTCGGCTTCGGTAGCAGATTTGAACTTCACAGGCGCTTCGCTAGTCAGCTCGCTGCCGTCTTTTAGTATGAAAGTAGCTTCTAATTTGAATGTAGATTCCGCCTCAAAGTTCTCGAGTTCGCGTTCGCGCTCGACTATTAAACGTACGGCGACACTTTGTACACGACCGGCACTCAGTTTCGGTCCAACTTTGCGCCATAAAACTGGTGAGAGCTCAAAACCTACCAAATAATCTAGCGCTTGACGAGCCTGTTGAGCCTCGACCAATTCTTGATTAATAGTACCTGGATTTTCAACAGCTTTGTCTAGAGCTTTTTTAGTAATTTCGTTAAAAACAATACGTTTGGTATTTTTTGGATCGAGTTTCAACGTTTCGGCTAGGTGCCAGGCAATAGCCTCTCCTTCGCGGTCTTCATCGGATGCGAGCCAGACTGTGCCAGCCGATTTTACGTCTTTACGAAGCTCGGCGACTACTTTCTTTTTATCGGCGCTGACTTCAAACTTTGGTTCAAAATTGTTATCAACGTCGATACTGCCATTTTTGCTCGGCAGGCCACGAATATGGCCGATAGAACTCTTTACAACAAAGTCACTACCGAGGTATTTCTCGATAGTTTTGGCTTTTGCCGGAGACTCTACTATTACTAAGTTTTTCATATTGTTGCCCTTTGGGTCACGTTTGATATAAACACAACTACTAATATTTATGCAAATGAAAATGCGGTTCGGACTAAAAGTCTGAACCGCGTGTTGTGTATGCCTGATGCATACATGATGTTGTTGGAGACCCCCCTCTACGTTTCCCCCTACAGGGTTAGTAGAGGGGGTTGAAGATTCGTCTCCTTCTGATGAGCGGAACAAGAGATTGTAGGTTCTCAGGCTCTCTTTTTGAAGCGCTAGCGCTCCTTACTTACTCATCAAAGTCCATTCAAACAACCGACTGGGTTAGCTCTTCGGGCTAAACACCTAATCCGGAAGCTTACCATCAACATAGGCCTTACTGGCAACCCTTTTTGGGTCTCGAAGGTGGTGCGGACTTGTATAAACTACTATAGCACTAAGTATTAAGTATGTCAATACTTTTTTTGTAATTAATTTATATTATAGGTGTTATTGCAGCGTCCACTGATTTGCGCCAAGTGGTTTTATTAGTCCTTTAATTTCTAACATAGTTAGTGTCTGATTGAATATTGTTGGGTCGAGTCTAGATTGTTGCAGAATTTCATCACCATCGCGGAGGCCTATTTTTAGTAGTTCAAGTATATTCACCTCTTCTGGATTGTCTCCTAGAATAAACTGAGTTTGTTCTTTTTTAATATTCGGAGCGATAACATCTAATATATCTTGAGTGCTTGTTACTGGAGTCGCCCCTTGTTTTATTAGGGCGTTGCAGCCAGAACTGAGAGGGCTTGTAATATTACCAGGGACTGCAAATACTTCTTTGTTTTGGTTTAGCGCATGAGTTGCGGTCGATAATGTACCCGAGCGAGTAGCCGCTTCCACAACGACTATTCCGTCTGCTATACCGCTAACAATACGGTTTCTTTCTAGGAACCTGAATGGGAGAGGTGGTGTACCAGCTTTATATTCACTCAGTATCGCTCCGTCTTTAGCGATAATTTGCTTAGCCAGATCTTGATGGTTCTTCGGGTAAATAGTATCTAGGCCATTTGCTAATACCGCTATTGTTGTACCACCTGCCTCTAGCGTGGACCTGTGCGCAATACTATCAACGCCTAGTGCTAGCCCACTAATCACTACAACCCCTGCTCTGGATAGTTCACTGGCTAATTTTTCCGTTACTTCCCTTCCGTATTGAGTGGGCTTGCGTGAACCAACAATTGCTATTGTAGGTATGTTTTTTTCGGGTAATTTTCCTAATATATATAACTTTTTTGGAAAATCTTCAATATCTAATGACCTCTGTAAATATTTTTGTTTCTCTGTTAATATTGTATTGATTTTCATAAACTAAGTGCTTTAATGGTTGACATTAAGTCAAATAAGTGCTAATATGGCATATGTTCAGTTATCCTTTTGGGTAACTAGACGCACCTTATACCCCCTATTCTAACCGTAAGTTTACTTTCAGTAAACTTACATAAAAGTTAGAGTGTCCGTGAGTGCGTTTGACAAGTATCTACCCTCCACTTATCAAGCAATTAAAGCGCTCGCGAGCACACTAACCCCTTTAACCAGCGGACCCCTACTATGTGTGAGGTGGGTCACGTTTCCCTTGCGGGAGCCTAGCGGTGCGTTGAAGGGTTAAAAAGCGTCAGGCGATGCCCACCCTTGCCTGACGCTTTTTAAGTTGGAAGAATTTATATATTTTTTGGGGACTCGTTAGGGTCTTCTTTTATTTTGTGGCTCGTAGGCTCAAAATTTCCCTGTATAAAATCATCGATCAAACCATCGGTGATTGCGAATACTTCCTGCAGTTTCGTTGCTTCAGTTTCGTTGAATGGGCTGAGCACAAAATCAATATCAGAGCTTCTGCGACCTTCTTGAGCTATGCCGACTCGTATTCGGCTGTAATCTTCCCCTAAATGGGCGTTGAGGTCCTTTATGCCGTTGTTGCCGGCGTCGCTACCACCTATTCTAGTACGAACTGTCCCAACTGGCAGTGCGAGTTCGTCATGGACAACCAATATATCGGTATTTTCTAGTTTGTAAAAGTCTTTGAGCGCACGTGCACCGAGTCCGGTTGTGTTGTAGTTATCGGTAGTTCTAAAAAATAACACCTTTTCACCTGAGCTGTCTTTTTCAGATACATTTGCATGAAATTTAGGTTTTTCTTGCCAGTCACCAGCTAGGCGCTCAAGCGCCATAAAGCCTGTATTGTGGCGTGTTTTTTTGTAGTTTGCCTCTGGGTTACCGAGACCAATTATCAACTTCATAGTTAATAGTGTACAGTATTGCTTTTTATCAGTGAATATGCCAAAATATGTCTATAACCAATGCAATCCTGCGGAGGTTCGAGTTACGGAGGTGATATATGTTCCTCAAGCTGGTGCTGATCGCAGTATTTGCTTGGCTGGCGTATTCACAGTTCAAGAAGACGCCGATGTCCTTTACCAACCTCGTGGTTGGAGCGGTCAGTACGATCGCCTTGATCTTTCTGGTCTTGGGGCTGTTCGGCCACGTCGTGTTCGTCTTCTCCATCTCGCTGCTGTTGCTGCTCGCCATCGTCCTCGGTTTGTTCTTGTTCGCAAGATCAAAATCATCGACACAAAAGACGTAATTGCAGCCGGCGCAATATGCTGCCATGTGTTGTCTTGGGCAAAAGCCCAAGACAACGCTGGCGGCTTTTTTATTTGTCCTTTTTTTCTTCTTGTCGGAAGCTGAATTTAATAGGAGTTCCTATGTAGTCGAATTCCTCACGAACTTTCTTTTCAAGATAACGCTTATAGCTCCAGTGAAGGAGTTTAAGGTTACTCCCATGCACAACAAACCACGGCGGGTTCGTATCGGTTTGTACCATGTAGCGAAGCTTAGGATAGGTGTTCTTGAGCCCTGCTGGTGGATGTGCGGCCACTGCTTTTGCTAGTACTTTATTGAGCTTTGCGGTTTGGTGCTCTGCTTTTCGTCTCTTATCAATATCCATAGCAAGACCAAAGATTTTTGTGACATTTTGTCCGGTGACAGAGCTTGTGAAAATAAGCGGTGCCCATGGGGTGAATTTGAAATAGTAAGCAACTTTTGGTGCTAAAGCATCTCGCGTATATGCGTCTTTGCCCTCAACCGAGTCCCATTTACTTACTACGATTATCATGCCTTTGCCAGCTTCGTCGATAAGCCCTGCTAAACGTTGGTCCAGCTGAGTATTGAGCTCATTAACGTCCATGAGCAGCAAACATACATCAGACTCTTCAATGGCCTGTAGGGTCCGCAACACGCTGAATTTTTCTATTCCAACCTCTTGCTTGCCTTGTCGGCGTATACCAGCGGTATCGAGAAGCTCAACATCTCGCTTCTGATATTTCATAGATGTTCGGTTGACATCACGGGTAGTTCCAGCGATATTCGCTACAATTGCCTGTTGTTTGCCAGCTAGAGTGTTGAAAAGGTGGCTTTTACCCACATTTGGACGACCGATAAGGGCTATGCGAAGAACATCATCACTCTCTGTCTGGGTGGCAGCAGGAATGATGGATATTATTTCTTCTAAAACAGTTCGAATACCCTGACTATGTTCGGCACTTGTGGGTAGGATAGCTTTTATACCTAAGCGACGAAATTCTTCTGGGTCGAGGCTACCTTTGAGGTCAGTTTTGTTTGTAAGTAATATGACGGGCTTCTTGCTTTTGAGGGCTTTTTTGGCAACAATACGGTCTTGGTCACTAGGGTATTTTGTACTGTCAACGACGACGAGTATAACGTCAGCCGCATCAGCCGCTTCTTCGATCTGCTCTTGTATGCTGGCTTCAAACTCGTCATCAGGATCTTTTAGTCCAGCGGTATCTACCAACCAAAAATGTCTGTCGTTATACTCTGCCTTGCCTACTACGTTGTCACGTGTTGTACCAGCCTCGCGAGCGACAATAGCTTGCTGGGAACGCATAATGCGATTAAATAGGCTGCTTTTGCCAACATTGGTCTGACCGACAATAGCAACGGTTGGTAGTTTTTTACTCATAATTTTATTTATTATAACAGAGGTAGCGTGAAAAGTAAAAAGGCGCCCCCGAAGGGACGCCTGCGCAGTTTAGGAGTTGCGTCTCCAATGGTTCATTCTCGACATAAAGAAGAGTGCCATTCCCATCACGTTGCCTCCGCTTCTGTCTCTGCAGTTGAAAGCTTGTCTGCTGCAACTGCGTAGGCAAAACCACCCGACATCATATGGAATATGATGATTGAGACTACCGTAGCAGTATCAATGTCTCCATCTGTCCGGAAGTGTCCTGCTTGCCATGTATCGAAGTAATTCCAATACAAGTACAGTCCAATGATCGAAACGATCCAGAGTAGCGGTGTTAGTGTTCTGACGATGATCCGCTGTGGAGTTTCGGGCAATGTTTTGTCGTAGAACAGTGTTCCCGCCAAGGCAACGAGCAATGGCAGTAGAGCTGTTACGCCCACAAGCACCTTGAGCACAAGTGGTGACATATTCAGACCTCCCTCTCGTTACTTACCAGGTGCTGCCACAGGGTTCAGAGTGATTCCTGCGACTACCTGTCTAGTGAGACTGCAGGTACTGCCTGAAGCCTGTAGCACGTATGACGGTGTGAGGCTTTGTTTACGACCGAGATTTGTCATCTCCGCGTAAGTCTGTTGGTACTCAAGTAGAGAGTTGATATAAATCGATTTCTCCCGATCACCTCTCTTAAGACAGACAGCAGCAGCTGAACTGTTGACCTTCTTGAGCTTGTCCTTGCCCTCCCCGACTCTGTCCCAGTCTAGGAAGTTGCATCCGGTCAGACTGAATGCCATCACTAGGCCTATGACAATCGTCAATACGCGAACAGTGTGCCGCATATTCTCACGTCCTTTCGGGTTGATTAACAAAACGTAAGACTAGGTATATAATGACAAAATATTGTTAATATGTCAACTATACGTCAATTAATCTATATCTACCTTCACCTAAATTGCCTAGTGAAAAATTACCAAATTGTGTACGGTGAAGCTTTGTAACTGTGTAGCCTAAGCTGCCAAAAGTCCGACGAATTTGTCGGTTGCGACCCTCTTTCATAGTTATTTTGTAGCCTTTTTTGTCGAGTTTTTCGACTAAAAATTGGCTTACACCATCTTCTAACTGAACGCCGTGGTCCGATATCATCTGTTGGTGCAAAGGTTCGAGCGGTTTGTCTAGTTCTACCTCATATATTTTCACCTTTGAAAAGCTTGGGTGTGTCATGCTGTGTGAGAAATCGCCATCATTTGTGAGCAAAATAATACCAGAACTATCTCGATCGAGACGACCCACTAGTTTAAGATAATGCATTTCAGGTGGCAGCAGTGAATAAATCGTTGGGCTGTCACCCTGCTTGTGGCGTGAACTGACGTATCCAACAGGTTTGTTGAGTGCGATATATGCGAGCTTGCTTGTCTTGTTGATACTTTCCCCACTTACTTTAATATCAGAATTTTCATCAATCTGTTGCCCAAGTTGAGCAACACCGCCATCAACGCTTACTTGTTTTTTCTCAATCAAACTATCGGCTTCACGTCGTGAGATACCTAAAATAAGAGCAATATGTTTATTGAGACGAGTCATTAGCCTCCATTATAGCCTATAGTGTAGGCGGAGTAAGTGGAGTCTCTGTTGACGCTGTGTCTTCAGATGCTGGTGCAGGAGGTGGAACTGGAGCACTAGGTTCAGGTACTACTGGCGCAGGAGGTGTTGTAGCCGCAGGTTCGTCTGCGGGAGGTGGCGTTGGTACCGCTGCTGCAGCATCGGCTACAGGAGTTGGTGGTACTGGTGCATCCATTGAAACAGATCCGGTTGAGTCCATTGGAGGAACGGCAGACGATGCGCCGTCAGGTACATTTTCAACATCTTGGATTGATGATTTAAACTCATTGTCGATCAACTCGCCAACATCAACATTACTTACTCGAGGGTTATCTTTCAAAGGCTGTATAACTCGATCGCCTAAGCCGCTAGGTCGTGCGCCTGTAAATGGTGCAGTAGGTTGAGGGATGGTGGTTGAAGAAGCAACCTCTGATACAGGCTGATCTGGTGAAGGCGCTGCTGGTGGTGTTGGTGGAATTGCACCGGCTACTGCTGCTGCAGGATTTGGAGCTGCCGCCGGAACTGCTCCGGGTGCTGCTGGCGCAGGACTTGCTCCAGGTTTGTCAGCAAGAACTTGATGTACTGCTTTTACAACATCTTCAATACCAACTTGAGATTTCACTAGGTACATATCGGCGCCTAGTTGTTCACCACGCTTGCGTTGTTCGTCACTAGAAAGCGCGGTCATCATGATAACTTTGATGTCTTTTGTTTCAGTTGTAGAGCGCAAAATGTCCAGCATGTCGAAACCGCTGATTTTTGGCATCATAACATCGCTTACTATTAGATCGGGTCGGTCTTTTATAGCCATAGCTAGGGCTTCTTCACCGTCTCCAGCAGAAACAATGTCATAACCCTCGGCGAGTAGTCTTACTCCGTATATTTCGCGTAGGCTCTTGTCATCTTCGACAAGCATAATTTTTGTCATATTACCCCCATTTTAAATGTTACTTTGCAAAAATGCTAGTGCTTTTTTTATTTACATCAGGTCGGCCGGTGTCGTCTCTATTTTTCGGGTTGCTTCTTCATGTGATAAGCGTACAAATTCTACAAAAAAGGTGCTTCCATCGCCTTGTCGACTCTCGAGCCATAACCGTCCACCCATTGTCTCTACTAGTCTACGACACAAATACAGACCAAGTCCAGTACCACCTATATCGCGAGTATCGGTATTGTCGACACGATAGAATTTTTGGAACAAATGCACTTGGTCTTCTTTTGGAATACCAATACCTGTGTCGTGTACTGATAACACTGCTTTGGTTGCGTCTCCAGTAATATCTACAGTGACATTACCTGTCTTGGTATATTTTATAGCGTTTTCAATAAGGTTGCTTGCAACTTCACGCAGGTGGTCATTATCGACATCAACATAATACACAGGGTTAAGTGGCCGACCAGCACCACTGGCCTGTACGGTAGGTTTAAATAACAAAACTAGCCCTTTTTCCTTAGCTCTGGTGTCAAACGTACGTACGATCTCACCAACAAAACTTACAAGATCGACAACCTTCGGAGTGTTTTTGAGGCGTCCATCCTCTACCCTAGAAATATCAAGTAGATCTTGAAAAAGTCGGCCTAGGTGTTGGATGCTCTCGTTTGCTTTCAATAAATAGTCACGAGCTTTTGCGTCTATCGTAGCTGTGGCTGGGTTTAAGGCGAGACCAAGATAGCCTTCAATTGTTGCCACTGGTGTACGCATTTCGTGGCTGGCGGTCGAGATGAATTCGGCTTGTTGTCGCTCCTCTTCCTTTTCGTGGGTAATATCGCGAAATACAATGATAGCTCCAGCTCCGATCTGCCCGACTGGCGATGCTGAAACAGATATAAGCAACTTTTTGCCAGAGCTGGTTTCTAGCTGTAGGTCATTTGTTGTTATGGGATTGTTGGTCCTTAGAACTTGCTGAATCGGGTCGGTATTTTCATTTACTACTTCACCGGTTTTGCTGAGTAGCTTTATGACCGATTTATAGTCGAGCTTCAAAGCATCCTGCTTTCCCCAGCCGATGATTGACTGAGCTGCTGGGTTAATAAGTTGAATTGTACCCTGTGAGTCCACAGCTACTACTCCGTCGTTGATAGCGTTAATTACTATTTCAGATTTGTTGGCAACTTGGCTTAGCTCGCGTACAAGTTCGCTGTAAGCCTTGTCTTTGGCGCGGTCAGGGTGTGATTTGTGATGCCATATGAGCCAGCTTGCGAGTATCGGTACCTCATAGGCAAGTAAATAGACTAAAAGCTGTGATTGAATATCAACACTTTTAAATAGAAATATTTCTAGCAGTAGATATAGATTAACGGCAATCATGAAGCCGACGAGCATCCTCCAGCCAAATAAGCCAGCGAAAACACTGGCAAGTATCCAAAGAGCGATAAATGGCGAAGTTACGGGGTTTGTCAGCACTAGTAGTAGAGCTACGTTTACACAAAGTCCAATGTATACGGCTAAGGTTATTTGCTCTAGTTTTTCTCGTGGCGCAAAAAGATACGCTCCAAAACTTGTTATGGCGACTATAACTGAGGTAATTGCAACTGGCAAGGGCACTATAAAGTTGGCTGTAACAACACTATCGCTCGTAAAATAGCCAAAAGCAAAAAAGGCAATCAAAAAGAGTGACACAAAGAAAGATATCTCGCATATGCGGCGATACCAAAAAGCTGAAATGGTAAATGTCGACTCGTCCGAGTTTATCCCCACCCTCCTCTTTGTTATTGTTAATGATTATTATCGCAAAAATAAGAGCTGTTGTATAGAGGAGTTTTGTGAATAAAAAAATGGGGCGACCTCCTGTTCGAAATGAACAAGAGATCGCCCCGTGGGCTGATTACTACGCTGTAAAAGCGATGTAATCGGTTCAGTCAACCGTGACTAGGCGGCTACGCCAACACCGTGGTCGGCGCAGAGGCCTTCCAGTCCGTTGTTGTACCCGTCGCCGACAGCCTTGAACTTCCACTCGCCGTCCTTGCGGTACAGCTTGCCGAAAATGACGGCTGTTTCGAGTGAGTAGTCATCGCTGAGGTCGAAGCGAGCCAGCTCGGCTCCGGACTGATCGCAGACGCGCATGAACGCGTTCTGGACACCGCCGAAGTTCTGGTTGCGCGACGCGGCGTCGTAGATGGTGACAGCGACAATGATCTCCACGATCGACAGCGGCAAATTTGCCAGGTCGATGTTGATTGATTCGTCGTCGCCGTCGCCGGCACCGGTGCGGTTGTCGCCTGTGTGATGGATAGTGCCGTCGGGGCTGTCGAAGTTGTCGTAAAAGACAAACCAGCCCTCACCCGGCACCTTGCCGGAGGCGTCGACCGCAAATACCGAAGCATCGAGGTCGAATTCGGCACCAGCTGTGCCTCCCTTTTGGTCCCAGCCGAGACCGACTGTGACATTGGAGAGCTGGCCGCCAGCTTCCTTTGTGAGGCTGACGTTGCCTCCCTTTTGCAGTGAAACGGGCATGAGCACGTTTCCTTTCTGGAGTGTGTACTCCGATTGTTGGATATTACTCTTTCCCTCGTTGTCCGAGAAGATCGAGAATATGGGTTAGACGTCCGGTTCCCTTCATTTCCAGCTGAAGCTTTCCATTGCCGTCGTTAGACGGATAGAAAGCAATCAATTGACCTGGTTTGAAGGTTCGCTCGCCTATTTGAACTGGGTAGCGCACTAGAAATTGAGACTGCCATGGAATGTTTCCATATCCACGACCATGTCGCCTTCTAATGCGATCTGTGCGAAGTGCCTCTTCCAGTTGGTTTGACAACTGAACTGCGGCTGCCGGATTGGCAACCGAGGTCCAAAAGTCAGTCAACTGTTGAGTGCTCTCATTGCTCTTTTGCTTGATCTCCTTTTGCAAGGGATCTGTAAGTAGCCACGGGTCAAAACCAAGCTCGAGTTCGTTCAAGGTCGGCTGACGAGTCAGCGCTTCCTTGTAGACGTTCCCAAGTAGGTATGGTGCCCACAGCTTCTGGCCAATCGCAAACACAAGTTCTGCAATTGGTACTGCCTTTTTGAGTACTTGCACCGAGTTATTCGTGGTTGTTGTCGCTTCCCAGCTTTTGCTGAGTTGCTTAAACACCACGAGCTGCGGTTGCAACTGTTTGACGACCTCTTGGTGTAAAGCTTGCATACGAGACGGAATCCCGTAGTATTCGATCACCGCAAGGTCATCTTGTACCTGCTCGATGACGCAGCGACATGCGCACCACACACCCGCAAAGTCTTCCAGCCTTAGTTTCAAGTCCGGAAATTCTGCTAGTTGCGCGTTGAGCGGTCGTGTGCCCATGCTTGACTCGGCAGTTGCTTGCACAGAGTGCAGCATTGCTTCGTCGGCATAGTCACACAGTGCATCACCTTGTTCATATGCCTTTTTGGGCAATGTCTCTTCCGTTTGATAGGATTCGACAACACCGTCTAGAAAGCATGTACTCATCTGCCACAACATTGCTGCGAGCCAGTGGCTGTGCAGAAGTGTCAGGGCTGATATCGGCAGTTCCCAGATAGCCGAGTTGGCAGTGCTCAAGCCTTGTATCTGCGCATCAAATGCGTCGACAGCTTGAGTTTGCCCCTCGACAGTTCGTGTGAGAAGTTCGACAACCTGTGGGTCACCGATTGTGCTAGGCCCTAAACGGCCGTACACCTGGGCGATCCCAGACATGTCTTACTCCTTTTGGAAGTGGGTTGACTGAATTGTTAAGTTGCCCCTCAAGGTTTTGAAAATCTCCACCGAGAAGCTGTATAAAATTGTATCATATAAAAATATACTATGCAATAACTTTATTAAAGATACAAAGGCATTGACTAGTATTGTTTTTTCAATTACTATAGTATGGTTGACAGAAAGTGTCAAGGTAGCTTACAAAAGGCAATCAATCTAGTCACCCAGGAGGTGTCTAATATGGGCGTTTCGCTCAACAAAGTACAGGACCAAGCTCCGCACATGGTCGATCTGGTCAAAAAAGGAGGTGTGGTTCTCGAAAAGAAGGGCATCAACCCAGACCTGTACAAGGCAGCGGTGATCGCAACTCTCGATCACTCAGGCTCTGCAGCCGGGCTGTACGACAGGGGGCTGATGCAGGAGGTTGCTGACATTGCGTTCGCAGCCGGACTGTTGTTCGACGATGACGGCTCAGTGCCCGTATCGTTGTTCGACAATACCATCAATCCTCTCGGTGAGATGGATCTGGCGAACTGTCGCAGCTTCGTTTCGCAGCACACTCGTTACCGCTACGGTGGTACGAGTTACAAGACTGCACTCGAGTGGATCGTTGACGAGGCCGGTTTCGGCGGAATCAACCTCGGTGGTTCTAGCGGTGGAGGAGGTTTCTTCCGCAGCAAGAGCAGTGGTGGCAACCTCGAAGTCAAGGCAACTGCCGAATACCCGGTCTACGCCATTTTCGTCACGGACGGCGAACCTCAAGATGGTGCGGCCGCAGCGGAGTACCTTCGCCTGATGAGTCAGCTGCCGATTTTCGTGCAGTTCATCGGCGTCGGTCCTCACTCGTTCTCTTTCCTGAAGGGGCTCGATGACATGGATGGTCGCCTGATCGACAACGCGAACTTCTTCGATGCGAAGGACGCCGGCAACGATCAGGGCAAGATGCTCGAGCTGATGCTTGGGGAATTCCCGGACTACTACACGCTCGCGCGTCAGCAGGGACTGATCAGCCAGGGAGCCGCAGTCGTCAGCTAAACAATTGGGACTGTGCGGATGGATTTTTATCCTCCGTGCAGTCCCATATATAATTTCTAGGTATTTTTATTCGTCACTAAGTGGCGCTTTTTTATGTTTTCTAAACTTTCGCCGTTTACGGCTCATCAGTATAGCTTAAAATCTATAGAGTTTAGCGGGAGTGCGTGCTGGATTGCACGCACTCCCTAAGGGTAAAGCACCCCTGGGCTGTGGTTTGACTAGGCGTTCAGCGCCGGCGTTGCCGGAACGGACGTGGTGATCTGCGGCGGCGTTGTTGCTGCCTCGATGACCTGGTCGATGACCACTTCGTCGATCTTCCTGTGAGTGTTCGCCAGCTGCTGCTGGGCAGCCACCATGGCCGCATCCAGTTCGTCTCGCTTGCGTTCGCCTTCCTGGTACTCGCGCAGAACACCGTCTGCAGCCTGTGCCAACGAGTCGGCAACGACTGAGAGTGTTTCGGGTGTGAACGTCGGAGCCTGGATGGCGCGTTCGATGGCGGGCATCGTCTCCGCACCAGCCTTGAAGAACTCCTGCGTCCACTGGTTGGCAGTTGCCTGAACCGCCTCACTCATCTTGCCGGCGTCCTGGGTTTGCACCATCATGCGCCACTGCACCAGCAATGACTTCATGGTGGGAACAGTGACGTTGACCATCTCACCGAGCTTGGCCGACATGCCGAGGTCCAGATTGCGCATCATGCGCGTCTGAGGAGCAGTCGCCCATGCGATGAACAGTCGTCCCTTGTACTCGCCGATCTTGGCCTTCATGCTCGTGATCAGGTCGGCACGCTTTTGGCGCTCTTCCTGACCGCGATCACCGAGGTTGGCGTCGCCGACCTCGATGGAGTCCGCGTCCTTGGCAGCTACATCGACGATCATCTCCATGACGGCGATGACGTAGATGAGCTTGGCGATCTCCTTCTCGTTTTCCGTGTAGATCGTGTCGAGGAAAGCGACGTTGCGGGACATGTCCGCCTGGCTTCCTGCCAGGTCGGCCGAGATCCTGTCGAGCTGCTTCTCGATGTCGGTGAAATCCGACCGAAGCACCTCGATGAAGGTACGGCCACGACGGAAGAATCCCTTGACCTTGTTGGCACCGTTGGTCCACTTTTCGTAGTCCTTCCGAACCTTGGGGTCGCTCATGTCGTACTTCTTCTTGATGCCGAGCATCGTGACGTTGAGCTCTTTCATGAGCCCGTTGAGCTCAGGGATCTTGGTGGGCTCCACCTCATTGAGGAGGCGCTCGACAAGAACATTGACGTCCTTGAGGGCATCTGTGCCGTAGTACATGATGACCTGAGTGTCGGTCAGCATCTCCCTGTAGATCTTCTCTGCCTCTGCCTCTGCCTGCCTCTTGGTTTCACCCTCGAGCAGGTTCTTGCAGACGAGACCCTGGCGGCCTTCCGATGTCTTGGCAATGACTGCCAGACTTGTCTCTGCGGGCCCCTCTACAGGTACCGCAGTCGCCTCAAGCACAGATGACTGAGCAGGAGGAGTTGCAGTTGCTACCGGAGCAGCAATCTGAATGTTTGAGTCCGTCATGTGCGGACCTCCTTCTTCGTGTTGTCTGATTTACAGATGTTGCGCAGACAGAATCTGCGTGTCTACTTTGAAGTTGATCAGGTCGGCCTTTTTAGACGCCCCTGCTCCACCTCTGAACAACTGTCGTGCAAAACCTTGCACGGACTGCTGCCCTCGGTCCAGAAATTCCCTCGCGTCTTCATAGGCGTCCGGGTTGTTCTGGATTGTCACGTATTCATCGATGACACGCAAAACTGTTTCCAGTTGTTTTTGAAACGTTGCTACTTCGGCGCCTCCAGGAGGACCATTGGAGCCACGTTTTGACAAACAACTTTCACCGTCTTGCGCTATTCGCGTCAGCACTACTTTGATTCGAGGATTGTTGACACGAAGTCGTGTCATACCCACCTGCTCGAGAAGATCCCGAACATGATCGATGGAGTATTTTTCCTCCCCAACTTCCGGTAGATCAGGTGTTTGCCTGTCAAACCATGCCACTTGAGCCTCCCTTCAACCTTGGGCTTTGTAAGTGTATGTTAATTTGCTGGTTGAACTTAGCTTATAATAACATTTTGAAATAGATGAGTCAATACTTTGACTACTGTAAAATATGTTAATTTTATTGTTGTCTAACACTTGTAATATATGTAGTTTTATGATATTATAAACAAACTGTACAGATAAGTTCTGTACGCACCTTAACAGTGTGAGTAAACTTCTACCCTCCTAACAAAGGACATGAATGAAGCATTACAGGATCGATATTGCAATTACAGCGATTGTTTTCGCTGCGATTGCGGTTTTCGTTGAACCGGCCGCAATGATCCCTCTGGGGATTTTGGCTGTGCTGGAGGTCTCGTTGTCCTTTGACAACGCGGTCGTCAACGCCAGCGTGCTCAAGCACATGAGTGAATGGTGGCAGAAGATCTTCATGACGGTCGGCATCTTGATTGCTGTTGCTGGAATGAGGCTTTTGTTTCCTATCCTCATCGTTGTTGTCACGGCACACCTCAGTTTTTCGGAGGTTGTAAGCCTGGCGCTCAACGATGTCGACACCTATGCGGCTCGCTTGCATGATGCACATGCAGAAATCGCCATGCTCGGCGGCATTTTCCTGATGATGGTCTTTTTGAACTTCATGTTTGAAGATCGAGAGACTAAATGGCTGGGACCCCTCGAAAGGGTTTTGGCTCGGGCTGGCCGCTTCGACACGCTTTCAGCCGCGATCGCATTGATTGTGATCTTGGTTATCAGTGCGTTGGTGCCGAAGGCTGAACAGGTGCCTGTGCTTGTCACGGGTGTCATCAGTCTTGCGATGTATCTGGTTCTCGACATCTTCGCCTCTGCTTTCGAGCAAGAGGATGAAGACCTCGACGAAGGATCGTCGCTTGTACCTCGAATTGGCATGGCAGCATTTGCGTTGTTCATGTATCTCGAGTTCCAGGATGCGTCGTTCAGTTTTGACGGCGTTACAGGGGCGTTCGCTATCACCAACAACGTTGTGTTGATTGCGGCTGGTCTCGGTATCGGAGCGCTTTTTGTGCGGTCTATGACCGTTCATTTGCTCCGTACCAATAAGCTCACTGAGTTCAAGTATCTTGAGCACGGTGCGCACTGGGCGATTGGCACGCTTTCGGCCTGTCTGCTTGCCGGCGTCTTCATCAATATCTCTGAGTACATCACGGGTCTCATCGGTGTTTCTTTCATCGGTGCGGCTATTTGGCACTCAAAGAGGGAGACAAAGCAGGAAGAAGCTCAGACTCTCGCTACCTCACAGGTAGCGACCGAGTAGTAGCTCCGCTGCGTTAAACCTTCGGGTGGCTTTGCTTAGGCAGAGTCACCCGAAGTTACGCTTTACTCACACTGTTAATTTATTTCACTGAACTATAACCAATAAGAAAACTATATGAATATTCCAAGGCTTTCGACAATTGAAATTACTCCCCTCTCTGACGACGAGTTTATTCATGCTGATGGAAGCACTTTTGATGTTATTGAGTATAGTTTGATGAAATATGGTGACTCATACACTGCATGGCAGTATGGACAAGAGGTAGCTGAAGCTGCAATCGAACAGACCAGCGAACAACTTTCTCAGCCAGATGTGTTGATAACTGTTCCAGCATGTGTATATTCGCCAAAACCAGCTTTTGCCATTGCTCGAGCTATGGCTGTAGGTGTTAATGAATGGCGAATTGAGCAAGGACTTCAACCTGCAAAAATGCTACGAATGTACAGCGAGGCTATGGGCGACCCAAACTATGCTCAGTCAAACTTAGAAGATCGCCAAAAAGATAGATTTGGACAAGTGAAACAGCGACATATTCCACCAAGTCTTGTGAAAGACGCCGTTATATTTGCAGTCGATGACTGTGTCATAACAGGTTCAACTGAGCAGTCTCAATACGAAATACTAGCACCACATGGTCCAGCTGAATTTATTTCTGCGCCGGCAATTGTGGTTGATCCTGAACAGGCCAAGCTTTTCCCGGGCATTGAGCATGTTATGAATACCGCAGCAAACCCTAGTTTAGAAACTGTTGCTGAGCTTATCGACAAAGATACATTCATGCTTAATTCACGTGTTCTAAAACTGATTGTTGGTCACGAAGACAAAGAAGAACTAGAAACTTTTCTAGATGACTGTTCCTGGTCGCTTATCAGTGAAATGTATGAAGCATGCACCAACTCAACACTAGAGTTCGTGGAAGAATATGCCGAGTCAATAGTTTTATTGCAAAACAGGCTGTAACTAAGCAGCAATAGCTGCTGCTGTCGTCCGCTTGTTGTACGCATCTCTGAAGGCTGCAACACCCTCTTTGTAAGCATCCATAGATCCAAGCTCATCGCCCTCTATATACTCTCGAATAGTTTCGAGTGTTTCTTCATTTATGCTCTGACAAAATGCTTGTATTTCGCTTTCGCTACTCGAAACTAACATTTTACATATACGTGCGTTTGGCACGAAATTGCCGGTGTCATGTGAAAGCTGTGCTACAGATGACAATGAGCGTATTGCAC
This sequence comes from uncultured Candidatus Saccharibacteria bacterium, assembly GCA_964630185.1. Classification (GTDB taxonomy): domain Bacteria; phylum Patescibacteriota; class Saccharimonadia; order Saccharimonadales; family Saccharimonadaceae; genus JACPYF01. The sequence continues at coordinate 132,713 of CAZVTQ010000003.1, forward strand.
AATGATTAATCGCAGATTCTACGCGTGGGTCGGTGCTGTTTTCTTCAACGGTCAGTATGTAGGCATATGTAAGAGGTATTTCAGATAAGCCTGAACGGATAAATAGCCTATGCAAAAGGCGCTCATGTGAGCCAGTTACCAGTATGTCATCGAGCGCTATGATGCCGTCTACTGACATGTCAAAATCGTAAGGCATTTGCAGCCCGTTGCGCTCCATGATGTTCTCACGCTCCTCAACACTCATGAGTGCGTAGTCGCCTTGAGCTAGGTTTTTACGATCTATTTTGAAAGGTTCAAAATTTGCTTGTGGCACAGTTTCTTGCAGTCTTTGTACGAACGAGCCTAACATCGAGTTTGATGCAGGTGGTGCAACTTTATAGGCAGACGAAGTTACTGCATAGTTCCCGTCCTCTACGATGCTTTGTTTCGCTATTTTGTCGGCTAATGCTTCGCCATATCTCGAAGCAACATCGCCGTCGCCATATTTAAACCGACTATACTCAACTGGACATACGTCACCGTCTAGTGTTGTTGGCTGTCCATGGGCAGTACCCTGTACTTGGTCTAGCCACACTCTTTTCACTTCACCAGTCATTATTAATTACCTCGCTTTAGCAATACGTGCTGAGCTACCTGTTGATAGCCTGTTTTATACTTTTGTAAAAAATCCGGTCCGGTAGCCACTGCTCCACGTGATACAGCCTCTATCTGTTCGTTCGACATTACATTCATTAACTGATCTAAATCTTCACTTGAAGCACTCAAAATCATTTTCATAGTACGTATATTTAAGTCGAAACCATCGCTACTTGCAATAAGTTCAATCAAATCACCTGCTTTTGAAATTGCAGTTTCGTTAATATCTGACTCTACATGTGGTGAGTTATAAGCTTGGCTGCTGTCAAAAACGGCTACGTAGCCTAGTAAAACAGATGTTGGTGTTTGTTTTTCTGCACGCAGAACTTCCAAAATACGTCTTTCGGCGCCGCCGGATATACGAATATCATCAAGCACTACAACTGGACGATCGTCGACTCGTTTACCTCTAAGACTGAAGTCTATTGCCGCAAGTTCTGCTTCTCGGTCTTCCACTGAAGCTTTTGAATAGTCGGTATTAGTGACATTTTCCTTGTGTACCTTGAATATTTCTACTGGTTCTAAGTCAGCTTGAACCCTTATGCGGTTAACAAGGTCAACGCAGTACTGAGAAAGATATCCGCAAGCTGGCTGTACGACTTTGTATGCAACTAAAAATGCTGGCGGCGTCTCATCTTCGAAAATGTGAGGAGCTTCTTGGTGCGCGGCTAGTGCTATCTCTTCGGCAAAGTGTTTTGTATCTTTACGACTACCGTATTTCATACGGCTGTATGCTGCTGCATCAAATTCTTTACCGTTTGCATCGACTATGTCCCCGTCAGAGGCATATTCAAGATGATGAACAGCTACAGTTTGCTTCATAGTATCGATCATTACAACAAACCTTTCTCGTGCGCTTCGGCTATAGTTTTAGCTGTTACTATGTCAGTTTGTACAGGCTCGGAGGCTATATGTACTGCTTTCATTCCTACCGCGTTCGCCCCGTGGTAATCAGCAGTTAAGTTGTCGCCAACGTGGGTAATTTCGCTGAACTCTCTATCTAAAAGTGTTGCCATATGTCCAAATATTTTAGGGTGTGGCTTTGCTGCTCCAACTTCATTTGAAAATACTTGTAGGTTTGTTTTATCTAAGATACCAATTGATTTCAAAGCTTGGCGCATGTATTCACCATTTATAAGGCCGGTGTTGCTTGTGAGAACAATGTCACGTTCAGCGGCAATATTGTCTAGAGTTTCAATAAGGTCTGGCTCTTGATGTTCTGGCAAGTAGTCCAAAAATAGTCCCTGTATACCCTCGGCGAGCTCGGCAATAGCTTTCTGCCCTAACTTTACTCCTAGTGCATCGCAGAGGAATTGCAATCTCTCGTTTGGTCCAAATTGCAAACCTAGTTCATCGGCTGTATCGTCACAGAGCTTATCGACTTTGTGAAGCGCTTCACCGGTTTCAGTTACATCGGTACCAAAACGATTCGCAACAAAACTATTACGCATTGATTTGTGCGAAGGATTTCTAGCTATCAACGTCTTCCAGACATCGAGGCTGACCGCTTGTTTTGTTACTTCTTTACTCATATAAAACAATAATTCTTAATTATTTGAACTATAATACCATAAATATGAAGTAAAATCAATAACTACCTAAAGAGTTGACGAGTGTAATTCTTGTTCTAGTTCAAGAAGTTCTTCGTCGTCTGGTTCAAGAGTTTCATCTTCGCTCACTATTTCATCGACAGGCTCCATTTCGTCCTCGTTTGGAAAAGGAAAAACAATATCAAATAGCCCCATAGCGTGCGCCCTGTGCATGATATCAATCTCGTCTATTTCTTCATGTCTCCGTGTAGGTCCTGTACCCCATAACATTCGTACAGATTTTACAAAATCGAGTGGTTCAGTTTTGTGACGGGCAATATCAAGAAGTATTCCCTCTCGGCGTAAACCATGTGAAAAAGCCTTAGCCACTAGGTATCGAGCAGCTACAGCACTCGCCCCTTCGAGGCTTAGTTCTACGTCGGGTTTCTCAGGATCAACAAAAAATACTTCTGCAAGCTCTATCGGTTCGTTTGTTTTTTGCTCAATTACCTCAGTCATATTAGATGTACTCTACCATGATTATGTACTTTACTCAAGAAGTCATATGTTTTACAAAATGAAAAAGGCGTCACAATGTTATGAGATCGAAATCTCACACATGTGACGCCTTTGCACTTTCTTGCTCGGCTTATGCCTTGTAGCCTCGGTAATTCCATCCCCAAGGCCACTTGATGTTCACTGCTCCGTCTGGCCGTAGCCAAACGTAGAAATGATCGCCCAATCCTGCGCCGACATCAATGATGTTGTTGACGCCGTCAAGCTCTGCGGGATCTAGGTCGCCGCACCAGCTGTCGCAATTGAAGCGCACAGAACTATCACCGTCGTAGGTAATCTTCCATGTTTCTGTCACCTTTCCGACTTGATGGGTTAAGACAAATGTCTCGCCAGCGGGAAGCATCACCTTATTGTCGCCAATAACGTGAACACCCTGGGTACTTCTGGGGAGACTACTCTCCACCAAAAAGACAATCCCGATGATCGCCGCAATGACTGCGCAAACGGCAAGTACGACCTTGAGCATTTCTTCTCCTCGTTTTAGTTGAACAATTCCGCTCTATATAGTCACGAATATCGTTCCTGAATATGTAGAGCGGTTGTTCCGAGGATAGTGTTTTGAAAGTGCATGCATTCTCAGAGTGACTCGATGAGAATACTAAGTATTATTATAGCATAAATATATAAAAATGTAAAACCCGCCCTCCTAGCATAAGTTCTACACTAGGTAAGGACGGGGTTTGCTACTCACGTGGGTAGCTGGAGCCTTTAGGGTATTGATCGAAGACGTTGCTGTCGAAATGCAACCAGCCTGTATGGCATTGGTCGTATTCCTGACAGTTACGCAGTAGAATTGCCCAATCATCTGGTACGAACATAGGTGTGCACACCTTTGAGCAGACCATGACAGTGTGCTCAGGAGTGAAATCCTGAGCTACTACTTGACCGCTGTTTATACGGTACGGGTTGTCGTCGATCAGCTTTAGGACTGGCATTACAAGCAGCGCTAACGTTGCACATAGAACGACCATCACTGACGCCAAGGAGGTGAAGTAAGTGTCATTCATCATCATGTACATGAGGAAGCAAAACATACCCACTCCTATCGCTAGTCCTATCCACCAAATTGTCTTTGGCGGTGTAAAAGCGGTCCACATGAGCCAACAGCTGGCGACAGTCATTGCAGTGATGGCGATCAGAGTTGTTATTTCCCAGAAACGCGATTTGCGACCAAAGGTGGTGTCTTCGAAAAGATCTGCCTTCAGAGCCAGAAAGCTCACCGCTAGGACAGCTGCGCTCAGACAAACAGAGAGAGTTCTCATTTGAGCTCCTTTAAGGTACGTGCGGGTCTGCCGCAACAGATCATTCCGAATGGGATTGATAACTAATATTATAGCATAAATATGTTGAATAAGCAACTGTAGTAGGGTTTGTATTCACTTGGTGATCTCGGAGGTCCAACGCTTTGATTGTATAGCTATGCTAGCTCTACAATCAGCTATATTCTGTCAAATCAATAGATTATGACAGAATTCGAACCCCTTCGTTGTTCCATTTCTACTAGAAATGACCATAAAAAAAGTCCATCGCAAGGATGAACTGTTTTTATGGTGATCCCACGGGGAATCGAACCCCGATTTCCAGGATGAGAACCTGGTGTCCTAAACCGTTAGACGATGGGACCACGTATCACCAATCTTAACAGAGGCGGATGGTTTCTACAACTGCTGATAGATAAATAAAAATAGCCCGTCCCCCGGTTTGGGGACGGGCTTTCTACGGAACGTGTTCTAGTCCTTTCGGGCTTTATTCAGAGCTTGCATGAAGTTGATTACATCTTCATCAGGCTGAAATGCCAGTCGGTTTTCCTCGTCACGCCATGCCTTGATGGCAGTAGCAACGAGCTCACTAATGTCTGAGAAAACACCTTGGAAAGCTCCTGCATACATGATGTCGTCACCGTCATCACGTATGTGGAACTCAACATAGGCCTTTGAGTTACTGATCTCAACGCCTACACGTTGAAAGCCCCATACAGCTTTTACTTCCACTTCATCGAAAGAAGCAGAATGGCCTTTCCACCCAGCTTCTTCAAGCTTCTGCTTCATCCCTTGGGAATAAACAGTCTTGTTGAATTTCAATGCGAGGGCTGCGAGCTCAGCTCCGAGTTCTATCACTTGAGAGTTACCGCGAAGAGTTGCTTCGGTGAGAGTTCTGTTATTGAGCCAGAGATGATCTTCAATGTGAGATTTCTGCTCAAGTTCACGAAAACCCTCTTTAGGCGGAAGGTAGATGGTGATTTCGACTGACCTCTCGACAAATTCGCCGAAAAGGCCATCTTCTTCACCACCTTCTTTGTAGATGGCCTCTACCGTCACCCATGTCAGGTATGCGATTTTCGAATGGATTCCTCCACTCTTAATTTCTTCGTGGTTGTCACGATACAAGATGTCTCTACCGTAGATAGTCATCTGTCGCCGCACATCATCACTCATGCCGAATGGAAGTGAGTTGATGACCTCTCCGCTGTGCGAAATGGCATAGAGGTGTTCACCTTGTTTTGCCATACCGCCCCTGTGAGGGCCTGAGACCACTCCCAGAGCGCTTCTGTCACCGTATATTCCTACATTTCGAGGTATACGGTACATAAGGTCTCCATCTGCTCTCGCTACCTTGATAGTGAGGGCGCCGACTTGCGGCTCGTGATTACGCTCGAACGGATATTGAAAGCCGAGATTCATCACTTTTTCAAGAAAAGGATACTGCTTGCGCAGTTTCATGTTTTTCTGTGAATTTGGGTTCACAATTTCACCACATTCCGTAGTTATTAAGGAACTAGCATTCCGCTAGGTCTTGGACGAATGTCCAAAGCATATTCTAACATATTAATGGAGCTTAGTAAATGACTACAACTCTTTAATAATCTCTAGTAGTTTCCGTGGAGTTATATCGGCTTTTATGAGGTAGGCTTCGACTTTTTCTTGCAGTGCGTTACGAGCCTGATCGTCTTCGTCGAAGTTAGTTAGTATCAGCACCTTTGTGTCTGGTATGAGATTTTTTTCGCCGCGAAGTTCAGCTATGACCTCGTTGCCCTTTTTTTCTGGCAACATAAGGTCGAGTAGCATGAAGTCATAATGTTTGCTTTTAGCAGCTGCTAACCCGTCGCTACCACTCAGTACCCAGTCTACTTTGTAGCCAGCTTGGTTGAGGGCTCGGACATACATTTCGCCAATGAAGCGGTCATCTTCTATGCACAGTACTGATTGAGCTGGTTTATCCATGTTTATCCCCTATACATTGAGTGGTTTTTAATATATTTCTTTTCTTTTTTCTCGATGATTGACTCGTTACTATTATCGCTTTTTGCTAGCTTATCTGCAACACTTGCGTACGTTGGAATGGTGAATGCAAATACAGTACCGTGACCTTCGTCGCTGCGAACAGAAATTGTTCCGCCGTGTGACTCGATAATAGCTTTGGTAATGTACAGTCCAAGCCCAGTTCCAACGGTGTTTTCGCGGGAACGGTGTGAACGGTAGAATTTGTCGAAAATATGGCTTAGCAGTGCGCCCGGAATACCTATACCATTGTCTTGTACGCTGACTTCGACGAAGTTTTCAATAGGCTTGGCAGATATAACGACTAGCCCGCCTTCACTGCTGTACTTGATAGCATTGTCGACTAAGTTGACGATTACTTCGCTCAAGCTTCCTCTGTCGGCGGCAACAGTAGGTAAATCTTCTGGGAAATTGACATTGAGCATGCGGTGGTGCGTGCGAGCTCTAAGATCAAGATCATCACCAACCGAACTATAAATTTTGCTGAGAGTTTCTTCCTTGAGGTGAACTTGGAGGTGGCGTCGGTCATAACGAGAAACGTTAAGAATGTTGTTGATGTACGTTGTCAGGCGGTCAGCCGAAACGTCAAGCCTCTCAAAGAAAGCTAGTTGGTCGTCGGTGAGCGTTAGCTCTTGGCGAAGGACGTCGAGGTAGCCTTTTATGACAGTTATAGGTCCACGTAGCTCGTGGGCGGCTAATGCTGTGAAATCTAGGTCGTCTTCGTCCGTACTGTAATCTTCTGTGCGATCAACTGAAACGAGCACAGTTTCTATCGACTCGACGCCGTCTTGATGATACAAAGCAAGTAGGTCAAAAAATTGTCGGCTTTCTTCGCTTTCGATATTGATTTGGCGCATGCGTTTCCACCATTTTGAGGCAGAGATATTCTTACCTACTACGCTGTCGAGCCAAAGATTTAGCGAGTCGTTTTCGCTAAAGTTTATATTGAGTTCTTTGCCGCCACCGTGAGTAGGTGCTGCTTTGTTGCTATATATGATTTCACGTTTTTGGTTGAGCACTACTATGCCTAGCGGCAAATTATCGAGTAGCGCATGAGCAAATTCAAACTCTGAGTCGACATTGCTCTCGGGGTTTTTCTCGGCATGGAGTCTCCGTATAAGCTCGACGACACTGCTATTTTTGTCGAAAGGCTTGTCGCTGTATGCATACAAAAGAGCATCACTTACCTGCTGCATTGGTCGAGCAGCAATAGAGGCAATCATATATGCTCCAATACTCTCAAGGCCAATAAATGCTAGGGCGATAATTAGTAGAGATTCATTGTTACTCATACTTTGAGTAATCAGTGCGGTTGTCAAATAAAGTATGACGCCGATGACAATTTGTATAAGCAAAAACAGCCCGATGAGCTGTAGCTTTTGCATTTTTGCTGTAGACTTTACTGCCACGTTACACTCCTATCGGTGCCAATTGCTGCTATCCAGGTTTGGCCACGCTCCAGAGGAATTTCTTTGCCCTTGCTATCGAGAAACTTGATCTGACTTTTTTTGTCATCCTTTTTCCATGTTCCGGCCACGTGTTCACCGTTTTGGAAAATATGCGCTTCGCCTGAGCCGATTGTGCTCATCTGCTCTCTATAGCCGTCTTCATAACCAAGCTTAGTTGGTACTTTCATGACAACGACAACTCGTGGGCTAATTTGTCCCTGTTCTCGGTCGAGATGCGGTGCGCCTCCTTGTGAGCGGTTATAGGTTTTAGTGCCTGCATCGTAACTATAAGAAGAGTTATATAAAGCTCCGGATATATTTACTTGTATTTGGGTGGCGGCTTCTGCTGGGGTTTGCACCTTTTTCTTTTTGGCTGGCTTTTCGGGCTCAATTGCTACTCGGGTAAAGCCGGTAAAGTTGGATTCTTTATAGCCTTTTGCATCGTTAAGTGCGTTAAGGTTGGCGAAACTCGTGTATACATTGTGCGGTGCATAGCGGTCTTTTGAGCGCCAGTAAGTGCTAGCATTGAAGAACTGGTCGATATCACGGTACTGACCGTTCCTGACCTCTTTAAGGGCGTTGTAGCTACCCCCAATATGGGCAACACTTGCATCAAAAGCGGCTATCCAGTCGACATAGTACGGACGAACCGAACGAACTGGTCCGATTAGCGATGGTTGTTCTTGTTGGTATATTGCTAGAAATCGTGTTATTCCACCTTCAGCAACTGCTTCAAACACCACTCCGCTGTCTTTAATTCCTGATTGCGGACGAGCATCGGGGCTGTTTTCTATCATAATGCCTGTAACAGCGCGTTTGGTAGCAGCTTCGTCAGTTACTTCGTTGCCGGTGAGTGGTGAGTAGTATTTTTGGGCAAGTTTTTCGTGAATGATGGTTCCGAGTGTGATGATTTCAGGGTCTTTATAGGTCGAGAGCATAGCCAGTAAGCCTATACCAACAGCAACAATGATAGCAACCGTAGCGAAAAAGTAACGCACTCCTCGATTGTCGTGCAATAACTGATGTACGCGAGTCCAACGCTTCGGCTTGGTTCGCTCTGACTTTTCTATTTTGTCATGGAGTTCACCGTCGAAGTGTTTGCGTTTTTCTTTTTGTAAAAAAGCCATAAGCGTATTATACCGCAAAACAGAAGTAAAAACCCCCGGTCAATTAAGACCGGGGGTATAGGTTGCCTACAAGAGGCCGCCGTTTGTTGCATCGATAAGCCTGCCGTGAAAGCCAGGCTCCTCCCAGATTGCGACTGGCGCTTTGAACTCACGTTCTTCTTCGAGGTAGGCGTAAACAATCGGGTCAAACCCCGATGAATTACCAACTTCGAGTGCCGAAAGTTTGAATTCTACTTTCGGGATGGCGTCCTTGATTGACAGCATCAACTGCAGTGTCGATTCGGGTATGACTCCTTTATAGGAGAACGGTCCAACACCTAGAGCTTTGTCAAAGGAATATGAATTCCAGGCTGCTCTTTTTTTTCTATAGCCGCGGTACTCAGACCACCAACAGAGCCAGAAGACCAGGCATACGCCTACTACAAATGCAGCAATGATTGCGCCTATGCCAAGTCCATTTACGTTGCCAAGCTCGTCAGTTACCTTCGCAAAAAGGAAAACAAGCAGCAGTGCGATGATGCTAGTTACAAGGAAAACACCCGTAATAGTCATTGCTCGTACTTGCTTGCTGTTAACTTCCTTTTCCACCTTCTTAATCTGTTGAGACTTGTACGTCTTAACTTCACTTGGTCGGTACAGCTGAATCTCATGCTCTTGGAACTGAGCCAGAAGTGTTGGGATCTTCCCTTCCTCAAACCGAACTGTGTTCGAGATTCGGTATTTGAGAGTCTTTTCGACTTTTTCGGCAAACGCTACCACCGGTGCGTCTTCCGAAGCGTCTGGAAACTCTTCTTCGATCAGCTTTTCAGCCGATATCCGATACGGTGTTCTTGGTGCAGACTGTAGCCTGACACCGCCTCTTCCGCCCATGATTACTCCTTTGTCGATGTGTAGGTGCAAAACTTTCTCTCGAAAGATTAAGTATATTTATAGCACTAATATGCTAATAAATCAACTTTATATCGTACAGTTGTAACTTCTTATAGGGATTTATATATGCCCATCATATAAACACCTACAAGGTTAGCGAGACCGAGACTTTTTTACGAGTCTCGGTCTCATGTGAGCCATCCAGGCTCGCTACTAACAACTGAAAGGGGACGTTTGATCAACACTCCTTCCAAGAGCATCGTCATGTGAATCGCCTGCCTTGCGGTAGCCGATGTAGAGATCAATGAGTCTCAAGTACTCATCTCTACAGTCGTCTTCTGCGAATTGGTCGTAGTCCGCGACGACCTCATCAACCTGTGTTTGAGTTATGGACGGAACGTTTTTTCGCAGAACATCCTCTTGCTCTCCCTTGCCCGTGAAGTCAAGCTGATTTAGCGTTAAGATTGAAACCAGGCAAAAAACAGTAATCACCAACAACCTCATATTCACCCACTGTGTAGTTGTTTTTTGAAGTAGCTTGTTCCAATATAATCAGAACTTAAAAATATTATACAATGAAAATAATTATTACACAATTTTATATCGTACCAGACGAGTCGATATTTCGACTATTCTGGTACGAGGACAGAGGAGCTGGAGGCTCCGCGAGGCCTCGTAGCTAGACTTAGCGCAGGTTTTCTGCTCGTAGCTTGTAACGCCAGTTGCAGCTGACTGTCACTTCGCGACCCGTCTTCACCGACAGGCATTTGCTCAGTTGTTCTGCTAGTTTGTAGCGCGTCATGATTGCTTTGAAGCCGACTTTGTCACCAGTTTTTCGCAGAGCAAGTCGTTGCTTGAGCGGCATGGTGTATTCACCGATTGTGGCGTTTCCTCCTGCATCCCACCTGATTGCGGCATCGTTTTCGAGCTCAGTTGCGAGCTCTTCAGCGAACGCGTTGATTGCTTTGTAAAAAGCTTCAAAGCGGAAATGCTCGTTCAAAGTCATCATGCTTGTTGCTGTGCCGCCCATGAGTTCTCCTTTAGAGTTTGATTTGGATACGACGTTTTGTACAAACAACCTCTGGATTTTTAAATCCTTGGTCATGTTTAAGCGAAAGCTCTATTTCTCTCGCAAAAAGACGGATAGTCGTTTTGCGCTTTAATCGTAGTCGTTTACCTGCCTTTTTCAAGGAGGAACGAGTTTCCCGTGGTAGAACGAAAGAAACGTAGTTGCCTCTGCCGTAACCCCCGTAGTAGAGGGTTTTGCTCAACTTTTTCGCAAGCGAGGCTACCTCTGCAGCTTCTGTTGTGAGCTCGTGGAAACTCCACTTCGTCCACATGTTGCACCGAACCTTTGGTTCGGTTGTTGCATTTTCTTGCACAACTGCTCCCCTGTCCGAATGTGATTAATCGTCATAAAGACGACCGATGCGACTCCTCTCAAAAGTGTTTTTTAAGATAAAGAGTATAGGCTATTTATAGCATTTTATAGTAAATATTACAAGGTTAGTTAGTAGCCAATCTTCTTAGACAGGTCTCTTTGCCTAGTAGAGAGAGTGTATCATTTAGCTGCGGACTAAACGGTGCCCAAGTGGTGTATATGCGAATAAGGCTGAAGAGTATGCCGGGTTTTTCACCTGTTGTTTCCAGTAGTTTATTTAATGTTTCTTGGATAGCTTCTGGAGTAAATTCACTAACTTCCAAAGCATCTTTTGCTTGGCTTATAAGCTCAGCTCGACGTTCTGAGGAGAGTTTGCGCAACTGTTTGCTGCCCTCGATCAACTCCATGTTTGGCTCGGGATCAGTAAAGAAATAGCCAAACTGACGGAGGTCTTCCAGAGTTTTTAGGCGATCTTGAGCAAGTGAGAGAACTTGTTTTTTATAGTCAACTTCAGCGCTATTACCCACTTCTGGCCAAAAGTCAGCCGAAAGTTCGTATAATTTTTCTATATCGAGTTTACGAATGAACTGTCCATTTACCCACTCAAGTCGTTTTTCGTCAAAATGCGCGCCGGATTTCTGCACTCTGCCTAGAGAGAACTTTTGTATTAACTCCTCTGTTGTGAAAACTTCTTGTTCTGTCCCATCGTTCCACCCTAGCGTTGCAATGAAGCTTACTAAAGCCTCAGGTAAATACCCACTTTTGATGTAATCGAGAATATCCTTTGCGCCATCACGCTTGCTGAGCTTTTTCCCGCCCTCTCCACCAAGTATGTGAGGCATCGTGGCAAATACAGGGTGTTCAAGCTCTAGCGCCTCGTATAAATTCAAATAATTTGGTTGTGATGATATAAATTCCTGACCTCTAATAATATGGCTTATTTGCATCTCTGCATCATCTACGACATGTGCAAAATTGTATGTTGGGTATCCGTCACTTTTAATCAGTATAAAGTCGTCAATAACCTCTGGTCCAGTCGATAAGTCACCCATAACTTCGTCGTGCCATTCGTACCGCTTTGACTCTGATTTAAACCGAAGGGGCTGGCTACCGTCCCATTCAGGCGGATTTTCAGGGCGGTGATTGCGGTATAGAAAAGGCTTCTTCTCAGCTTGCGCTTGTTCGCGAAAAGCTTGAAGCTCTTCACGCGTATATGGGTCGGCATAAGCGCGGCCACTGCTTATGAGCTTTTGTGCCCATTTTTTATATATATCGAGACGCTCACTTTGCTTATATGGTGCGAATTCCCCACCTATATCTGGTCCTTCGTCGTAGTTTAGTCCCAATGCTTTGAGGCTATCAATTAAATGTTCTGCAGACCCTTCTACTTCGCGAGCTTTGTCAGTATCCTCAAGTCTTAAAATGAATGCGCCGCTACTCTGCCTAGCAACAAGCCAAGCAAATAGTGCGGTTCGCACTCCGCCCACATGTAAAAAGCCAGTTGGGCTTGGGGCAAAACGAGTGCGAACTTCTTTTGTCATTACTGTCTATTTTAACAGATTACATACTAGCGACAATGCGTTCAACCTGTTGGTTGGACAGCGGCGCAGTGCCGTCGATGATGTGGAGTATGCCGTCGTTTACCCAAACAGCCTTTTTGTTGTAGCTGTACACAGTAAGGCCTTCGACACTGTGTATTTGATAATCATCTTTTGAGTCTGACTCAACATAGTTATCTAGAGTTGCTGTAGGGTCCCAGTCGGTTGGCTTTTGCGTTAGTTTATAGCTAAGGCTACTCCCCATTTGTTTGTAGGCAACGCTTACTTCTCCGTCGCGATAGCTTATTGGTCCGTGAATCTGATAGCCAGCGGGCTGATAAGAAGGTAGATTTGCATCGACACCGCTGCTTGCGGCTGCTACGCGAATGGAGAGGTTCGGAATATTGATATATGTCAGGTAGCCTCCAAGTAGCATAAGGGCGACACTGGTCATCGCCACACTAGTGAAGCGAGCTCTGCGAGTAACATGGCCTGCATGTTTTTGGTGAGAGTTCATAGAGTGAGCTGGAACTTTTTCAACAGCTTGTCGCAGTAGGTGTTCTTTTACAGCACGTGAGCTGATTGGGGTTTTATTGTGTTGGGCTGTTTCGTGCTCAAGTCTAGCTTTTTCAAGCGCTTTTGTTTGAGCTAGAAGATCTTTGTCGATATCATGTTTTTTTTCTTGAGGAACAATCTGTTTTGCAGGCGCAAAACGAGTAATACGCTCGGACTTTTGAATATGTCGATGAACTTTATTTGCGTTTGGCCGTACTTTGCTAGCTGGTTTTTTAAGAATATCACGGCGTAAGGTAGTTGATTTTTGAGGACGGGCTTTTGCGTGTGGAGCCACACTACGAGCTTTTACAGGGGTTGGTGGTGCCTGTCTAGTTGTAGCAGCTTTTGCAACCGGAGCAATATCGTTGATTACTTTTGTTTTAGGTACATTACTAACAGCAGAGGCCATTGGCTGGCCTGTTGTCATATCGTAAATCTTGCCGTTTATGATGACAGTTTGTTTTTTTGTGTTCATTTTTCCTTTTCCTCACTCAGTCCTACCCCAGACTGCTTGTGCTTACTGTTAATAATACTACAGTTGCCTGTTGTTATGCAATACTTTTTTGTACCAAAATTACTACTCTAAAAAGCTAAAATTCCTATATAATAGCCATATGCATAATCCTAAACAACGCCAGCGTGATTTGGCAAAGCGCACATTGACATATGCGCTCATGACGCTATCTGTTATAGCCTTGGTGGTTGTTTCACTTTTTTTGGTGCTAGGCTACAGCGTTGATAGTGATGGGCAGCCTGAGCAGGGTGGTCTGATACAATTTCGTAGCTTCCCTACCGGCGCCACTGTGAACATTGATGGCGCAAAGCAGGACTTCACTACTAATGGCAAGAAAAACACCGGCGCAGGCTATCACAACGTTACTATGGAGCTTAAAAAATACAGATCTTGGGGTAAAAATTTCGATCTTGGCCGTGGTGAGTTGCTATGGCTAAATGCTCTACTTATTCCAAAACACATCACAACTTCTGAAGTGCAGTCTTTTGATCAGCTTAGCGGTGTTAAAGTTTCCCCAGACAAAAATTGGATTGCAGTAATTGAAAAATCAAATGAACCAAAGCTAAAAATAGTTGATATTCGCGATGAGAAAAAACCACGTGTCAGTGAATTCACTATTCCTGAAGTTGTTGCCAAGCAAAATACTCCAGCAGACAACTTCAAAATTGTGGAGTGGGATTTTGGTTCACGCTACCTGCTCGTCAAGCACACTAGTGGTGATAAAACTGAGTGGTTGCGCTTGGATAGGACCGACAATGCAAATAGTAAAAATATTTCTATACTAAAAAGCCTCAGTATCAGCGATGCTCACTTTGTGGGTAATAGCGGCAATATATTCTATGTACTGGCTGGTGGTAATATTCACAAGATAGACATCTCAAACAATACTGAAACATTGAAAACTATTGCCGATAATGTAAGAGAGTTTGAACTGTACAAAGACAATACGATTGCCTATGTGGGTACCCAGTCTGGAAAACAAATCATCGGCTACTATAATGATGCAGACGCGAAGCCTCGTGAGGTTAAGTCATTTAAAGCAGATGAGCCGAACGTTCACACGGTTGTTAGCAACTATTTCAACGATGACTACCAAGCGGTATCTCACGGCACAGTGATTAATATCATAAAAGACCCGAAAGACAGCAAGCAGCAGTTTGCAACCTTTCAGCTGGCAAATGGTGTTCAATGGCTGTACTTCGCAAACAATGGCCGATTTGTTGTTGCCCAAAACGGCTCTAACCTTTCGGTATATGATCTTGAACGGAAGCAAAACTTTGTATTTTCTATACCTAATAACCCTGTGTACGCCTCAGACCACCACCTTAAATGGCTCGACGATTTCCATCTTGTGAGCGATGCTGGTGGTACACTAACAATTTTTGAATATGACGGAACAAATGCCGAAACTATAGGTAAGGTTTCTGAAGGCTACGACATAAGTTTGAGCGATAACGGAAAACGACTTTTCGACATTGCTCCAAACACAGTTACGGGCAAGCCTGCTTTGCAGTCTTCAGTAATGGTTATTGAATAACATTGACATTTTATAATGTTTATGTTAATATATAGATATGATGACATTTGTCATCACGAACCCAACTTTTAGGAGATACTATGCGTTTGCCAATGCTTATGCTGATAACTGTTGCTGCCTGTGCGGGTTTGTACTTCAGCAACAGCGACAAACCATCCCCTCAGTTCACTTACACGCCACAGCATGTGGTATCCCAGGGGAAGGGCACGGTTTGCGCAGAGGATGAGCGCGATGATGCCTACCAGGTGACCATCAGGTCAAGTACCGGTAAGGTCACCAAGGCCTCACACCTACAGAAGTTCTATAACTCAGGTAGGAACAGTAAAGGCCAGCTTGTGTGGTTTTCAGACTCGTATGTCAGTAACCACAAAGCATGCTCGCAGTACACAGCACCACGTGTCTCTCAGAAGACATACGTGACGTTGAGTGTCTGGCGAGATGGAGACAAGACCGACGAGGTCAAAGTCCCGATCATTCCGATCCCCTACTGAGGTTCATACCTTCGATCAAAAAGACCTCCTGGTCTTATGGTCGGGGGTCTTTTTCTTTTAGCGTATACCGAACAGTCGTTCGAGTGCTGATGGTGCGTCGCCACGTATCGATGTGGTTGAAGTTTGTTTGGACGGATCTGCTTTTGCAGCTTTAGACGGGTCTGGGCTGACTTGATCGGCAAATACAAGCAGTCGCTTCAAAGCCGTTCCTGGAGGGTCACATGTTATCAAAATGAGGCTTGGTTTTGTTGGGTCGGTTGGAGTGACTTTCGATATTTCTTTAGGATCTATAATCTCTTTTTTTGTCACGCTATAGGTGTAACGAACGCCCTTGTAGTTTATGTAAATGTTATCACCTTCGCTGAGCTTACTGAGCTGGACGAATACGAACTTGTATTGACCGTCGTCAAAAACATCCATACTTGAGTGTCCTAGTATGGTCGTTGCGCCGTTTTGCCCTGGCACGCTAGCAGCGTTTGCTATTGGGTAGTGTACAACACCATCACGGAGCTGGTCCTCCACTGTGTTGTTGTTGAGTGGGTCCACACCATAAATCATCGGCGCTTCAACGTTTATCTTAGGTATGATAAGTTTTGGCTCTGGTCCAACTTTTCCGCTAGAAGACGGGTCAACGATTATGTTTTGAGCATCAATACTACCTGGGCTGATATATGCGTGAACGGTCGCGAATAAGAATTGGTTGTACTGTAAGAATAAAAAGACAAAGGCGAATACCACGGCAGTCATGATGGGTGCATAGTGACGTGATTTTTTGACCTGGTCTGCCCTATCCTTAACAGTGCCAAGTAACTGGTCGCGTAGTTGAGCAACTGCTTGGTCTTCTTCACTGCCTTGCGGTGGTTCGTAACTAGCTATGATGCCAGTTTGGCTTGGTGTAGCAGCTTGTGTAGTAGGACTATTTTCCTTTTTAGCTCTTTGTTTAGCATTGTGTAGATGGTTTAGATAATAACGTTCGTAATACTGCTGGTAGTATGATGCCCATGAGGTGTGGTATTTTTTCCAGTCTTCATTTAATTGGGCGCGAGATGGAGTGTTTTCTTGAGGCGCCTGGCTGGTTTCTGCGGATGTCGGAACTTCTGGAGTTTGTTGCTGTGATGAAGCCTGAACTTCTTTTTCGGCTTGAGCTAGAGGTGCGTCATCACCGTCATAGATACGATCTAAATTGTCGCGAATAATATTTGCCGCGGCATTTCGATCGCTTAGGGAGTTTGATTTTTTTTGGTTGTCATTTTGCATAAAGAAGTATCTCCCACCGGAGTACCTTTATTTTACCACGTGTGTAGAGTAAAATAAGGTGATTGAGCCGCGGTGGTGGAATTTGGTAGACACGCTAGACTCAAAATCTGGTGAGCATTAGCTCGTGCCGGTTCAAGTCCGGCCCGCGGTACCATTTAATAGCAACTTTCGAGTTGCTTTTTTATTTCAGCAAACTTGAGGTGGTTGCCTCGAATATTTGGTCGGGAGTCCATAGCCAGTAGCTGGCTGCCCTTGTTGCGGTGCGTCCACGCCAAATTTCCATAGCGTTTGTCCACGGTGTGCTAGATACTTTGCCCTGTGAGGCAATGACGATATTTTCGTTGTGCAGCACCATAAGCGTGACTGGGTATGTAATGGTGAATTTATGTAATGTATCTACAAATGCATTTAGTGGCATAGAAAAGGTCAGTACTTTCGGATAATACACGCCGCTAAAGAGCTTTTGGATTTGAGCAAAAGACATGACTAGCAGTGTATTTGGACGTTCAACTACTTTCGGGTAGTTGTTTTTTATGAGGTCTACCGCATCTCGAGTGATAGTGATCGGGATGTCAGTTTTATCAATCAGCTTTTCGTATAAAATTGCAGTTTCACTATTTCGCCCAGCATCGCCTGGCAGCAATATACCATCCGCCCAGTCTGCAGCAGCTGCAAAATCCGACCAAGCGTCTTTACTGAATCCGCCAGAAGGATTGCTTTTTAGTAGCGATGCCTCGGCTAAGTTTGTCGGTAGTGTTTTTTTGAGGCTGTCAGGCATCAGTACACGTACTTCACCTACTCCCATATCTAGTGCCACAGAATAGCTCTCGGCTACGGCAATAAAGCCTTGTGCATGTCCACCAATGACCATGAGCTTGCCTGCTCGATTTTTTTGCTCAGGTTTACTCCACTCTATATCAGGAAAAAGCGGCTTGGTGGGAGTTTGTTTGAGCCAGTAGCTAAAGTCCATGCTTTTATTGTATCAGTTCACGTTTTGAAGACTGTGGTGTTAGCGAGTACAAGTTCACCATCTTTTTGTGCAAATTCATATGCAATATTTTTGCGCTCAATAACAATTTTCCAGTTGGACTGTTTGGCATGTTCGAAAAGGCCTTCCGAGGGGTCGAACGCAATAGGTTTTTCGACGCTGCTAAGTAGCGGTATATCCCCGTCTGAGTCTCCAATTGCTACACTACCCTCGGTTGTCAGGCCATGTTCTGCTATTAACTCTTTTAAAATAGCGTCTTTTCTACCAATTGTTGAGTGTTGTATTTCACCGGTGAAGCGTCCATCTTTTTGTTCGTATACAACACCAACTACTATGTCGAAGTCGTAGCGAGAACAAAATGGTTCGAGCATCTCCTGCTGCGAGCCGCTAATTGCGATTATTTTATAGCCCTCGTTTTTTAGATCAGTTATGAGCTTACGTGGGTAAAAATGAACTTTATGAGCACTCTGAGCAACTACTTTATCGCAAGCAGCTTGGTAGACAGGTACAGGTATGAGTGGTAAATAATGCACAAGTGTTTTTACAACTAAACTCTCGTAGTCGTGAAAGCTCATTTCTCCACCTCGCCATTTGTTCCATGCGGTATCTATTTCGCTAAACGTGTTTTTTGGGAATACATCGGCAATAGTTAGCTGTACCACAAGTTCATGGAATAGCTGCCAACGAAAAAGTGTTCCGTCGATATCAAAAACTGCAAACTTACTCATTTACTACCTCTTGATTCATATTTTGTGTGGGTATACTGCCAGAAAAAGCTTCAACTTCTTTGACATCATGAGTGAGCATCGAGTTGTCGCTTGCGAAAGTATACTTACCAACTATTTTTTTGCCTTCAAGAACTAGCGGTAGCCAAACAGGGTCGTCTTGCCACATAGAGTTGTATGGAATATCTGATGTCTTAAACCACTGAGGAGCCATTTCTTCACTCTCTGTCGGCTCACCCTCCCACTCGGAGCTGATATATACGTGAACATACATGTGGTACGGCTGGTCGGTGTCTGTATCCATGAAAAAGTCTTGTTCTGCGACTTTGTCGTATGTGATTGGCGTAACACTTATTTCTTCCTGAGTTTCGCGTACAAGAGTTTGTTCTATAGTTTCATTAGGCTCTATCTTGCCACCTGCTCCGTTCCAGTGACCCTTGCCAAAACCACGCTTTTTCATAGCAAGTAATATTTCATCATCACGACGCAAAAAAAGCAGTGTGCAAACTTTATCGTTACTCATGCCGCATCCTCTCAAGCTCTCTTTTTGCAGCAATCTTCATAAGTCCGATGCTATCTCGAGTTTTATAGTTTGTTGTATCAAAATCTTCTCTTTGTGTAAGATTCACGATAGATCGGGCAATTTCTATGCCCTTATTGGTCTCGTTTTTATAAACAGGAAATGTAGCTAGATTATTTTCAAGATAACCAAGAACTTTCAAGGCTTCGTGCAGCCTTTCGCCGTAGTCGAAATCTTTTTTTCTGGGCTGGAGCCTCTCTATCCATTGATCGGCTGGTGCGTATAGTCCCACAGGAATGACTCGACGATATCCCACTTGGCCAAACTGCCCAACACTGTCCGCAAGTGCTGGGGTGATGATATGGTCGGTTGGTTGACTGGCGATATCACTCCCATACAACTCTCCTGTAAATTGGTGGCGATGAAATTGTACCAACTCGCCTTCCATCACTTTTTGCGCGAATTCTTCTACAGCTACACCTGTACGGTAGTTTTCCGGATCATCTGGTTTCGGTGGTCTTGTCGAAATAGTACCAAGTTCTGAAAAGCTCGGGTCAGTTTCAGTAACACGACGACTTATGAAGGATTTACCCACACCAGCTGGTCCAATAACAAGAATTATTGATTTTTGAGCAATTGCCGCCTGTACCTCAGTGTTTGGCTCGTAGTTCTTTGCTCGCTCTCCTACCCACTCAAAAAGCTTTTGGTCTTTTTGACTCACGCTGTTCATAGGCCGCTTTTTTTATGCTTTAATTTCGCGTCCAGCCAGTTTTTTCTTGCTTCTTCTCTGTCTACGCCTTTAAACTTCTCTGCTGGATATTTCTTTTTTACCTTCTCGAGCTTTTTTATTATTTCTTCAGCTATATCAATATCTAAGTTTTGTGCAAGCTGAAATGAATATAAAAAGATATCGGCTAGTTCTTCTGCTACTTCATCACGTGTACCAACAGGATCATCTCGCCATTGGTAATGTTCTAACAGCTCACTGGCTTCAAGACTGATTGATATTGCAAGTCCGCGCTGAGTGTTGTTGCCCCAATCACGCTCTTCGAGGTACTCATGTATAAGAGTTGATATTTCCTGAAAAGATCTTTTAGATTGTGTCATAGCTCCACCTCAATACTCACGGGACAGTGGTCGGAACCCATAACTTTGGGGTGTATTTCGGCTGCTTTTATGGCGTCTTTTAGCTTGGAGCTGGCCATCCAGTAGTCAATACGCCAGCCAACATTTCGGGCCCTAGCATTTGCCCAGTTGGTCCACCATGTGAAAGCTTCGGTTCGGTCTGGGTAGAATATGCGAAACGTATCGATAAATCCGGCATCGACAAAATCTTGAAAGCGTTCACGCTCTTCGTTTGTAAAGCCATGTTTACCTACATTTTCTTTTGGCCGAGCTAGGTCAATTTCCTTGTGTGCAACATTGAGGTCGCCGCAAAAAAGGACCGGTTTGGTTTTTTCAAGTGATTGCACATACTCCAAGAATGCTGGGTCCCAAGCTTCGTAGCGAAGTTTGAGTCGACCTAAATCGCCTTTTGAATTTGGAGTATAAACCGTTACAACCCATAACTTTTCAAATTCGGCAGCTGTCACCCGACCTTCGTCGTTTGGGTCGCCAAAGCCGTCTTTCAAGTTGTACTTGTTCGCAATTTCATCTGGGAAGTTGTTGATAACTTGCAATGGTTTTGTTTTGCTAAATATCGCAGTAGATGAATAACCTTTTTTTGTCGCACTATTCCAATATTCGTGATAGCCAGGTAGATCAATCTCTACTTGGTCACGGTGGGCTTTGGTTTCTTGTAGACATAGAACGTCGGGGTCGTGTTCTTCTAGGAATGGTTGAAAAGCGCCTTTGTTCAGTACGGCGCGGATGCCATTTACGTTCCAAGAATATAACTTCATTATTCTTATTGTAACAGATACGGTACAATATATCTCTAATGAATATTGTAGAGATTTTAAAAAATGACGGCGTTGGAGTTATTGCGACCGACACGGTATATGGCGTGGTTGCTCGTCTTGATTCTCCAGTGGCCGTTGAGCGCATATATCAAGTGAAGCAGCGCAACCCAAATAAACCTGTTGGTACAGTTTTGATTGCCTCGACTGATCAGCTAAAAGGTATCGTCGAAGAAAATCTCTTGGCTAAGGTTGCACATTATTGGCCGGGACCGGTAAGTGTCATCTTGCCAGTTGGCGATAATCTTGAGTATGCACACAAAGGATTTGCTAGTCTTCCCTTTCGCATTCCAGATGACGAAAGTTTGGTAGAGTTTTTGCACCAGACAGGCCCTCTGGCAACGTCTAGTGCGAATATAGAATCGCGTCCACCTGCAGCTACAATCGAGCAAGCGAGACAATATTTTGACGATACAGTGGATTTTTACAAGGATGGTGGCAATTTGTCGGCTAGGACGCCTTCTCGGATAATTCAAATATCAGAAGATGGCACAGAACAAGAAATAAGGTCTTAAAATGAAAACGCCCCGTGTAAAAACACGGGGACTTGAGTTTTGCGGCGATGCCGCCTTGTCACAGGGACCATTGGGTAACTCGTAGATCGTAGGGTGTCTAGGGCCTAGGCCAGTGAAGGATATCTTCTTATTGACTCTTACGATGAACGCAATCACGTTTATGGTGTGATCCAAGGCGGCATTTTCGCCACTGCAGTGGTAGGACACTCAGGTTTGCAACGCAGATAACCTGAGGGTGTCTCTTTTGGCATTTTTTATGAGGCCAGCTGAGACGCTGCATATTTTAGACGCGGACGGCTGTGAGGAGCTGTTTTCTATTCGTGTGATGAGCATGAAAACAGTTAGCTCTTCTTTGCTTGTCGTTGTCTTTACCTTTTGAAGGACATGCCGAAGTGATCAAATGAACACCTCAACAATAAAGCCTATACTACTCTTTAGTCTTGTAAGTGTCAAGGATTATTATCTACAAAATCAAAATAGACTACATCCAAACCACAACATATAATTGACTTTTCTCTGTAAAATAGGTATTATAATTATTAATTCTCTTCTTGAGAGTATTCCTGTGTATACAGGTGGTTCGTACGCTCAAGAGCATACACGAATAACGAGTTTTTGGTCCTCTAAAACCAATGTTCATTAACAAACGGGTTGCTACAGCTTGCTAAGCAAGCAATGCATACCCCTTGTCAAAAGGAGCCAGAAATGGCTGAAAAACGCGAATCAGTAAAAGTGATCAACGCGGCGCTTGATGAAACTCCCCAGGGGGAAATCATTTTGCGTGGTGTTGTATCGGCCGACAGTCTGAAGCTGCTCAAGGTGGATGATTATCAGCGTGAAGTGCTCTCGACCAAGAAAGTCATGGAACTCAAGGAGGCTCTCCGTATTGGCAGTGTCCCAGCAATTACGTTGGGAATGCGCGGAGAGTCTTTCAGGGAACGTGATGGCAACTGGTACCTCGACGACGATGTTTACATCATCGACGGTCTCCAGCGCGTAACGGGTGGTCTTCAGCTACTCGCTGAAGATTCTGGTACGGAGCCTCACATTGGTGTGGAAATCCACTTCGGCACCACTCAGCAGTCGGAGCGTGGAATGTTTTCGAAGCTGAACATCTCTCAGTCCAAACTGAGTAGCAATGTCACGCTTCGAAACGCACGACACGAATACCCCGTCATGAACACCCTCTACCGTCTGACGACGGAAAAGGCGTTTGTGATGAACGGCCGCGTCTGCTGGAACCAGTCGATGAAGCGTGACGACTTGATCAGTGCGGTGACGTTCATCAAGGTTGTCGCCATGCTGCACTCTCACGCGGGGCCAGGTCGTGGAAATAACACGGCTGAAATTCCGAAGGGACTGGAGAAGATCGTCGACAATGTCGGTAGAAATATTTTTGCCGACAATGTGCGGACATTCTTCGACATCGTTGACCAGTGCTGGGGCGTTCAGCGTGTTGCATACAGAGAAGGTGCGGCGTACATGCGCTCGAACTTCCTGATGCAGCTTGCACGAGTGCTTTCTGATCACCCGATCTTCTGGGACGAGGATCGTCTGTGTGTAAACAGATCTGAGATCAAGAAGCTGAGCGCATTTCCGACCTCAGACCCTGAGATCGCTCGTCTTGCTTCGTCGAGTGGGTCTGCTGCCGTTGAACTGCTGTACATGGTGATGGTGAAACACATCAACAGCGGCAAACGGACGCGTCGATTGGTTGCACGCCGATCTGCAAACGATGTTCCCATCGAAGGAGTGGACGGTAATGACCATGAATGAACCAAGCTTCTCAGGAACTACAAGTGAGTGCCTGAAGCACCTGTTCGAAAGCCATGAGTGGGATCTTGTTAGGCCTTGCCTAGCTAACTTCTCTCAGGTTGACGAACAAACGGTTCGACACTGGTATAAGCAAAAAAATGCTCCAGTTGGCCCCTCTCTTTTAAAGGTAAGGGTTTTTCTGGACCTGCTCGGATATCAAGTGAAAGAGTTCTATACATTGCCAGACGTGACTAAGGACTTTAGTCGTCTGATTGTGTTTGGGCACATTTCAGTTGAAGATGCTCGTAAGACCCTAAACTATGCCGACGACAAAGGATTGTTCGACATAGTGCTTCGAGCGAAGTCAGCACAGCGGGATCGCATCTACAGACTGGAACGGTTCGTCGAACGCTCGAGCGATGAGCTCGATAATTTGACGCAGAAGTTCAAGAAGCAGATCATGGATGAACTGCACCTCAGTTATGAGCAGGATGTCCAAGAAGAGCAGCCGCCTACTGCACAGGTGGATCTTTCGGGCTATGTAAGTCTGGAAGATCCAATGATTGCAGCTGTTGTGACTACCATTGCATCAGCTGAAGCAGTAATAAGCATGCTTGACTGGAATTCTCAGGCAGATGAGCTTGTCAGTAAGATCGCTGAAAAGGTTGATTTTACTGACTTGCGAAGTCTCATCTCGTCTCTTGAGGCAATTGAGTCGGTTGTAGTACAGGGCTGGTCTGAGAGCCGATAATCTCAGGTAAATTCCTCAAAACTTTTGAGGTTGTGTGGCGGGTGTGACCTTTTGGTCACCCCGCCGCATATTTAACTTTTTACATATTTACTCAAGTATATTGAGCACGCATGTAATAAAGTTAAAACTATCTATTGATATTTCGTTTTGTATCGCGGTCTATGTCGCGGCGTTTGATCGTTTCGCGCTTGTCATAGTTCTTCTTACCCTTACCTACTGCTATGACCAATTTAATGTGGCGACCGGTTGTGAGAAGTTTTGTTGGAACAATGGTGTAGCCTGCCTGTCTTTTAGACATGAATTCATCGATTTGCTTGCGGTGTGCCAGTAGTTTTCTGGGAGTGGTGTCGACTGTGCGAGCATTTGTTTTACCTTTTTCGTTAAGTCTTAAGCTGAAGCTGGCGTTGTTTAGGTACAGTTCTGAGTTATGTACATTCACGAAAGCACCTTTTAGCTGCACATGGGAATCGCGTGCTGCTCGGACTTCTGGCCCCGTCAGGACTATTCCTACTACTAGTTCATCGCCCAATTCATAATCAAACCGTGCGCGACGGTTGACCAAACTCGAAACTGGCTTTTTGGGCTTTTTACTCATAACCTTTATTGTATCCTATCTTACATAAAAAACACCTCTCGTGGATATACTGTGGCATCCTTGCCGTATATATCGTTACGAGAGGTTTTGTACTACTTGCCCTTCGAGAAGGTCGTTCCTGCTTTGACGGTTATACCGTCGGGCACAGTGGCGCCGGGTTCGACGCAGGCCCCTTCTTCGATAGTGACATTGTCGCCAATAGTGACGCTTTCGGCCTCGCCTGCATTCGGACGCTTGGTTCCGATAGTTGCCTTTGCACCTATGACGCAGCCCTTGCCTACAACAACCAACCTACCAATGACAGCCGATGGATCAACTAAGCTGTCGGGTTGAATCTCTGATGTTTCAAAGATTTGGATTCTCCCAAGACTTTTGTCCTTTAGGTTGAAGAACCACTTTTTGTCACGAGCCAAAATTGGTCGGTGTTCGACGGTATTCTGAGATACTGGCACGCAGTCCCCTTTAATCGATTTGACAAAGTACATTAACGATTATAAACAATCTAAATAATAAATCAATAACTACTTAAGTTATATTGTAAAATATTATATTTTATGCTATAATAATACTAGTACCTTAATAATCTACGACTTACCTTTTGAAAGGGGTGAGGACTGTGAACTGGCTGCTGCTAGTTGTAATAGGTCTTTTAGGATTTGTTGCGGCTTTGATTAGCGCCGCAATCCTTCTCCTGATTTTTGACGCAGTTCTGCGTCTATTGTTTTGGAGGAACGAGCAGGCTGTTGACATGGAAGTACTGGCACCCGACGGTTCAAGTACTACATTCATTGTTTATTTGCCTGGAATATTGGCAAGCGCAACAATGATGCCAGAACGGCTGGTCAAAACAATGGCTCAGTTTGGTGAAGTATGGGGTGTTAATTACCTCTCGCCTCGCTTTCGTCCTAAGCGAATCGTCAGTGTGGTATCTAGATGGATAATTGCATGTTGCGAGAAGGATTCTCGTATCGAACATGTCATACTCGTTGGAAGTTCGATGGGTGGCCTGCTCGCTTATGACATCAACAAAAAGCTGTCAAAGAGTCCACTCATGAAGAATGTGGAGATTGGGCTAATGCCTATCGATGCTCCTACGGGAAGCAAAGATCTGCAGCCGCCGTTT
This sequence comes from uncultured Candidatus Saccharibacteria bacterium, assembly GCA_964630185.1. Taxonomy (GTDB): domain Bacteria; phylum Patescibacteriota; class Saccharimonadia; order Saccharimonadales; family Saccharimonadaceae; genus JACPYF01. Next base: position 158,380 of record CAZVTQ010000003.1, read on the forward strand.
GATTTTCTGTCTCCGTTTGTTCGTATAATCCCATTTGGTCCCTTGTGGAACCTCTTGAGGAAACCGATCATGAAACGGCTGGTTATTCCGCCAAAGGAAGGCGAAATTGACTACGACATTGACCTCGAGTGGTTGGAACAGCAGGTCGAAGGAGCACGCAGTTTTCTGCCGTCGTTCTGGTATGACCAAACCATGTACATCGTTCGTCATGGTGCTCTAGAGGCTAACTCGATCGACTGTCCTGTTGTTTACATCAGGTCCACCGAGGATGACGACACTGTCAATCCACGGGCTGCTGATAGCTGGCGGCAAGCAGTGAGTCCAATCTCACCAGTCAGTTTCATGCTAGACGCCGAAGGCGCAAAGCATGCGGCATACGCTCAAAATCCTCGTGCATACGAGGAAGCGTTACCGTTTGCGTTTAGGCTTCTGATTGGTTATTAGTTAAGGTATTCGGCCCGTCATTCGTGACGGGCCTTTTACTTTTTCAAACCGTTTTTGTGTAGCTTCTTCATAGTTTTTAGAAGTTCTTGGGCGGATTTTTTCCAAGTGAATTTGCCAGCTTGCGCCTTGCCTTTTTTGGTCATTTGCGCGCGTATAGTCTTTTTTTCGAGCTTTCGCACTTGTTTTGCAAAGTCTTTTGGTGAGTCAGGGTCAAAGAATAATCCGGCGTCCCCTGCTACTTCATGGAAAATCTCTATGTCGCTACATATAACTGGTACACTTACGCTCATAGCCTCAATGATAGGCAGGCCAAAGCCTTCTTCTTTGCTCGCTGTTACGAGTGCGTGAGCGCTCCCCAGTATCTCAGCATATTCTTTGTCACTCACACCGCCAAAAAACTCTACTCGAGCGTCTTTGCCGGCTAGTTCTACAAGTTCTTTTTCGCGCCGCGGGTTTATGCTTGAGAGTAAAAGTAAGTCATATCCAGGCAAATACTCAAGCGAGGCAATGAGTGTCTCAACGTTTTTATATGGCATGAAAGACCCCATATAGACTAATTTTTTTGCTGGTTTCTTTAGCTTGACCTTAAGTGGACTAGGCGCATTGTAGGCAACCGTAATCGGTTTTTTGGTTATATTGTGGTGCTGGATATATTTTTTGGAAGTGTGACTCACAGTTGCTATAGCATCTGCTTGGTTGAGTAGAGTCCGTTGTGGCCAATAAGAAATATGGAATAAACGCCAGACAACGCGCACTGGCCAAATTAAAAATGTCGGTGGCTTTGGATGTCGATAGTAAATCAAGTCTTGCAGAGTAAGTATTAGTTTGTATTTCCTTCCCCATATACCCATATACTGCAAAGGGCTAAAAACGATATCAGCCCCTAGCTCGTTAAGTTTTCGTGCGAGTAATAGTTCTCGTGGTGAGATCGGATTGTTTACTATGACGTACGGTATTTTTTTGGGTAGAAAAGCCAGTTGCTTTTCGTCGTGTATGAGCACTGTGATTGGGTGAATTTTGTGCAAAGCCCCAAGTAAGCTCGAGCCGTAGCGGCTAATGCCATCGTGAAATTCAGTTTGGGTCCAGCGTGCGTCTACAAAAATCTTCATGGCTTTTTGTTAGTTTTTTCAGAAGATTCTTTTCTTTGCAAATATATACAATAACCAGCGAGAGCAACGAGCCAAATTACTTGAGATAGCACAAAAAGTCCTACTGTGGAGTCTAATTGTGGCCAGAGATGATCGAGAGCGATAATTCTAAATAAATTTCCCTCTTGGAAATCTTTGAAGAGCATAAGGGTGTATGAAATAAACAGATGTATGCTGGCAAAAGTAAGCACTGTATATTTGAGGGCTTGCAGAAGTATACGTCTGTTGGGCATAGAAAAAGTATAACACTTTGTTCTGCTATAATTAACCCTAGTATTATGCGTATTGTAATAGCAAATGATCAGCACTGGCCTATGGTGAGCGGTGTCGCTACTGCCGCTCGTACGTTAGCGCTCGGACTTACTCGTGCTGGGCACGATGTATTGGTTATTGCCCCGTCTCAAACTGGCGGACGCTATGAGGAGCAGGATGAGGGCTACCAGATTGTTCGTACCCGCTCTGTACGCTTCCCTTTTCGACAGAACTTGCGTATTTCGGTGGTATTGGAACGCGAGGTTCGTAGTATTTTGAAAGAATTTCAACCAGATATTGTTCATGTTCACACTCAGCTAGGAGTTGGGCTGGCTACTATTACTAGCGCTGGCAAGCTTTCTATTCCAGTTGTAGCAACAAACCACGTGATGCCGGAAAATATTATTAAAAACGTACGTATCATCACTCCACTAGCGAAGCCTGTTAGTAGTATTTTTACTCGTTACGGCATGCTTCTTTATAAGGGTGCAAGTTGCATCATCATGCCAACGCAGTCTGCGATTGATCTATTCAAAAATGCATCGGTAGATGTGCCGATTGTACCAATCTCGAACGGTATTGATTTGAGCCACTTTCGTCCACTTGCTGCCAAAAAAAGTACATATGTAACCTTTCAGCTCCCTGTTGATAGGCCAATTGTGAGCTATGTGGGCAGGCTTGACCGTGAGAAGCATGTACATATATTGCTACATGCCGCTAAGTCCGTTTTAAAAGAACATAAAGCACATTTTCTGATTGTTGGCGACGGCAATGCTACGGAAAGTCTTGAGGACTTTGCGCAAGCGCTTGGTATAGCCGATTCAGTTACTTTTACGGGTCGAGTGAGCGATGATGATTTGTTACAGTTACATCGTATAGGCGATATTTTTGTTATGCCCTCACCTGCCGAGCTTCAGAGTCTTGCGCTACTGGAATCTATGGCGTCGGGCAAACCAGCCATCGCCGTTTCAGCTGGGGCATTGCCGGAATTATGCCAGGATGGGCGCAACGGTTTTATAGTACCCGTAGACAATGTCAGAATAATGTCCGAGAGAATATCGCGGCTACTTGGTGATGAAAAGCTTCGTAAAAAATTCAGTAGCGAGAGTCTCAAGATTGCCAGGGCGCACGATATCAAAAACGTTATCAAACGATTTGAAGATATATACAAAGAAGTTATTTCTACTTATTCAAAAAACTAAGAATTGAGCCAGCAATAGCTTCAGGCTCTTCATAGTGCGACAAATGCCCAGCGTCGGCTAGCTCTACCAACTGCGCTTGTCGAAATGCTTGGACGGCTTTTTTTTGCTGAATTATTGGACATTGTCCGTCTTTATCACCCCCGACAATAAGCACTTCTTTTGTAATTTTACTCGCCTCTTTGACTACACCTGATCGGTTAGTTTCGCGAAATAAACGATAGGTTTGCTTTGGATTTTGAACATATTTTGTGTTTTCAATGTGCTGGTCTATGATTTCATTTCTTAAGTCTTTGTCTGAAGTCGTTAACATATGTTTTGTTATCGTTTTTGTAACAAAATGGCTTTTAAGTACCTTTTTGCCAACAGGTCCAGGGGTTGCTCCAACCCAAAAGTACATCTGACTTATTAATTTACCTATGTAGCGTGCGTCGGGAAAACTAATTGGTGTTGCAACCGGACTTACTAATATAGTTTTTTTGTCACTTATACCAGGGTTGATTGTATGTAGCCTTGCTACAACGAGTGAACCGTATGAGTGGCCAAGTACCGTTGGTGGATTTTTTAATTGAAGTTTTTGTATTAAACCTGCTAGGACTTCGGCGTGGTATTGGATAGTCATTTTTTGCTTGCCAATTTCTGAAAGTCCAAAGCCTGGTAAATCGAGGGTTATCACCGTGAAGTAATTTGTAAGAAACGGTACAATCTTGTAAAAGCCACGGTGGTCGCCTGTAAAACCATGCACAAGAATAATAACTGGTTGCTCTAGGCTACCATGCTGCCAGTAGTGAAGTTCGTTCCCCAGTATTTTCAGGGTTTTGTGTTCTGCGCTCAATGTCATGTCTACAGTATACAAGCTGTTATAATAGATAGGATACTAACTATGAAAAAAATACTTATAAATATGATCAGTGAAAGTGAAATTTCAGTTCGTGGTCACGGTGTTCACACTGCTTACTTAGAGCTTGCTAAAGCTTTGAAGGCACGTGATGATTGTGACGTTGTAGTGAATGAGTTTACACAAAATGTTCATGCTGATATTACCCACATTCATACTATCGGACTACTTTCGCTGTCCAAGCTTCTCTTTGGTAAAGGAAAGAAAGTTATTTCTGCTCATGTTGTACCCGACTCTCTTGTAGGTTCAATTGCTTTAGCGAGCGTGTGGCTACCTCTTGCAAAAGCATATATGAAATTCTTTTATCGTCGCGGGGATAAAGTTTTGGCTGTTTCTAGTATGGTTGCTGATATTTTGCAAAACGACCTAGGGGTTGCAAAGGAAAAGATTGAAATTACCCACAATACTATTGATACATCTCAGTACAAAACTACTGAAGCAGATAAAAAAGCTTCACGAAAGAAACTCAATATTTTTGATGGTACATTTGTGGTAGCAGGTAACGGCCAAATCCAACCACGTAAACGTTTTGATAGCTTTGTTGAAATGGCCGAAAGCTTACCAGATATCAGTTTCATCTGGATAGGCGGAATTCCTTTTAAAAATATCGGGGCCGACTACAAAAAAATGCAGAAATTGATAGAAGAAACACCGAAGAATCTACTCGTTACCGGTGTTATTGAGCTTGAGGATGTAAAATCATATCTACAAGCATCCGACGTGTTTGTTCTGCCTGCTGAACAGGAAAATCACCCAATGGCTGTTATAGAAGCTGCAGCTGCAGGTTTGCCTATTGTACTGCGTGATATTCCAGAATATGACGATACTTTCGGTAACGATATTGTCAGGTGTAAAACTCAGAACGATTTTGTAAAAGCAGTACAAAACTTACGCGCAGACGACTCAATGTATAACAAATTTGTATCAGCTTCAAAAAAAATTGCACAAAGATTTGACTCCAGCGCTGGTGCAAGTCAAGCGATGGGCATATATAAAACACTTCTGAAAAATGAAGGAATTACTTCATGAGAATAGGTCTTTTCACTGATACGTATAGACCGTCGATAAACGGTATTGTATATGTTATTGATATAACCAAAAAACACCTTGAAGATCTCGGACATGAAGTATATGTGTTTTGTCCTGCAGACGGTGTTACTGCTACTAAAGTACGTGAAGATGAAGAGTATGGCATTATACGTTTTCCTAGCGTAAAGGGTGCTTTTTATGATGACTACAACTTTTCGTTTTTCTTCCCACCATGGAGTCTGCGTAAAATACGAGAACTTGACCTTGATGTCATACATATTTTCACCCCAGGTCAGATAGGAATACTTGGCATTAATGCGGCGTACAAGACAGGCGTTCCGCTCGTCACTCAACATAGCACAGACATATACGAATATGTACGGCATTACCCTATGGTTTTACCTGGCCTCTTAATGCTTGTTCCTCTCACTCCATTTGCCACCAAATTTCACGGACGTGATATCAAGGAGCTCATCAAACTCTATATCCCCCGCCCTGGTGTGACGAAGTGGAATCAAGACATCATAGAAGCAATGATAACTATTGTGTATAGTCGTTGCGATAAGGTTATAGCTCTTTCTCAAAAAAGCAAAAATCAACTAGAAAGCTGGATGGATGGCGAGGAGTATTCGTACCCTATAGATGTACTGCCAACTGGTATCGATGCCTTGCCTGAAGCTACTGAAGAATCACTCAAAACTTTTCGTTCGAAGTACGGCTTTGATGAAGATGATGAAATAGTCACCTACGTAGGTAGGCTTGGAGCAGAAAAAAATCTTGCAAGTCTTATACCAATGATTGAGGAAGTTTTGGAGTCGCGTCCGAAAGCTAAGCTTTTGTATGTTGGTGATTTTGAATACAAAGCTGCACTTGAACAGCTTGCTAGCAAATCATCTGCTAGTGAAAGAATTGTATTTACAGGAGCGTTACCTCGGGAAAGTTTAGGAACAGTGTATGGGGCTACATCAGTGTTCGTATTCCCTTCTCTGACTGACACTCAAGGATTAGTCATACATGAAGCAGCTTTGGCTGGCTGTCCTATAGTGTTGATTGATAAAGGGGTAAGTGAAGTTGTTGAAGACGGCGTGAATGGGTACATTGCAGACTCTTCAGAGGATATGGCTAGTAAAGTCGTTCCAATACTTTCTGATAAAAAGTTACGTCAAACATTTGGGCAAGCCAGTAAAAAGCTCGCTGGTCGCTATACAGAAGTAAAACAGACGAAAAAACTAGAAACTCTTTATATCGATGCAATAGCTTCGCATACCGAAAAACGTCGTACATCTATGCAAAAAATTTATAAGCACATACTTGTCATGCGTCGAAAAATAGCAAAGCGCATTAGTACTGATTTATAAAAGGTCAAAAAAATAACCCCGAAAACCGAGCGAACACAACACCTGATGTGGTGTCGACGGCCGGTTAGGCTATCGCAACTTTCTCGTGACGCGAGTCAAGAAAGTTGTGTGCTGGGGTAGAATTGCCTTAACAACTCACCCCTTCACTTGGTTTTCGGGGGGCGCTAGGAGCGCACAGGACACACAGTTAAGTGTCGATTGTTGACTTTTCGTGGTACGCGGAGTGCCACGGAGCCGCACGAAGCTTGCCGGTGCTTCGCTTGCTTACAAAACGGTCACACGGATAACCGCCGTCAACGTAAGTCTACTGTATCTATCCTGCAACCTTCCCCGGATCATGGGAGATTACTGGACAGGCTTTAAAGAACTACTCGCTCCACGGCCGCCTACGAAAGTGTCGTGGAGCGAGCTTTGGATCACATGCCAACTACCCAACAAAACGAGATAAATACCTGGAATGATACTCACCTCGGATCGGCACAATAATACCATATGCTACTATTTTAAACAAGAAAAAACCCGGAGATGCCGGATGAGGAGAGATCGCATGCGTAGTAGCGATCAGCATTCCTCATCCGGACATTCCGGGCGATGTAGTGCTCCGTGTAACGGGAGCGAGTGACACCCAGCAGTGTCGATTGTTAACTACCCGAGTACTTTTGGAGTTTTTAGCTCCGTGTAAGCCTCGGTCTACTTAGGTCAGATCATTGGACGCATCGGAGTACGTACGTCCTACTTGCTTAGTAGCTTGTTTCTCACGGTCGGGTACTGTTGTAACAATACCGAACCGTTAGTCAACTCAAGATTTGCTGTGCCCCGTCGGCTTTACCGAGTCCGACGGAATCTTTTTTAAGGTGTCCCGCTCCACGATCGCTACAGATGACTGTAACGCCGTCCATGACCTGGTGGGTCACCGAATGAGAGACTGCCCTTTTGGGGCTATCATGGAGCGGGCTCTGTACTACGGACTGCGATGTTGCATCACCACTCCGCTGGGCGGAGCCTAGGCAGTTGCCGTAGTGCGTGCCGTTCTCGCTTGCTCGATATGTACAACTAGAGAGTGAAAATGCCTCCCACTTCTCTTACACCATACTATCACAAAAAAACCAGCCTAATCAAGACTGGTTTTTATGGTGGGTAATTTACTTACTTTTTAGTGCTACCAGCGTTGACTTCGTAGCTAGTATTTGTGCTTTCAAAGAAGTTTACGAGCTCGAGAGTGTCATTAGCTGCGGCCATCCATTTAGCTGGGTTGCTTACTTTGTAGTGTGCACCAAAGCCAAGTTCTTCGAGGCGGCGATCAGCAAGATATTTGACGTATTGGTTGATGTAGTCAGCATTGAGGCCTAAAATACCGTTTGGCAAAAGATCTTTGTTGTACTGCTCTTCCATCTCAACGCCGTCGAGGATCATTTGCTTGATCTCGGCTGCAAACTCTTCAGTTTGAAGGTCTGGGTTTTCGTCTAGAACTGTCAAAATAAGGTTTATACCAAACTTGAGGTGAAGACTTTCGTCACGAACTACCCAGTCAATGAGACTACCGAAGTTACGGAGTAGGTTTCGTTGACGGAAGCTCAGTGCAACCATGAAGCCACTGTAGAACCAGAGGCCCTCAAGGATGATGTTGTAGGCTACGAGGTTTCGTACGAAATCCTTCTTACCTTCAGTGGTTGTGATGTCGATTTGTTCCTCAGTCATACGCTTAATGTATTTGACCTCGAACTCTTCTTTTGCAGCCATAGATGGAATGTTGATGTGTGCGTCGTAAGAACCTTCGCGGTCAACTGGGAATGTCTCAAGAACGTATTCAAAAGACATACAGTGGTTGGCTTCTTCCCACATTTGTTTTGCAAGATACATGTGTGCTTCTGGCGCATTGATGTAGGGGTATACACCGAAGGCTAGAGCTTTGTTTACTAGTAACTCGTTTGGGTTGAAATAACTCATTAGGAATGTGACTGCGTGTTTTTCTTCATCACTCATTTTGCGCCAATCGGCGACGTCTTGTCCTAGTTGGATTTCGTTTGGAAACCAAGTATTTGCAACTGCTTGTTCGTATAGGTCATATGCCCATTGGTAACGAACTGGCTTGAGTCGCAGTCCATCTTGGATACCTGTTCCTAGTATGCCTTTTGTTTTTGTCATAGCAATCTACTCGCAACCGTCGCAGATAAGACCTTCTTGTGGGTCAACCAATGCGTCCATGTTGATATTTTTTGTTGAAAACGTTTGAGAACCTTGCTTTTGCGCTTCGGCCATCGCTTCTTGGATGATCTTCATTCGTAGTTCGATTTCTTCTTGTGTTTCTTGTTGTGTATTGTTTGTGCTCATAACTTTTACCCCCGTTACTTTCGCTTTTTATTATTTTATCTTGCTCTGGAGCCAAAGCCAAATCCTGACCCACTTGAGCTAGATTTAGCAATTGCTTCTGACTTATTAACTTTTGTTGTACTCTGCTCGGCCTGATGTCGTGGTTTGACGTGTAGGTAGTAAGTAGTCTTGAGACCCTTTTTCCAGGCGCTCGAATAAATACCTACCATGTCGTCAATATCACGTGTCTCTAGATACATGTTGCGTGAAATAGCTTGGTCAACCCATTTCTGAGCTCGCCCTGCTACTTCTATAAATGCGTCTGGAGACAACTGGAAACTGGTTTTGTATACATCTTTAATGTGTTGTGGAACAGCATCGATCTTCGTGAGGTCACCCTGATGTGCGAGGACGTCGTCTTTTACCTCAGTCCAAAGATCAAGTGCTTTCAGGTCGTTGACCAAGTTGACGTTTACTTCTAGGAACTTACCGTTAAGTGTTGATCGTGAGAAGATTTGTGAAAACTGCGGATCAAGACCTGGAGTTGTGCCTGCAACGTGTGCGATGTTTGCTGTCGGTGCAATAGCCATAAGAGTTGCATTTCGCATACCTTTTTTGACTTTTTTGCGTAGTTTTTCCCAGTCGAGACGGGTTGTGCGGTTGATATCAATACCTACGCCACGGTCGATGCTAGCAAGCTCCACTGTGTCGAGTGGGATTAGTCCCTTGCTCCAGCCAGAGCCTTTGAACATTGGATATGCTCCACGCTCTTTGGCAAGCTCTGCACTTTCGTCGATTGCTTGGTAGCTGATGAACTCTACAAGTTGGTCAATCAAGTCGTATGCTTCTTCAGACTCGTATGAGTAACCAAGCTTCTCGATAACATCGGTGAATCCCATAACGCCTAGTCCAATAGCACGGTTTTGTTTGTTGGAGTGCATCGCTTCTTTAACTGGTGTGTTCGTGATGTCCACAAGGTTATCGAGTTGGCGAACAGCCGAACGAGTACTACGCTCAAGTCGCTTCCAGTCGAAGTCTCTTTTGTCGAGCAGTAAGTGTGCTGAAAGGTTCATGCTGACTAAGTTGCAAACTGCAGTGTTGTCTTTGTCTTGCGGTAATGTGATTTCGGTACATAGGTTTGAAAGATGGATTGTACCAGTGTTGTTGTTGAGTGCGCGTACGTTGATAGTGTCTTTCCAAGTAAGCCACGGGTGACTTGTTGCTTGGAGTACTATAAGAATTTGACGGAATTGTTCGCGAGCTTTGATTTTGTCGAATGTACGCATTTCACCTGCTTCAGCTAGTGCAATGTACTCGGCATAGCGTTTAGAAAAGTCGCTACCGTAGAGTTCGCACAAGTCTGGAGTATCAGCTGGGTCAAATAAGTACCAATCTTCGTCGTTGTCGACTCGTTTCATGAATTCATCTGACATCCATACGGCAGTGTTGGCGGTTCGCACACGGAGGTACGGGTCACCGGAGTTTTGCTTTAGGTCGAGGAATTGTGGGAAGTTTAGGTGCCAGTTTTCCATGTAGAAAGCCAAGGCGCCGGCTTTTTTGCCTTTTCGGCTCACAGCACGAAGAGCTGCATCGACAACGTTCATAAATGGAATTGGTCCAGTAGAAACAGTATTTGTACTCTTCACAGGTGAACCTTCGGCACGAAGCTTGTTCATAGAAAGGCCGATTCCACCGGTACCCTTAGATATCCACATAACGTCGCTGACGGTCTTTGCGATAGAATCCATGTCATCTTGCGTCTCCATGACAAAACAGTTGCTGAGCTGCGGGAAAGCACCTCCTGCGTTAACTCTTGTTGAGCCACCAGGCACGTAGTCGAAGTTACTCATGCGGTCGTAGAATTCCAAAGCTGCTGCTGTAGGGTTTTTCTCGTTAAAGCTAAGACCCATAGCAATACGCATCATAGTGTACTGTGGTGTTTCAATCGGTTCGCCGTCTTGTTTGCGCAAGGCATAACGGTTTTTACTGGTGATAACACCAAGATATTTCATAAGATTGTCTCGGCTTGGGTCGAGTGCTGCAGCTAGTTTTTTGAGGTCAAATAGCTTGCTGTCGCCCATTCGTTTGTCTAGTAGTTTGTCTTTAACACCTTGACGTATGTAAGGCGCAAAGTTTTTCTGATGAAGTGCTACAAGTTCTTCATCACTTTCATAGTCACCAAGGACATTCTTGTAAATTGTTTTTAGCAGCAATCGTGCAGCTATGATGTCAAAGTCTGGGTCGTCTTTGACGTTTTGCAAGGCTGCGTGAATGACTGCTTCATCTAATTGCGTTGTTGTAATGCCGTCGAACAGAGTCAAACTTACCTCTGTAGCAACTTGAATTACTTTTGATATTTGATCATCAAGGCCGCGCGTTGCTCTCTCTAGCGCACGGTTGATTTTGTCGGCATTGTAGGCTTGTTTGCTGCCGTCAATTTTTGTGACTTGAATGTCCACTTTTGGTGACCCTCCTAATTTTTTTGTATTATGAGCACTTATAAGCAACGAGGAGCCACACCACTCCTTTATGCTCGGTGATCGATGGAAGACATCGTTCTACACCCCCTGGTGTCTTCGGGCGAGACATAGCTATTTTGGATATACTATATCTAGCGCTTATGTTCCATAGTAATACCCTATATATGCTATTGTCAACGGTTTTATGCTTTAGAATTTACAACGATTCTATATCTGTTAGGTGGGTAAAACTAACTGTTTTTAGCCAGTGCGGCATCTATTTTTGGCCGGTCAAAACCCACTACAATTTCGCCGTTAATGCTGCTGGTAGGAACACCTTGAAAATTACCGCGACCACCTATAGTTTCCATTAGTTCGTTATACGCTGTCTCGTCTTTTTCTATGTCTTTTGTGACAAAGGTTACTTTTTTGTGTTCTAAGTATTGCTCTAAGCTATGGCAAAAAGCACACCAGCTTGTACTGTATATAGTTACTTGAGGCGTTGTACTACTACTCATAGTTCTAGTATAGCAAATAGTTACCTGTAACGTAAAAGCTCATGCTTGCACGCAGTTTTATAGAGGTCTAGACTAGAGTTATGAGTGAGAAACTTAGTAGCGATAAGCTGGTTGCAATTAGTGATTTGCATGGATATGACGAACCTCTTGAAGAAGCAGTCGGCTTTTATGGCGATAAGCCCGATAGGTACCTACTAAACGGAGATGTCATCGGCGCAGGACCAAATACGGCTCGGACTCTCGATATTGCTAAAAGTATTGATGCCGATATAACACTGGGTAACTGGGAGCTCTATCTCCTAGCTGGCATGCTTAACGAAGACCCTGAAATACGTCAAAGAATTCAGACGACAGCACGGGTATTTAGTGAGAGAAAAGGTGTTCTTGATGCCATAGCAAGCTCCTACGGAGTAAAAACGCGCAATGTAAAACATAGTGAAAAAGTAGAACGCTTGCACGAGGCTATGTTAGAAAAAGGTCACTTGCAAATGCTGGCTAAAGCAGCGATGTATTTTGAAGGCGAGGATTTCATAGTTGTGCATGCTGGGCTGACTGATTCTGGTTGGTTATTACAAAAACAGGAACTCTTTTATGCAAGAAAAGACCTCGTTGAAAATACAGGTGAAGAAGAATTTGAAGAGCCGCCTCAAATAACGAGCCTCGCTCTCGCCCACCAAACAGAAGCTTTTCAGGCGACCCACAAAACCGTTGTGACCGGGCATGCTCACACTCCGCAGGGTGATCGAATCACAGCCGGTGGAGCGCGAGTCCGTATAGGCAGTCAACTTGAACTACGCGAGCCATTGCAGGTTTGGCAAAGTTGGAACGGCCAGCTACGAGAATTTAGCCAAGACTAATAGTTTTGGTATAATGAAGAAAAGTGATGGCGAAGACAAATCAGAAAAATGTGAAACCCAAAAAAACTAACCCTAAGTTAGTTCGATTTGAGGACGATGAATTTGAGGACGATTGGAACCAAAAACCCCCAGTTATGACTGAAAGAACTAGGAAGTTACAAGGAATGTTTTTCTTCTTTCTCATGGATATATCATGGAAGTTAGCCCTAAGCTTCTTGGTGCCGTTTTTTATAGCCCTAGCCTTTTCGGATGGAAAAACTATGATTGTTATTTTGGGTATTGTTGTTGGTCTTGCTGTTTCTACTCTTACAATTGCGTTAGAAGTGAAGAAAATTAATAAGGCGGTAGAGAATGTTTAGTCTATTTGCGTCTACGGGGCCAGAAATTGCAGTAGCACCAGAGGTTCTATTTCATGTAGGCGGTGTAGCGATAACCAACTCTATGGTGTATGGGTGGATTGCCGCTGTCTTCATCATCGTATTTCTATTTGTAATGTCTCGCAAGATAACTGTTAATGGTAGCCGAGGCTTTGCGCAACCCATAGAAGCTTTGACTGAGTTTATATATAACTTCACAGCCGACAGTCTAGGCTCTCAGGAACGAGCACGAAAGTACGCACCATACTTTGCAGCGATATTCTTCTTTGCACTTTTCAACAACTGGCTTGGGCTATTACCGATTGTTGGGCACGGTTTTACATATGATGGCAATCCCCTCTTCCGACCATTTACTGGAGATTTAAACGGTACGCTTTCTATGGCTTTAGTGATGATGGTGCTTATACAGGGCTTTGCAATAAAAGAGTCTGGCATAGTTGGCTATACCCGGCATTTCTTTGGCGGCAAGCTATACAACCCCATCACCTATCTTGTTGGTTTTTTCGAAATCTTTACTGAGTTTACGCGTTTGTTCAGCCTTGGGCTTCGACTTTTCTTGAACGTGGTTATTGGTGAAATATTGATAGCCATCTTTGCTTATCTGGGCGGTTTGTTTGGCTTCGCAACAGCGGTGCCTTTCACTCTGCTGGAAGTGTTTGTAGGTCTTCTGCAGGCATATATATTCGTCCTACTAACTGTTTCATATTTGTCTATGACTGTTTCGCACGACCATAATGAAGAGTTAAAGGCGGAAAGTTAAGATGTAAATAGAGCAAATATTTGTTATAATATAGAGTAATCGTTAGTAAAAAATAGGAATTTCAAAGGAGAAATAAGTGGAATTATTCGCAGCAGAAACAATTAATACAGGTGTAATCGCCAAAGGTATCTTGGTAGGATTTGGTGGTATGGGTCCAGCAATCGCTATCGGTTTGCTTGGTAGTAGCTATATGACAGCCGTGAGCCGTAACCCAGAATCATCAAAGTACTTTGGTCAATTATTTGTATTCGTCGGTATGGCCGAGCTTTTCGGTTTGATCGCGTTCGCATCAATTTTCATTATCTCGTAATAAATAAAGAAAGAGTTAGTTAACAGTGATCAATAATGTTTTTATTCAGTTTGCCAGTAGCGCCCCAGCCGAAGAAGCTGGTGGTTTTGGTGCCTTAGGCATAGACCTCAAGGCCTTTATTGTTCAGCTTATAACTTTTGTTATTGTTTTCTATATCCTTAAAAAGTATGTATTTGGACGAATTGTCGAAGTACTAGACAAACGGCAAAAGATTATAGAAGAAGGCGTCAAGTCTGCTAAAGACATGACAGCACAAAAGGAAAAGCTTGAAAAAGAGGTCGCCAAGTTGAAGTCTGAAGCACGTACTCAGGCAGATGAGATTTTGGCTGAATCTAAGGCGCAATCAGAGGAGATGATTACCAAAGCAACTGAGACGGCAAATGAAAAGACCGACAAAATGATTGCAGATGCTAAGAAGAAAATTGACGAAGAGACTGACCGCTCACGCCGTAGTCTCAAAAATGAAATTGTTGCACTTGTCGTAGATACAACCGAAAAGCTCATAGGCTCAAAGGTAGATGCAAGCAAAGACAAAGCTTTGATTGACGAAGCTTTAAAGTCAGGGCAAGGTAAATAGTATGAGTGCTAGTAGTATCGCTAATTTGATCAACCAAGATGCAACTAGCCGCGGTATTGCTAAAAAAATTGCTAGTTATTTGATAGACACAAAGCAAACTTTGCAACTCGACTCCCTCATGCGTGATGTCATGAGTGTGCGTGAGGAAAAAGGAACATATGAGGTAAATGTGGCAACCGCTCACCCACTCTCAGCTGCTCAAACAAATAACATTTCTGCATATATCAAAAAGCATTTTGATAATTGCAAAGACGTTATTATTCATCAAAAAGTCGACCCTAGCTTGCTAGGCGGAGTCCGAATCGAGTCTGCACACTACTTGATCGATAAAAGCGTTAAGAGTGAATTGAACTATATAAAATCGAGTATCGATAAGTAAGGAAGGAACACATGAGCCAAGTATCAGTAAAAGAGCTGTCAGCTGACATCAAAAAAGCCCTAGAGGACATCAAGGATTTACCTGATATCCAAGAAACTGGAGTTGTTACTCGTGTTGGTGACGGTATTGCTTGGATTTATGGCCTTCGCTCTTGTGGCTCAAACGAACTTCTTGAAATCGAGGGTGACAAAGGTAAGAAAGTAACTGCTTTTGCTCTTAACTTAAGCGAAAACGAAATTGGTGCAGTGCTTCTTGGTGATGAGCAGTCAGTCTCTGCTGGCGCGCGAGTAAGACTTACTGGCGAGCTTTTGAGTGTTCCAGTAGGTCCGGAACTTGTTGGTCGCGTGGTTGATCCACTTGGCCGTCCGCTTGACGGCAAAGGTCCTATCAAAACCAAGCAACGTGGCTTGATTGAAAACCCAGCGCCTGGTGTGCTAGCTCGTAAAAGTGTCTTTGAACCTTTGATGACTGGTATTGTTGCAATTGACGCCATGGTACCGATTGGCCGAGGTCAACGTGAGCTTATTATTGGCGATCGTCAAACTGGTAAGACTGCTGTTGCAATTGACACTATGGTCAACCAACACCGTCAAAATACTGGAGTTATCAATATTTATGTTGCTGTCGGTCAAAAAGCTAGTAAGGTGGCTAAGCTCGTTGAGCGGCTTGAGTCTGAAGGTGTTATGGAGCAGACAATTGTTGTTTCCACCTCTGCTGCCGACGCTGCAAGTTTGCAATACCTTGCGCCATACGCTGGTACGGCTATGGGTGAGTATTTCCGTGACAACAAACAGCACGCCTTGATTATTTTCGATGATTTATCAAAACATGCTGCTGCGTATCGTCAAATGAGTTTACTCCTTCGTCGCCCACCGGGACGTGAAGCCTTTCCTGGTGATGTCTTCTATCTTCACTCTCGCCTACTTGAGCGTTCTGCGAAACTTTCAGATGAGCTTGGTGGCGGTAGTTTAACGGCTTTACCTATTATTGAAACTCAAGCTGGTGATGTTTCTGCGTACATTCCAACTAACGTGATTTCGATTACAGACGGTCAGATTTATCTTGAAACGAACCTTTTCTACCAAGGTATTCGTCCTGCTATTTCTGTGGGTCTCTCAGTTTCACGTGTAGGTGGAGCTGCTCAGACAAAAGCTGTTAAGAGTGTTGCAGGTAGCTTGCGACTTAACCTTGCGCAGTTTAGAGAGCTCGCAGCTTTCTCTCAGTTCTCTACTGATCTTGATGCTGAAACAAAGCATCGCATCGAGCGTGGACAACGTCTCACTGAGCTTTTGAAGCAGCCACAATATTCTCCATACGCTGTATGGGAACAAACAGCTATGCTTCTGGCTGCAACAGAAGGATCTTTTGATAAAGTTGCGGTTGATAAAATCGAAAAAGCTCGAGAAGCCCTGCTTTCACGCCTTAGCTCAAAGCACAAAAAAGTTATGACTGAACTTAACAAAGGTGACAAGCCGACTGATTTGATGAAGAAAACTATTCTAGATACTGCTAAAGCGATTGCCGAGGAGTACAAGTAGTACATGTCAGCTGGAGTAACGTCACTTAAAAGACGAATTGGTAGTGTCAAAAACACTCGCCAAATTACTAAAGCTATGGAACTAGTTGCGGCGAGTAAAATGCGTCGTGCACAAGAATTTGCTATAAATTCACGTCCATTCAAAGAAGAGGCACGACTTTTAATCGGTCAACTTTCTAGCGTTTCAGATGTTAAGCTGGATAGCTTGTTTAAAGTACGGCCTATCAAGACTGAGCTTCTTATAGTTATTAGCAGTGACCGAGGATTAGCTGGTGCTTACAATGCAAACGTTTTTAAGAAGCTAGTAAGTACAGTACAAGAAAACAAGTCGAACAGAGTGAATACAAAAGTTGTCACTATTGGCCGTCAAGCTGGTCAGTTTGTGGCAAAACTCAGCGGTGTTGACCATTCTAGCGCTCACCTAATGCTTGGCGATCACCCAAAAACAGATACTGTTGTTACTATTTTGGTAGATATGGTGCAAGAATATCTCGACAAAGAAATTGATAGCGTAAGAGTGATATATACGCAGTTTGTCTCTAGTATCCGTCAGGATGTTGTTTCTACTACTCTCATTCCATATATTATCGACCCGGACGATAAAAAGACTGAAGTACACGAGGTTTCACCTCTCGAAGTAGCCCTTTTTGAACCTTCAGTTGAGGCAATCATAGAAAGCACAGCTGAAAGATTGGTAGAAGCCCAATTGTGGCAAGCACTACTCGAGTCGGTGGCTAGTGAGCACAGTATGAGAATGATGGCCATGAAGAATGCTAGTGACAATGCTGCCGATATTATTGACGACCTGACTTTAGAGCTTAACACCGCAAGACAGGCCGAGATTACACAGCAGATAGCAGAAATTGTAGGTGGAGCTGAGGCTGTAAAAGCATAAATAACTGATATAGAATGTAAGAGGAGAATATATAATGACCAAAACAGCAGAAAAAGTAAAAGGAAAGATTAGCCAAGTCGTTGGTGTGGTTGTTGATGTTGAGTTTGACCATGACGCAATGCCAGCAATTTACGATGCACTAAGCGTAGAACTCCACGGCAAAGAGCTGTTGTTTGAGGTTGCAAGTCACCTCAGTGAAACAAGTGTTCGTGCTATTGCACTCGGTTCAACTGACGGATTGAAGCGTGGCCAGGAAGTTATTGCAACTGGTGCTCCTATTCAAGTTCCTATTGGCGACGCAACTATGGGACGAATGTTCAATGTTGTTGGCGAACCTATCGACGGTATGGCAAATAAATTTAGTAAGTACTCCTCTATTCACCGTGAACCACCTACTCTCGAAGAACAATCAGGTAAAACTGAAATTCTAGAAACTGGAATCAAGGTTATCGATCTTATTGCTCCTATGGCTAAAGGTGGAAAGGTTGGTCTTTTCGGCGGTGCGGGTGTTGGTAAGACAGTTCTTATTCAAGAGCTTATAAACAACATCGCAAAATTCCACAGCGGTAACTCTGTTTTTGCAGGTGTTGGTGAACGTACTCGTGAAGGTAACGACCTTTACAATGAAATGAAAGAGTCTGGCGTGCTCGACAAGACTAGCCTTGTCTTTGGTCAGATGAACGAACCACCGGGAGCACGTCTTCGTGTTGGTCTTTCTGGACTTACCATTGCCGAAGGTTTCCGCGACCAGGGTAAGGATGTGTTGCTATTTATCGACAACATTTTCCGATTTACTCAGGCTGGTGCCGAGGTATCTGCCTTGCTTGGTCGTTTGCCGTCTGCTGTAGGTTATCAGCCAAACTTGGCGCAAGAAATGGGTGGCTTACAAGAACGTATTACTAGTACAAAAACTGGCTCTATTACCTCTGTGCAGGCTATCTTCGTTCCTGCAGACGACAACACTGACCCTGCTCCAGCGACCGCTTTCGCCCACCTTGATAGCACAATCGTGCTTAACCGTGCGCTCACCGAGCTTGGTCTTTACCCTGCAGTTGACCCGCTCGACAGCTCTTCTACCCTACTTGATCCTGAAGTTGTTGGTGAAAAACACTACCGAGTCGCGCGTGAAATTCAACGTGTATTGCAGCGCTACAAAGATCTACAAGATATCATTGCAATTCTTGGTATGGAAGAGCTTTCTGACGAAGACAAACTCACTGTCTCAAGGGCTCGAAAAATCCAACGTTTCCTAACACAACCTTTCTTCGTTGCCGAAGGATTTACTGGAAGTCCTGGTCAATATGTAAAATTAAGTGAAACTATTGATGGTTTCGCAGAAATATTAGACGGAAAACACGATAACAAACCTGAAAGTGCGTTCTACATGAAAGGCTCGATTAAAGAAGTCAAATGATTAGACTAAAGCTCATTACTCTTAGCGGCATCAAAGTAGATCGAGATGTCTATGAAGTTATGATACCAACTAAGGATGGTGAGATTGCTGTGTACGGTGGGCACACTCCACTGGTGAGTGCTCTGTCGAACGGTATCATACATATTCGTAACCAAAAAAGGGATAAAGATGCTGACAGAGAGACGATAGCTGCGTATGGAGGTACTTTAAAAGTGCTTAACAACGAGCTGATCATACTTGCAGACGAAATCGAAGATACTGAGCATCTTAAGGAAGAAGAGATACAGAAAGCGCTTAAACGCGCTCATGAGCTTAAGAAATCTGCTAAAGATAAAGTAGAAATAGATAAAGCTCAAGAAATGATCGATCGCCACACCGTTCGACTAAAGATTGCTGGACTTCGTCGACGAAACCGTCGCTAAGACTATGTCTTAATGCTATATAGCTAGATTTATGCTACTATTGTGGCATAACAAGGAGCGCGCTATGGAAAGTATAAAAGACACCATAGAAACTAGAAAAAGTGGCGCATCTATTAGTGAGGGCTTGGGTCAATCAGCGCTCAATGGAACTGAGAATGGGAATCACCAAGTTGACCCCGAAACTACTACGAACGAAATTTCAGCCGGTAGCCTCGTAAAACTCAAACTTGTCGAGCAGGGCCATGAAGTGTTTGTATATATTTCTGAATTTGAAAGGAATACCTCGCAGTTGCCCGCTACAGTACAAGACCAGCTACCCGAGAAAGTAATGGTCAATCCTTTAGTGGTTGAAAGAAGTGGTGACGATAAAAAAGTAAGTGCAAATTTAGCAGAACGACTTGAACATAAAAGCGTTGGTGATATTATCGAACTAGTAAATCACAAGCATGCAGAAATTGTAGAGATTACCCAGCTAGCTACTTGATTTCATTTAACAAAACACGTACTTCATCAGTAGTTTTTGTTTGCATGAGTTCATGACGTAGCGTACTTGCGCCATCGAAGTCCCGTATATATATTTTGAAGAATCGTTTTAGTGTTTCGAATTTTCTTTTGCGTTCACCTCTTTCGTCATAGAGGTCTAGGTGCAAATTGAGCAAACCAAGAAGTTCTTCTTTTGTATGTAGTTTTGATTCATTTTCAAAAACGAAAGGATTGTTAAACACTCCCCTTCCTATCATTATGCCATCAATCTTGTGTGTATCTATGAGTTCTTGGCCATGTTGGCGATCAAGTATATCACCATTGGCAATAATAAGAGTATTTGGGGCTACTTCATTTTTTATTTGCACAATATCAGTTAGTAATTCAAAATGCGCAGGTACTTTGCTCATTTCACTCTTTGTTCTTAGATGCACAGTAAGGGCAACAATGTCTTGAGATAATAAAAATTTGATCCACGACTTGTACTCATTTATTTGTGAGAAGCCAAGTCGTGTTTTGACACTGATTGGTAGGCCTGATTGTTTTGCAGCTTCAATAATCTGACTAGCAAGCTCGGTATTTTTTATTAAAGCTGCGCCTCCCCCAGATTTAATCGCTGATTTATCAGGACAGCCCATATTGATATCTATGCCATCATAGCCTTGCTCAGCGCAGTGTTTGGCTAATTGTTCTATGTCTTCAGGAATCGAACCCCAAAGTTGAGCAACTATAGGATGTTCGTCTTCTGCTTTATCAAGTCGTCCACCTACAGCGATTTCACCTGCATTGACCCAGCCTGTGGCGTTTGTAAACTCGGTAAAATATATGTCAGGTTCGGCAGCATTTTTGACTACTTTTCTAAAAACTATATCAGTCACAGCTTCCATAGGTGCAAGTATGAAAAAGGGCTTATTTGTAGTTTTCCAAAAATTAGTCATATCTATTCATTATATCGTTTAAAAGCAGTTACAAAAAAAGAGAGGCCGTTCAGCCCTGTCGTAAGCTCTGTAACCTTCAGTTGTTATGAAGATGACATTACTGTGACAGTAGCTGAACGGCCGTTACCGCGGCGTTGATAGGGCTTCATCGTCGTACTCGCATAATCGTGCGTGTACGCTCCACCGTATCCTCCCAAACGGGATTGGCACACCCCCTTGTGCGTGTCTCCCGATCACCGTGGCTTCGTCACCTCGCGCGTTGATTGCGCGTTTGGTGTACGCGACAATAGTCGAGTAGAATGGCGCGCTCCCGAAGGTGCGACTTGCCTATTCCTCCCTGTCCGTTCGCTTATTCCGCGAAGTAGAACTAGGACAACTCGAGTATCACCGCAAACTGTTTTGTAAAAACCTTATACAGGTTTGTTACAGTCCTTACAAACTTCACCTTTGCCGTCGCAGTCTGAGCATTTCCATCCGGACAAGCCTTGTGACTTTCCGTGGCCGTTGCACTTACTGCACGTCTTTTTTCCGTTTGCATGGTAGCAGTTTGCCACGCAAACCACCTCCTATGATTTCTTTTGGTTGTAATTTGCTGGCGAAGAACAATTATATATGCTTACGACTATGAAAGCAAGTCTTTTTCAAATTGCAGAACGCCTTTGTAGGTTTGTTCATACTTTGAAGTATCAATAAACTCACCTTGCATAATTGCTTGCCAAACTTTTTTAAGTAGCTTTTTAAATTGTTCTAGTTCTTCATTCGTAAAGTCTGCTTCAAGAGATACTGTTTTGTTAGTTTTACTAGGTTCAACAAAATCAAGAGCGAGCCTGTCGACTCTATAGCCTTTAAAGTCACGCGAGTTTTCAATAAGTAGTCTGTAGAACATTAGCTGCTGCTTGTACTTATGAAGTTTAATTTTTTCAAAATCACTTGCACCCTTCCAGCCGCTTGCTGGCTTCCCGGTCTTATAATCGATAACTTCTATTGATTTATCTTTACTATTAACCTGCATAACATCAATGATTCCTGTCAGTTGTACATCGTCGACACTGGATCCTTGATGTACGAAATCAAATTCAACTTCTTGCTCAGCATCAAACAAATCGTAATTGTTTTCTAGATAAAATCTCAGTGCATCACTTCCTTTTTGAAGTTGATACGAAAAGTCATGTTCGGGTAGTCGCGAAAGCTTCAAGTATTGCTCAAAGTCCGCCACTACATCTTCAATAGGTCGACGGTCACCCTCGACTCGTAAATGTTGATGTGCTTTTTGTAGAGCCTTATGCACGCTTGAACCCATAGCTGCACTAGCTGAAATACTTTTTGGAAAATGCAGAAGATTGTTTAAAAGAAAAGCACGCGGGCCACCCTGCGAGACATCAACAAAATTATTAAGATGAGTTGCACTAATATGGTAATGTTTCAACTGCGAAGCTAACAATTCATGCAAACTTTTATCGGCCGTTGAGGTTATGGCCGTTTGCCAAGTATGCTCAGCTGCTTCTAGCCGTATTTCTGGGGTGTTTGAGGCTTCTATCTCACTCCACTGTTGACTGGACAGAAAATCGGCTTTTAGGCTGGTTCGACCAGCTAGGCTCTGCTGTGAAGATGAAATAATCAGATGTTTCTTAGCTCTTGTCATTGCAACAAAAAACAACCGCAGCTTGTCATCATAACTATCCCCAGCTAGTCCAATTGCAACATTTTCAGGGTACGACAATCTTCCAGACCCTCCTCTACTTTTACTACCCCAAACATCGTCGTTTGCGTGTAATATATATACTGAATCAAATTCTAAGCCTTTGGCCTTGTGTGCTGTCATTATCTGTACAGCACCTTCTAGTGCTTCTGAGCTGTAGTGATTTTTTAAACTGACCCCAGCATCTATCGCTAGGTTACAGTATTCAACAAAGTCCGTTAGCGACAAAGACTCTTGTGGTTTGTACTGACGAATGTACGAGCGAATAGTGGCAAGTGATTGCAGATGGACAATATATTCGTCTGGATTTGAAACAAGTTTCTCATCTGAAAAAAAGTATTTTTTAAAAGGAGATGTGAAATTTTCGCTCGACTCGCTGCCAAATAATAGATCAAGCATGGTTTCTACAGATACCTCAGTGCTTACTTTCGCCATTTCCAGTAGCCATTCGGCTACTATACTCATTTTGTCATTATTTGCGAGCATAGTTTCTAGCCAAACTTGTCGTTTTTTGTAAGAATCTAAACTTAGCTGCCAAATTTCACGAGGTTGTAAATCAAAAGCAGGGTGCGCGAGCACCTCCGGTAGCTGCTCGTCTATTTCCTGTACATCTCCTCGGGCAATACTGAGAACAAGGCGTGATAATTTCAACAATATTGCAACACTATCGCTTGCAAGTATATTTTCATCGTGCTCAAAACTCACCTTTATACCTAGGTGATGTAAGTAAGGTAAAAATGCTTGAATGTCTTTTTTGCCTCTTGCTAGCACTGCAATGTCACTTGGATCTTTTCCTGCATCAATGCTTTTTTTGATATTTTCAGCTGTCGCTAAAAATTCAGCCGCCTGACTTTCATATTCTGCAAAACTGACTTCTGCTCCAGTGCCTTTTGTTTGTGCTAGCAGAGATTTGTCGATTGATGACTGGTTCTCTAGTCGATCGACGCCCTGACTAATAACTGCCCTAGAGATATCAAGGACGTTTTTTACGCTTCGATAATTTTCCCTTAGTGTAATAACACGAGGTTTTTTTAGAAATTTTTCAAAGCCAAGGATATTGCTAATTTCTGCACCCTGAAAACTATATATCGCTTGGTCGTCGTCTCCTACTACCATGATATTTGGTGCGTCACCAGTTGGTATATCAATAAGACTTTGCAGTATACGCATCTGCGCGCCGTTTGTGTCCTGAAACTCATCAACCATGATGTACTGGTATTTTTCTTGTAAATTAAGACGTAAATCATGGAAGACTTCGAGAGCGTGTACGACCCTCAAAATCATATCGTCATAATCATAAAGTTTAGCTGTTTGCATAGCACTTAAATAATCCTGATATATGCTACTCGCAGCTACTAGCTGTTCAAACCTTTTTTTGCTTTTTAGCACAAATTTGCCGTCAACATTTTTTTCAAGCCATTTGTTTTTCCATGCAGTTACAGCATTGGTCTTGCCGGTGTCCTCGCTGGTTTCTATTGCCTGCTCGAGCTCGCTGACTAACAATGTATTTATAGGTGGGATGTTCGGTACGCCAACGGGCTCTGTTTCGTATTCGGTCAATTCTTTTAAGAGTTTTTTTATGTCGGGTACTGCTTTTTTGTCTATTTTAGGCGGCCATGATGTCTGAATTTTTCCTTCAGCAAACTCAATAAATCCAAGTGAATGTCGTGCGATGCGTTGTATTTCATCGGGCGTTAAACCAGCGCGCTTAAAGTCAGAAATAGCTGTTTGAACTTTTTTCATGTAGCTGTAATCATCGCCAAGTTTTGCACTTAGCGGATTGCTATGAGAAAGATTGCGAAAAATTTTGTGTAGTATTTCGTAGGTCGAAAGCTCATCTGCAGGATGAAAGTCAGCACCGCTATAAAAATAGTCGGAATTTGTGTTGATAACTTCACTTCCAAACCCATGAAAAGTCTGTATGGCGACTCTGTAAGCATCTTGACCTATGAGTTCGATTAAACGTTCGCGCATTGCCCTTACACCGCTCTCGGTGTATGTAAGGCACAGTATATTGCTTGCATCCATGTCAGTTGATCGTAGTATATTTGCCGCACGCATACTAAGAAGCTCAGTTTTACCTGTTCCGGGGCCTGCAATAACCATCATAGGCCCGTCTATGTGGTCGACAGCTTGCTTTTGCGCAGAATTTAGCGTCTTATAGCGTTTTTCATACTCCAACATTACACTTTATTATATACTAGTGATATGGATACGACCTATGACGATCTAGCTCTCGAAGGACTCTCTCGTGAAAAATTCGGTTTAAATGTGGATGTTAAGCAAGTTTTACTAGCAAACATCCCTGTTAGCCATACATCGACTGCTTCAGTGTTTCTGACTAAAAATAAACAGCTGTATGTGTATATTACTGGCCAAGCAAGGCTTAATTATGGCGATATACGTAAAATAATCACACGAATGGGCTTAAAAGCAGAAATATTTCTTCCTCCACGCGGCGAAGTGAACTATTTTAACGAATATGCCAATGAGAAATTTAAAGAGGTATATCCTGGTCGTTCGCATGTGAACGAAGAAGACTTGCAATACTACAAAACACTCGCCCCATACAGGCCAGCTTTAGTGCAGATTAGCGAAGTCAAGGATGGTCATATTTACCAGTTTGACACCGATAGCCACAAAGGCTGGCGAGTTGGACGAGCGTTTAGTTACAGACGCATTCGAACGAGCTAATTATTTTTTAAGAGCTTCTGGCTTGTCTGATGCTTTTTTGGCTACCTTACTAGCGCCATAGTAGCTACGGATTTGGAAGAGTAAGTATAGACCAATCGCAGTTCCTAGTAAGCTACCGAGAAGGCTACCAACTCCGCGTGCACCGATGAATACTTGAGTTACACCGTAGATAGCGTTGATGATTGTTGATAGAAATAGCAAGTCCCAACCTCTTTTTGCTCTTTTTGTTAGTGGTGAAAATGCCATGAAGAATATCACTGCATCGACTACTAGAAGAGCAATTCCTGAGTACGCAGCTATAAGTGTAAAGCCGGTGTATGGGTTTCCAGTTACGTAGCCAGCATATGTAATGATAGTACTTGCAGCGGTCACTAGTCCGAAGAGGCTTAGTGCGGCTAAGATTTGTAGTACACCCAATGCTAGTGCAATGTATGGCCAGTATTGTACAAGTGCGTCTTTAATGCCTTTTGGTAATGCAGGTAAGTCCTTAAACAAAGGCGCTAACTGATCTTCTAAACTTTTTAATGCTCCCATGGATTTTATCCCCCGTTAAATTATATCTTTAGCATACCTTTGAAGGGTGCTTTAAGCAAGTATGGTTTAAGTAACATATGTATTTATAAACGTTTTATAGTGCTATACAACATCTATAAATCCATATGTTGCTGTGGCAGGGGAAGTACAAAATGCGTACTTCCCCTGCATCACAGATTAGATCTTGGGAGTTTCCCTTGAGAGTACCGCTGTAACACGGCTTTTCTTTTCGGGAAAGCGATAACTTATCTCCTTTCCTACTTCGTCGAGCGGAATTGGAATGCTCACCCGTTGCTTGGAGTGCAGGATCCTGTCGATTTCGATTGTTCCACCATTGAGCTTTTCGAGATCTTGGTAGAGACCGAGTGCCAGCAGCCTGCAGCTTTTGGAAAAGGACTTGACGTTCTCTTCCGGAATGTTTGCCCAGTCAGAAACTGGACTGTGCGGGCTGATGTAGGGCATGCAGAACGTCGCAAGCTCCTTGCTGTAGAACGGCGAAATGCGAAGGCCGAACTTGACTCCAAGAACCTTTCCGCACCCTGGGGTGAACGGCAGGAAGTCGTGGTCAGGGACCCAGTCCAAGACAGGACCGAATTCTTGCACGACATCAATCTTGACGCCAAGCTCTTCCTCGAGAGCTGGGAGTGATGCCTGGTCATAACTAAACCCTGCAACAACACCCACAACATTTAGACCGGCATTTTGCAGTCCTACGACAACGCTTTTCATGGTTTCACCCTTGAAAACGCCGTCTTCTGCAACAACAACACTAACGTCTTTACCCTTGATGTGAGCAAGTCGTTTAATGTTTGCGAACTGAGTTGGCAGGTCTAGATGTCCCGGGCGTGGCCCAAGTCCGATTGGTGTGCCGTAGCTATCAACCAGACGGTTGATCTCAACAGACGCACCATATGACGGGTGGGCAATTTCCGGACAGGTGCTGACGACAAAAATGTCGTCACCGTACAGCTCTGAGATCTTACCGAGAACTTCGTCGGCAATATCTCGCATCTTCAACCTCTCGACACGGTAGTCGTCTCCGATGGCAATCTGCAGGTTTGCAGCCAGATCGCTCTGGATGTCATCGAAGTATTGACCGTGCGGATCCGGGGTTTTGAGCCCCAGATGTCGAAGTCCTTCCATCTTTTCGCCCAGATCTTCGGTCAGAAGATAGGCGCCTTTCGTTGGAGGCATACTTCACACTTCCTTGTCTAGTGTTGGATAGCTTGCGCCAAGTTGGCAACAGCTACTGAACTGCTTTCGCCGGTTTCCATGTTTTTTACAGACACTTCACCGGTTTCCATCTCTTTGTCGCCAATCAGAATCACGTAGCCAAACCCCATTCGGTCGGCATATTGAAACTTCTTTTTGACTTTGTTTGGCTCGCTGTAGAACATTGTTGCAATCCCCTCTTTGCGAAGCGCTGCCGCTACGGTAAGACTGAACTGAACCTGCTCTTCACCGATAGGCATGACGACGACGTCTGCAGGACTCTTCTGTGAGGGCTTAATAACACCCGCTTCGAGGAGCTTGTAGAACAGTCGGCTAATGCCAATTGAGATGCCAACACCGGACATCTCCGTGTTTGAGTAGTGACTCACGAGGTCGTCGAAACGACCGCCGGAGCAGACACTACCTAGTCCAGGGTGATCGTTGAGGATTGTCTCGTACACCGTGCCGGTGTAGTAATCCAGTCCTCGTGCGATCTTAAGGTCTACCTTGAACCTCGACTCGGGCACATCCATAGTTCGAAGTGCATCGATGAGCACTTTGATCTTAGATACGCCGTCGTTGAATTGTTCAGAGTTAACCTCTAGCCCTTGCAGCTGAGCGATGATCTCGTCATTGCTTCCTTCGATCGAAGTGAAGTTTTTGACTTGATTAACTTGATCGGAGTTTAGTCCGATATTCGCTAGCTCAGCAACGAACTCTTCGTCCGTGATCTTTTCCATCTTGTCGATGATCCGGAGCACGTCAGTTGATGATTCAAGACCGAGTCCTTCGAAAAATCCATTGAGGATCATCCGATTGTTGAGGCGAATTGTAAATTCACCAAAATTGAACTGGTCAAAAATCTCGTTGATGATTGCCGGAAACTCAGCGTCAACGAGTGGGCTGTCAGAACCGAGAATGTCGATGTCGCACTGGTAGAACTCACGAAAACGGCCCGCTTGGGCGCGTTCTGCGCGGTGAACTTTGCCAATGTGATAACGACGAAACGGAAAGACAAGCTCGTGTTCGTGTTCTGCTGCGTACCTGGCAAGTGGAATTGTCAGGTCAAAACGCAAGCTGAGATCGTTCTTGCCGTGTTCGAAACGGTAGATCTGTTTTTCGGTTTCTCCTCCACCTTTTGCAAGGAGTACCTCTGACAGTTCCATGTCCGGAGTGTCGATTGGCGAGAAACCATATGCCTCATAAGTACCACGAATGATATCCACAAGGCGGTTGAACTCGATCTGTTGATCGGGAAGGTATTCACCAAACCCGCTAGGTGTTCGCGGTTGAACTTTAGTCATCGTTCCTCTCTTCTTAATCTGCGATGAACCATACCCGTTGCCAGGAAATGGTTTCTCCCGTAGGCTGGTCCATTGCGCTAATAATAAGTTTAAATTTATATAATGTCAAATATAAATTATTATATGTTTAGTATCAGCTGCATTTTTAAATATTTACTTACTACAAATATAGCATACAACTGAGGGTTCTCAAGAATATTTTTTGCCTAGAACGAGAGCGTCTAGAGCCTCGGCAGCTCCAGCTGTAACCGGGCTATTAGCAACATAGTCGGCTACTTCTTTGTACTCCTGAGTTCCATCTGCCACGGACAAGTGCACTGCAATATCGTCTCCAACATAATCAGCTAAGGAGTTTCCTATAACCGCAAACTTCCCTATGGACAGTATTTTTTGAAGTTCCAAACTTCCTATTCGCTTATTGATGCTTTCGTGACTCACTATGATCAAGCCATGAGAGTGGTTTACATCTTCATCAAATACAGTTCCTTCGGGGTAGAAACTTCTTATTTGAGCAACTAACTCCTCTGTTGTCTCTTCATGTATTGTCAACTCACCTTCCTGTCCAACTACTCGAAAAAATAAACCCAGACTCTCTTCCCTAAGCTCATTTATCAGTACTACGAGTTCTCCCGGTTGACCAACTGTTGTGTTGGTTTTTAGAAGACTAACAGGGTTTCCTTGCCAAACTACTATGTCTTGCTCTTGAAAATGTTCAACAATCTGTTGGCGCATTTGTACAAAGCTATGAGTAGAGTTGATTGTTGATATTTTCTCGCCATGCACTTCCACCAAAGCTCCTCTTTCGGCGATAATAGGGCCGTCTATGCCGAAGTATTCTCCCCAGCCTAGTAGTGATTCATACGGAGTATCAGAGCTAAGTCCTAGCGTCCAACCTTCTTCTTTAGCTATTTTTACAGATTCAAAAATTCTATCGTCTGTAATATTGTAGTTGTCGTCTATTAACGTTCCGTCGACGTCGAATAGAGCAAGTTTTTCACATTGAAGCAGCGGTACCTGATGGCTAGATAATGTATTGGGGTTTGCCATACCTACCTGCTCCTCGCTGCTTTAAATAAATCTATACTAGTTATAACACAATTATAAAATTACGTAAAAAGCTATGCGTACTTTTCGCGATAGCCAGCAGCTTCTTTAAAGGCAATCTCTACGGCCTCTTCTGCGGTGGTAGCGCCAAAAGTTATTCGTCTTTTGCGATCATCAATATAAGTATCGGCAAGTTTTTCGCTCCAGCCACCTACGCCTTTTATTGCAACTGTAGGAATATCTGCTTGGTAAGCTATGGCAACTTCAGTAAGCGTACCTGAGCCGCCACTAATCGCAATTACTGCATCACAAGCTAGTACTAGAACTGTTTCGCGTCCACCACCACGCTCAAGGCCTGAAGGTATGATGACGTCGGCGTCTTTTGTCTGCCAAATATCTTTACCTTTTCCATAAGTCACACCTACTGTTAGTCCACCGCCCTGTTTGGCGCCGCGACAAGCAGCTGTCGATAGTGAGTCGCTGTCTTTTTCAGCTCCGAATACTAAGATGCCATCTCTCTCCGCTATAAGTTTACCGACTTTTTCAGCCATTTCCTGTACTGCCGCGTCGTATTTTAAGTCTGCAGCTGAGCCCATTACCCCTATTTGAAATTTTCTCATTTTTCTTCTCCTAGTTCTATTAAATGTATTATATCGCTAACTTGTTTTAATTTCATCTTTGCCTTGTCCATATGCCTTTTTGCTTGTTTAGGGTCGCTTCCCTCTCTTACGTATGCCGAAAGTAGATGCTGCATCGACTCACCAAGACCTGTCTGAGCTGCTATTTGATTGTCGGTTAAATCAAGTAGATTACCTATCTTCACTATACAATTGTCGAAGCCGACAGTAACTGCCAGTGCTGTAGGTAGTTTGTATATATCAGTTGACAGAGTTGTGAATTGAGCGAGAGACGGTACAAAAGAGCCTCGGTAAGTACTTTGCCTCCACGGGTCTGTAAAGTCTATCTTGCCGTTATTCAAAAATGTATTATCAGGAGTGAAGTCTTGTATCATGATACTTGATTTGTCTGAAACAATCGCCTCGAGATTGATATTTAGCAGGGTATCGTATTCGTCGCTATCTATTAATATCTTTGCCCACTCTTTCAGCTGAATAAAAAATGATGCAATGCCTTCGAGCTGCTCACCTCCTGATGATTTTTTTGTACTGCTGCCAACTATAGATACTATTTTTTCAAAAAATAGCTGGTAGTCCGCTTGCGTCATTTCCCCTAGCCTATCCCTACTTGCAATATCATCGCCTAAATACGGCATGTTTATGTAGTTTCGGCCGTCTATTACTCCATATTGTAAAGATTTGGGTATAAGCTCCAAAGCTCCAGCTTTGTATATGGATTCATAACCTAAGCGGTTTGCGTCTATTTCGCTATTGTCACGTTCTTGGCTGCCAATCTTTATAACACGGTTCTCTCCTTTGCTGTCGTTGGCACGGTATAGCAATGCCTCGGTGTGGCCAGAGTCAATCTTTTCAAATGATGTAAAGCCTAGTTTCTCAAGCTCTCCAATTGCAGGATCAACTTGTTCGATTTTGTTAAGTAGCTCGACAACTCCTGAAGTATTTTCTGAAACAGAACTATAGCTTGCTTTTTCTCTAACTTTTTTTGAAGCATTGCCAACTGCCAAAAAAGTTCCTATGTTTTTGCTCATGTAGTAGTCGTTTATTTCATCGCCTACTGAGTACAGCTCATAGTCATTATATTCAGCCATAATTTTCTCAACTGCACTACGCTTTGAAACAAGGTTAGAATACACCAGTATGTTACAAAAATTAGGATCATACGTGATAGTAAGGTCGAAGCTGAGTTTGTGCTCGCTCAGGTTTTTTAGAAGCTCTCTTACCTGTATAGTTGGCAATTTGTTCAAACGATTATTTTTAAAAATAAACACGTGAGCGCTAGTGGTGTAGCGGCGGAAAGAGTTGTTGAGCACTACAATATCACCCTCTTTATAATCTGGGTCAATGATATTTTTTGAAATTGCTTCAACAGTATCGACGTTTCGCCACAAAACTCTACTATTTTCATACTTTGACTCTAAGCAATCAACGATGGCTTCTTCAACAACTTCTTTTTGAGATATAAGTTCAGCGAGGTCTGATTTGTCTAAGAAATACTCCGTTTTGTTTGTTGCTAGGTTGTGCGCAAATATTCCGTTTTCTCCGATGAGAGGGCCTTTTATTGAAAAGTCCTTTGCAATTGGAAGCATATCTTCAATTGAACGGTTTGAATTTAGACCAAATACATATTCACCACTACTTTGCAGTCTTTCGATAATTTTAGGAAGACTATCATTGTTAGAAGCATAGCTAGAGTCCAGCAATGTGCCGTCTATGTCTAGGAATATAAGCTTTTTTCTATTCATGAAAGTCCCTTAGCAATTAAAACTAGTAAATATTTTTGCTAAGGAACGAAAGGGCAAATAAAAAAGACCTTCCGCGGTCCCATCCTTATTCCGAGATGTATTACTACAACAAGGCTCTTGGCACCGGCTCTACGCATGACGCGATTTCGGTTGCTTGCTTATACGGTGAAGCTTTCCGTAGCGTATTTTGACGCTCAGCTCGTTCCGTCGTGACTGGAACTCAAACGCTTTATCTGTTTGTAATTATAATTAGCGCTACTTAAAATGTCAATTAAGCAAAAAGAAAACTGGCGATCCGAGCGTTGCAGCTCAGATCGCCTTTGTGGTCACTACCTTTTCCAGCTATGTGTTTTGTGTCTTTTTTTGAGTTTGACAAAAATTTCACTAATTGCAAAAACCGGATATGCAAATACGTACGACCACCAAAAACATCCGGAAATCGCATACACAAATCCGTCTTCGCGTAGCGTTCCGATTAGGCCTCTTCCTCTGTGGTATGCATGATACTGAGGATCTTCGTCATACCAGTACGTATCGACATAATACAGATTCACACCTCCAATCACGCCGAAGATTATGAAAATAAAAATGCAGAGCGTGGTTTGTTCTGTGCTTTGGAAAGCAATGAAGCTTGCAGCCGCAATACTTACGAGCCACAATGCAAACCAGTAAATCCAAATAGCGGTAGTTCTTACGAGGTTCATAATGCAACTCTCTTTGTAGTGGAAAGTTCTTATAAGGTTACTATAACATATTTTTATGACTAAGGATGAGGGATGAACGCTTCGCTACTCCCTGCGATCCATGCTCGAAACGAGCTTCTGCGCGTGGATCTTGTGATCGAACCTCGTTCGCTTTGCTCACTTATGGTACTCATCCCTTCCGAAATATAAAAAGCCCCAAGATTATAAAAATCTTTGGACTTTTTATATGGCTGGGGTGGAGGGATTCGAACCCCCGAATGTCGGCACCAAAAACCGATGCCTTACCAC
>CAZVTQ010000004.1:0-61598 GCA_964630185.1 uncultured Candidatus Saccharibacteria bacterium
GGGTGGAGGGATTCGAACCCCCGAATGTCGGCACCAAAAACCGATGCCTTACCACTTGGCCACACCCCATCGGTGCGTTATCAGATTATATCATATCACCCCTGCAAGCTGTTATACTTAGTATAGATAAATCAAGGAGGTCTACTATGTTCACATTGCCAAAACTAGATTATGAGTACGGAAGTCTAAGTCCGGCAATAAGTGCAGATATTATGGAGCTGCACCACAGTAAACACCATCAAACATATGTAGATAAGCTAAATGCTGCGCTAGAAGGCGCACCTGAATGGCAAAACAAATCAATCGAAGAAGTATTGCAAAACCTCGACTCTCTACCAATTGAAGTAAGTACCGCAGTTCGCAATAATGGTGGCGGACATTACAACCACAGCCTTTTTTGGAAAGTTATGACACCAGGTGGTAGCGAGCTCAACGGTGTACTTCTCGATGGAATAAACGATACATATGGTAGCTTAGAAGAGTTCAAAAAACAGTTTACTGCTGCTGCACTTGGCGTTTTTGGAAGCGGCTGGGTGTGGCTTTTGCCTGATTTTTCAATCACTACTACGCCAAATCAAGATTCCCCTATTTCTAAAGGCATCAAGCCTTTGCTCGGTCTCGATGTTTGGGAACATGCGTACTACTTAGACTACAAAAACAAACGGCCGGACTACGTGGACGCATGGTGGGATGTAGTTAATTGGCAAGCTGTTTCGGCAGCGCTTTAGTTGCGAAGTCCTACGATACACTCTCTGTAGGTACTTGCTTCACGGGTGTATTTGGCACTGCTATTAAATACCAAATCTTGTCCTACTGTAAGTGTCATGACATCTGCAGAGCCGCAGGTGTATTTTTTGTCTATATAGTAAATCAAAAAACCTTTACCCTTGAGTGATGTCTCGGTACTTGTGTAATTAGAATTAGGGGTGCCTGTTACATTCGATACATATGCTATGCTAGCCGCTGGTATAGAGCTTGTGGGTTTGCACGGTCCGTTTGTCATGATCCCACTAGTGCAATCAGGAAAACTAGCGACGGCAGGAAAGCTAGGGGCATTGCTGTTAACATATTTAGACACTTTAGCATCGGCCCCTGTCTGCCAGTTGTGGTCCCCGACTGCCTGCGCGCTCGATGCACACCAGACTGTTGTTGGATCGAAGTTATGTGAGGCACAACATTTAGTAGCTCCTGATGGTACGCAGAAAGACTCTTTTGGATAGGATCCGTATTCCAGGGCGTATGCTTTTAAGCTTTTTTGATAAGCATCAACTGCATTATTGATTTGTGTCTGTCTAGCATTTGTAACAAAACTTTGATAACTAAAAGTGACTATCGCAGCTAGGATACCTATGATGCTGATTGATATTAAGACCTCGACTAAAGTAAACGCTTGTTTCTTTTTGTGCTTATGGTTTTTCATAAAATCAATTATACTACTATTGAAAACATGCTACAATAATACTCAGTTATGAGCAGCTATACATCTAGAGACGTCCCAACATCAACATTCATACGATTCTGGCTAGTAATGGTTGGTTTTTTGGCAAGCTTAGTCATTATATATCTCTCTTACAAAGCCATTTTACTTATAGTGATTGCCGCTTTTCTCGCGATAGCACTTAACACGCCTGTTTCAGGTATAGCAAAACGTCTGCCAGGCCGAAGCCGTGTCGGAGCAACAGCTATTGCATACGTGATAGTTATGGGCGCGCTACTTACTTTCATGTTTTTTGTTGTACCTATAATAGTCGATCAGTTAGCGCACTTTTTTAAGACGCTCCCGGGTATTATCGAAGACCTCTCACGACAGTCTAAATGGATACATGATCTTGTTACTAAATACGGACTTGAACAGCAGTACGATGACACGATAAAAAATCTTCAAGACCAAGCAACTCAAGTAGCATCAAATGCCGGGGGTTCATTTGTGAGTAGTATTGGTTCTATTGTAGAAGCATTCACCTCTACTCTACTTGTAGTAGTAATGACCTTCCTTATGCTGGTAGAAGGCCCGACTTGGATAAAACGACTCTGGGGCCTTTACAAAGACAAAGAGCGACAAGAGCGTCACCGTAAGATTTTCTACGGTATGTACAAAGTTATCAACGGATACGTAAACGGCCAAGTACTGATATCAGGCGTATCGGCAGTATGTTCGCTAGTAGTGATTGTTATTTTGAGCACGCTCTTTGATATGCCAGCTAGTCTTGCAGTTCCAATTGCGTTTATATTGTTTGTTGCAGGCTTGATACCAATGTTTGGCGCTACTATCGGTGCTATCATCGCTGCACTACTGCTAGGCATTAACGACATTGGAGCTGCGGTCATCTTCTTGATTTACTACTTTATATATCAACAAATAGAAAACAACTTCATATCCCCTACTATTCAGTCAAAGACCGTAGAAATTTCTGCTCTGACAGTTATCATTGCACTTACAATCGGTCTTACGTTATTTGGCATACTCGGAGGTTTGATATCTATACCTATTGCAGGCTGTATAAGAGTTCTAGTTAACGACTATTTAGAGAACAACAAAAAGAACCAAGCTCCAGTTACTCACAAAGCTTAGGCGCGGTACCAGCGAGTTCCGTTAGCTCGATCTTCTAGACCAATACCTTGCTGTTTCATTTGATGGCGTATGCTGTCGGCTGTAGCGAAGTCTTTATTTTGTTTTGCTTTCTCGCGCTTTTGTATCAGTTCTTTTTGTTCATTGGTGATGTCAGGTCGATTTGCAAGGCTAAGTCCTAATAGATTATCGAACTTTTCTAATGTAGCTTGAAAATCCTGTTTTGCATTTTCTTGCACTCCATCTTCTAGATACGCAAGCATGGTTGCTCGGAGCTCTTTCATAGCTATTGGAGTTTGTAGGTCATCCCGAAGAGCATCTAAGAAGTTATTGAGATTGTGAGACACTGCAACGTTTGTATCACTTGCTATATCAGGTTGCCATTTCATATCTGCTGCTGCGTGAATATTCAACAAAGAGTTCTGTGCAGCTTCGAGGTTTTCCCAAGTAAAGTTACCCTCTGTGCGGTAGTGCTTGCTAAGAATCATTAGTTTAAATGCGTCCAAATCAAAACCTTTGTCGGTGATATCTTTTAGAGTATAAATGTTCCCCAGTGATTTGCTCATTTTAGTGCCATTCACCTTTATGTGGTTAGCATGCACCCAAATGTTAGCAAACTTTTTGCCAGTCAGTGCTTCGGTTTGAGCGATTTCGTTGGTGTGATGTACGGGTATGTGGTCGATACCGCCAGTGTGTATGTCTATTTGGTCGCCCAATATTTCACGAGCCATGCATGAACACTCTAGGTGCCAGCCAGGGAAGCCTTTGCCCCATGGACTGTCCCATTCCATATCTCGTTTTTCATCACTAGGCGAAAATTTCCATAGCGCAAAGTCGGTTGGGTTCTTTTTGCCTGTGTCAGCAACACGCGCACCAAAACGCAACCCCTTAAGGTCTAGCTTTGCTAGTTTGCCGTAATCATCTAACTTGCTGGTGTCAAAATAAACGCCGTCGGCAATAGTGTACGTAAAAC
Source organism: uncultured Candidatus Saccharibacteria bacterium (assembly GCA_964630185.1). GTDB lineage: Bacteria > Patescibacteriota > Saccharimonadia > Saccharimonadales > Saccharimonadaceae > JACPYF01. Next base: position 3,543 of record CAZVTQ010000004.1, read on the forward strand.
CTTTTTCTTCGAGTTGTTTCACAAATTCTATTTGCTGCTCTATGTACTCGGTTGCTCGTGGTAGAAACTCCGGCTTTTGTAGCCCAAGTAGCTCATATGCTTCATGATTGGCAACATTAATGTATTTGTCAGCTACTTCCCATGCGGTTGTACCTTCTGTAAGTGCACTTTTGAGCATTTTGTCTTCACCAGCATCTTCGTCGCTTGTTAGGTGCCCAACGTCAGTAATGTTCTGTACTCGTTTTACATTGTAGCCTTCAGCTTGTAATACTCGCTGGAGAACATCCCAGTAGATGTATGCAACCCAGTTGCCGATGTGCGGTTGGCTATACACAGTGAGGCCACAAGTATACAGGCTAATCTCACCCTCTTTTAAGGGTTTTACTTCCTCTACCTGTCTGCTGAGTGTGTTATATAGCTTCATATTCTTTTAATGCTTTGTCGGTGGCTGTGATTAGTTCTTCAACTATTTTGTCATATTGTTCAAATACACGAAATCCCGCAGCATAAGGATGGCCACCGCCACCGAAGTAGCCAGCGACAGATTCAGCTATCTTGGCCTCTGGATTGGCTCGTAGCTTACCCGTTAGCTTACCGTCTGGATATGTTTTTAGAACTGCTGCTAGTTTGACGTTCTCAACAAGGCGCATCTCGTCGATAACAAGCGCACCAGGGTTGTAGGCATCTGAATATTCTTCAATTTCTTCCCATGGCACATGGACAAGTGCAAGCTGCCCGTCGAGGAAGTACTCAACTCGTTGTAGTAGTTTGCCTTTGTATTCAAGTATACGGGCTGATTTTTTCATGTATTCACGGCGAGCGCCTTCAATAGTAGCGATTGATGCGCCGTGCTTCACTAAGTCTGTTACTATTTGCAAGCTTTTAGCGGTGATAGCTTCGCTGGTTAAGCCGAGGCTGTCACTAAGTATCGCAAGTAGCATGTTTTCTGCTGCTTGTTCATTTACAATCCAGCCGTTTTCATGGGCTATTTTAAACAGCAGTTCACTAGTAGCAACTGCAGGTTCGCTGACAAGGATATGCTCAAAAGGTAGATCACTTTCAGTTTTGTGATGGTCTAGTACCACAGTAGGTTTTTTCTCAAGTTGAGCTAGGTTTTCTGGTATAAGAGCTTTTTCAAGCAATGTTTTGCTTGCGGTATCGACAATAATATATAGGTCATCACTGTGACTAAATTCACTAGACACACGGTCCCAGCCTTTTGCGTAGCGTAGGTATTTTGGAATATCAACAGGACAGTACAAGTGCACTTTTTTGCCAAGCTCTCCCAGTATTTCCTCGAGTGCTAGCGCAGTACCTAAAGAGTCGCCGTCTGGGTTTTCGGCCTGAATAATTGTAATAGTCTGCGCCTGCTCAACGCTTTTTTTGAATTGCTCGTACATTACTACTTATTGTAGCAGAGTCTAACCTGTTAGAGAGTCTTTCTACCCTCTAAAGCATGTGAAAGTGTGATTTGGTCGGTGTACTCAAGGTCGACGCCAGCTGGGATACCTCGTGCTAGGCGGCTAGTCTTAACATTTAGTCCGCTGTCTTCTATGCGTTTTTTAACAAAAAGCGCTGTAGACTCACCCTCTACGGATGAATTGGTCGCGAGTATAAGTTCTTCCACTTCGTCATCCTTGAGGCGCTTCAAAAGCTCTGGAATATGTAGCTGTTCAGGTGTAATGCCGTCTATAGGCGAAAGAACGCCGCCTAGTACATGGTAAGTGCCTTTGAATTGTCCAGTACGCTCCAGCGCTACGATATCGAAAGGTTCTTCTACAACTGCAACAAGTTTTTTGTTGCGACTAGAATCGCTATATAAATTGGATATGTCTTGATCGGCATCAATAAGGGCGAACGTTACTGGGCATAGCTTTACGCCTTCGCTTATGTTTGATATCGCGTCACTCACTTGTCGGCGTGTCTTTTCGTCGGTTTTTAGCAAAAAATACGCGTAGCGCTCAGCTGTACGTGCACCAACTCCAGGTAAACTGCCCAATTCGTCTATTAGCTTTACAAGAGCTTTGGGTAGCACTGACGACACTTGTCTTAGAGTCCTAAGTCGCCAAGTCCACCCATGAGTGGCTTCATTTTTTCTGCTGCAAGTTCTTGTGCAGCTGTCATGGCTTCACGGACGGCTTCTTTTATGTATCCCTCGAGTTCTTTGATATCATCTAGGTCTACTAGTTCAGGGTCGATTTTTACATCAACAATTTTCATCTCGCCATTTACTTGTACGACTACCGCACCATCACCTGCTTCAACTTCAACAAGTTCTTTTTTGAGTTCACTTTGAGCTTTTTTCAGCTTAGCAACCATTTTCATTTGATCCATCATAATACTGCTCCTCCTCTGTTCTGTTGTGGTCTATTATAACCTATTTTTCGTAAACATAAAACCGAACACCGGTGTCTTTGTAGCTGTCGGTTGTGATAAGCTTTAGTTTTTGGTCTGGCGTTGCGACTGGTGTTATGTGTGAAATAACTGTTTTGGCATGTATAACTTCTTCGGCATTGCTCGTAATATGTGCATTTGGGAAGTCTCTTGTAAGTAATGCATAAAAGTCACGATCGTCTGGGTTTGTAACAAATAGAGCATTAGGATACGCATGCAAGGTATCTCTTGCAAGCTGGAGATCATAAGTATAAAAGCTACTTAAGCTCGGGCTATAACGATATCCATTTATGTAAAACGTAAGGTTTCCTATCATAATGCCTGCTAAAAGTATGCTCATAGGCACAAGTGCGGTCACACGTGCATATGGGTTGTGCGGGAATAGCTTGTACCATTCATCCAGTAATGCCTCTATACCAAGACCCAAAAGTAAGATTAAAGGTACGCTTAGGATTATCAAAAAGCTTGGGTTGAATAAACTAGGCAAAATAAGAATCGGTAGTGTCATAACCAACATATAGCTACGTGCGCTGTGGTGGTCTCGAACGAGGTTGAGCACCCCAAGCAATATAAGTACGAAGCTTGACGCGCTAATTAATGGGGTTAGACCAATACTTGTTAGTCGTGGGTCCCAGAAGAAAAGATATGCTTTTATTATTTCCTTCACGTTGTGGCGGAGCATGCCTATGTCGAACCCACTACCCGGCCATCCAGCCAAAGATGCTAGTATAAGAGGATCTTTCACCAAAGTTACAGCTAGTGGTACCAAAATAATTCCGGCAATTAACATGTACAAAATAACGTGCAGCTTTGGAATTGTACTTACAACAAAACGAAGATGTGGGTGCAACAAGCTAGCAGCTAGCAAACAGACTACTACATATATTGTTAGCGGTGTGTAGAGACTGAGCGCTAAGCTAGCTGTTAGGAGTGAACCCCAAATAAGCGACTTATTGTTTGCAGTGAATTTAAGAGCAAATAATAAAACAAAAATGAGCCAAAACGACATCATAATTAATGGAGTTCCCTCTTGACTACTAGTAAGGAAAAGCCTTGATGATACAAACATACAAATGGTAAATATTGCTACTGAGTCTCGGAGTAGCCAGCGCCTTAGTAGCCAAAGTAGGCCTATGGCGCTTAGTGCACCAATGACGAGCGCTGGTAATTTAATGCCGAGGTTTGTGATGCCAAAAAAATGTAAGCTAGCCTTTTGCAAAAGGTGAAATGGTAGGTCTACTATATTTTTAGTAGATGGATGCGTGAGAGATATAGTTGCACTTGAAACCGCGCTATGTTGTTCGTTTACAGTCAGTTGTCCAGGAAGTTTAAAGCTTACATATAGTGCTCCTACTAGTACAAGAGCAAAAATTAAATATCCGATAATGTATCGGTATTTATACAGCAGTACTTCACTAAGAATATTTCGTTTCATCAATCTATACCATTATAGCGCAAAATACTACGTGTTTATGGTAAAAGTGAATGTTATCGAGACTGTTCGAGTATTTCTTGTAGATTTGCCTCAAGATATGCAATGCCGTCTTCAGCCGTTGCGAACTTCCCGCCAAGTTGTACCTCATAAAGCACTCGAAGTGTCTGTCCAAGTCTTGGCCCTGGTTCAAACCCAATATTAAGCGCTAGTAAGTCTCTACCAAAAATAAGATTTTCAGGTGGTTTTTTGTCGACTTCAAGCTCCATTGCTTTTTCGTATATCGAGTACGATGAAGTTCGCTCTTGAAACGGTTCGCCGCGTCCATTTGAGTCACTGCGTGACACCAAGTCCCACAAGCGAATACTAGCAGGCTGTAGTCTTAAAGAAAGCTTACGAATTTGTTTTTCGGTTGGCTCTGGATTGCCAACGTGGTACATATGGGCTTTGACTATCGATACTACTTTTTGTACTGTGTCTTTTTTGACATGCAATGTTTTTAAAAGAGATTCGGTCGGCTCAACTCCCGCAATATCATGGCCATGTGCGGTAATACGCATAACGCCCTCTTTCAACATTCTCTCAGTTGTCGTAGCTTTTCCAAGATCGTGGCACAATGCTCCAAGCATAACAACGAGCATTTCGTCATTATCTTTGTCATTTTTTAATTGTTCAAGACGAGCAATTTTTGCAGCTGCGTCAACAGTAAGTAGTGTATGATTCCAGACGTTTCCTTCAGGATGCCAGTCCGCCTCTTGGTCGGTGTGTTCAAGTATAGCTAGTTCTGGGTGAAGTTGATTTATAATACCAAGTTCTTGAGCCAGCTTTAGTCCAATACTTGGTTTTTCAGCTTTCGTGAGAAGCTTCTCCCACTCCTCACCTATTCGCTCGCTTGGCAATTCTGTAAGATCAAATGTTTTACATAGTAGTGCGGTTTCAGGATCTAATGTCATGTCGAAACGGGCAGCAAATTGTACAGCTCTTAAAGCACGTAAAGAATCATCACCGAACAAACTGCTATCGGTTGCACGTAATATTTTATTTTCAGCATCTTCTACACCACCAAAGTAGTCATGAAGCTCACCTGTCAAAGGGTCTAAAGCTAAGGCATTTACAGTAAAATCGCGTCGCCTGGCAGCTTCTTCTATGGACATGTTTGGGTCGCCAGTAATCTCAAATCCTTTGTGACCTTTGCCGACCTTTGAGTCTCTGCGCGGAATTGAAAAATCAAGTGCGTTACCAGTTTCGGGGTTTGTTAGTTTGATCACCTCGAATGCCTGACCCACTAGATTGATCTCGCCAAATTGTTGAAGAATTTCTTTAAGATGTTCGGGCTCTATCTTATATACTTCGATGTCGATGTCTTTAGATATGTGAGATTCGCCGCTTGCGATACTCATTGTCATATCGCGAGCAAAGCCGCCAACCACCAATGCCTGTCCGTCTAGTTCTTGAATATGTTCTGCAAAACGATGAGCTAATAGTAGGTCAGACTGTGTATTCGGGTTTGTTTCTGTTTCTGCCAACTCTAAAAACGTAGCATATTGAATGTGCTTAGGTTTTTCTATTGTGTCGTTAATAAATTCTGTCATAACTTAGTGTATGTAGTACTGGGAGCCCGAAGGCCCCCAGTACATTTAACCGCTTTCTTCAGAGCCGAGCTCTTCGCGAATCAGGTTGATGATCGCTACTGCAGCAAGAGGAAGCCCAAGGACCATCCCGACGGTCAGGCCTACGAAGACAATGCTGATGTCACCTGCAGTCACAAAGGCTACAGTAAGTAGGCAGGTCTCGAATATCAGGTAAGGAGCCCAAAAGGCCATCTTTGGTTCTTTATTGCGCTTCAGTCCGATGCCTGTTATTGCGTAAAGCGGCACGTAGTAGAGCACCAACAGTAGAACTGTTGCCCACTCTGGTACTGTGTACATCCTTCCCCACTTTCGGTAGTTTGTCAGGATTATGATTATAATACAATATTTTAACTATTTATGTCAATTAATCTTTAGCTTTGCGGTCGAGGGACATAAAGCGGAGACGTTCTGGGTGGAAGAAGAGCTGTATTTTACCTGTTGGGCCGTTACGATGCTTGGCGATTATGAGGTCGGTAATGTGCTGGTTCTCTGTTTCCGGGTTGTAGTAGTCTTCACGGTACAAGAACATCACAAGGTCAGCATCTTGCTCGATAGATCCCGACTCACGTAAGTCGGCAAGCTGAGGAATTTGCGGATGACGAGACTCTACAGTACGACTTAGCTGTGACAGCGCGATAACTGGTACGTCGAGTTCACGGGCAATAAGCTTTAGTCCACGAGAAATTTCACTTACTTCTTGTACGCGATTGTCACTATTGTTCCTTCCACTACCCTGCATGAGCTGTAAGTAGTCGATGATGATGAGCCCCAGTGGCTGGTTGTGCGCTTCGCGCCGAGCTTTTGTACGCATTTCAAGTACGCTCATACCTGGAGTGTCATCGATAAATATCGGTGCTTCTGCCATTTCACCCATAGCGTCTGAAAGCTTGCCGAAGTCGGTTTCACTTAGATTTCCAGTACGAATGTTAAATGCGTCTACGCCACTAACATCGGCTAGCATACGGTCGACAAGCTGGTCTTTACTCATCTCAAGGCTAAAGAAAAGCACGGCTTTCTTTTGCTGAGATGCAACATTATATGCAAGGTTAGATACAAAAGTAGATTTACCCATTGCAGGACGAGCCGCCAAAATAAGTAGGTCGGATTTTTGCAAACCTGCCGTTTTTGCATCGAAGTCTTTGTACCCAGTTGCGACTCCACGGAGGCTACCTTTGTTGCGGTGCAGTTCTTCTATACGGTCAAAGCTTTCAGCCAAGATCGACTCGAGGCTCACGAGGTCTTGTTTTAAACTAGCGTCAGAAACTGAAAAAAGGTCTGCTTCCGCCTGCCCTAGCAACTCTTCGATGCTTTTGTCTTCGTCGTAGCCAAGTTCTGCTAGCTCAGCACTTGCTTTTATGAGTCGACGACGGACAGCTTTACCACGAATCATGTCGGCATAGGCGGTTGCGTGAGCCGCAGTTGGTACATAGTTTGTAAGTTCAGTTAAAAAGGAAGATCCGCCAACTGTTTCTAGCTGGCTTTTTGATTGTAAATCGTCACTAAGTGTCAGTAGGTCAACTGGCTGATGCTTTTCATACAGACGCATCATTGAAGCAAAAATCGTCTCGTGACGGTTGTCGTAAAAGTCCATTGGTTTTAGCTTGTCGCTTACGTCTGCAAGGACATTGTCATCAATAAGCACTGCGCCAAGCAGGCTCTTTTCGGCATCTAGACTTTGCGGTGGGACTTTTAAGTTCGCACTCTCGCTCTTAGCTTTGGCTGACATTCACTTCTTCTCCTCCACCCATAATAGCAGTAATCGATGCTACTGGTTTTTCGGCAGTGGGTAACTTGCCTATGGATGTGGAGATCGTGGGGATAAAATCTACATTATTGTGTAAAAAGTCGAGCAGCATTTGACGGTATCGCCCTTTTTCGAGCTTTGTCTGATGCAGCTTAAAGCCAAACATTATCTTAAGCTCTCCTTTTTCATACGTCACTTGAGCTTTTTGCATGATGCTATACAGAGGTGGGTTCTCAGTACGAAGTTTTTCAAGTAGTGTTGGCCAATCTAGTTTTTTGAGCGCTTTTTCATCTACTTTAGTTGGTTTTTTTACTTCTTCAGTTGTTTCGGCTTCTTTGGTAACTTTTTCAGGAGCTTTGACAGTTATTGTTGGCTCATGAGCGCTCAGTGCGACTGTACTTTTGTGTGGCTTCTCTTCTGGCTCCGTAGGGCTAGCAGCTCTAGCTATAACTGCAAGTAGCTTCAGCTGTGGATCGTGAGATTTTGTGACATCTATAAGGTCATCTATGAGGTCTATAAGCTCAGGGTGTGCTGCTACTTGAGCTCTTAAACTACTCGTCAGTTGATTGACGAGTACGACTGGAGATATACCGTTTTGCTCCATGCTGTCAGTTAGCTCAACAGCTGCGCCTAGTCGGTGGTTTGTTATGTGGTCTATGAGTTCGTCAACACTTCTTTTCGGCGCTAGTCCAAGAGTTTCCTCTATCATTTTGGCTGTTATCTTGCCGTCACTGAGATTCCGTAGTTGATCAAGAAGTGATATACCATCACGAAAACTACCGCCGGCTCTTTCGGCTATGAGCTCAAGCGCATCTTTTTCTATATCTATCTTTTCTTTCTTGGCAATTTTGGCCAAGTGACTTGTCATATTGTCGGCAGCAATTGGTCGGAAGTGAAAACGCTGTGTACGACTAAGGATCGTATCTGGTAGTTTATGCACTTCAGTGGTGGCAAGTATAAATACTACATGCTCTGGTGGTTCTTCGAGAGTTTTTAGTAGCGCGTTAAACGCAGGCTTAGAGAGCATATGTACCTCGTCGATGATATACACTTTTTTGTCGGCCGCGACTGGTGCAATAGTTACCTTTTCGCGCAAATCACGGACATCTTCTACTCCGTTGTTGCTAGCCGCATCGATTTCGATGATGTCTAGGTTTGTGTCGCTGGTATAAGGTAATTTGTTGATTTCGTGTGCCAATATACGAGCAATTGAGGTTTTACCCACTCCGCGAGGACCTGTTAGTAAGTAAGCATGGTTTATATGCCCGCTACTTATAGCACGAGCCAATACATCAGTAATATGGGTTTGACCCACTATTTCAGCGAGTGATGTTGAACGATATTTTCGGTACAAAGCTTGCGCCATATAAATGTTTGTTTACCCTTAAACTCCCCTTATCTAACTTTCATTATACGCCTCAAATTGTGTAATGTTGAAGTAATTTTTGCAATTTAAAAAGCCGACCGTGTGGTCGGCTGCATGTGACGTACTAGATTTGTATCATTGATATTGCAGATCGCTTTGGCAGAGAGGAGTATAAAAACAGCCTTTGGGGGGCGGTATTATACCCTCCTGCCATATAGCGAACATTGATGTGTAGGCACCTTTACATTATTTCGTCGGCAATCGTTCCTCCAACTACGTAAATAACTAGAAGCACCAAAAACACCCACGCGGGTGTGCCCAGAGCCAGCATGATTACAAAAACCGTCGCAACAACAAGAAAAAGCTCAAGCATGGGTCACCATCTTTCGAAATCTAGTTTGTCAAAGTTCACTCGGTCACCCGAGTCTATGAAAAGCTCCAAGGTTAACAAGTTGGTATTATTTAAACATTATATATATAAATTGTCAATGAAAAAAGCCGACTGTGTGGTCGACTATTGTAGTCAATGTATATGACAAACTAGAACAGCGCGGCGCGGAGGGAAAAGACAGACATAACGTCATGTCAATTCCCTCCGCTAATCGTCATCTTCTGGTCACCGTTGTTTTGTGAAAAAACCGGAGACAGTCCAGACGACGAAGCCGATTCCCATACCGGCGACCGTGAATACGAAGTAAATGAACCAGCCGAAGCCGGCTTCACTCTGACCATCGATACTCCAGAAGGAGTCGTTGATCAACTTCAGGTCGAGGTAGATGGCTGCCGTCGGTGTCAGAACCACCAGCAGCATCATGACCCAGTCGTTGGTGAGCCTTGAAATGGCGAAGCCAATCAAGATCACCGAAACAAACGGGATGGCCATGTACACTTCGTGAGACATATCTACTCCTTGTTTGGGGGAATGGTTCTAGCTTGTCAAAGTTCCTCAGGGAGCCTAAGGCTATGAGTATCTATTATTATAGCACTTATGCTAAGTAATGTCAATATATGAGAAAGTACTAAAAAAGGCGAAAAGCCGCCATCCAAATTAATGGATGACGGCTTGTTATGCAACGCTCAAAAGTCCTTTCGAACCGTTTGAAATCATAATGCAGGGTTCGCTGTGAGGCTTTTCCTGCATGTGAAGTTGCGAGTACCACCTGTCGAACGTTCCCTGGTTGACCACTACGACAATGTTGCCGGTTGTGTTCTGCCAAGCGTATAGAAACCGATCGAGCCACTTGCTTAGCTTGAGGCTCTTAGCAGGCAGAAAGAACTCGGCCAGTAGCGGCGGCTCGTACGTTTCGATGTCGTTACCTACTAGCTTTTGCGCGATTGCCAGCATGGTCAAGTCGTTGTACTTGGAACCATCGCTAACAAGTCGAACCTTTCCGGGAGGCATCTGCATGGCGATGTTGTTCGCCAGATGGTCGATGTCTTCCCGAATGTCCAACGGAAGAAGCTCGAGCTGCTGCTCTTTGGCGATTTCCCTTGCGCGTTCACTGTGGTACCAGATCATCCATTCAGGACAAACTGCACGAACGATGAACACTTTGCGTTGCATTTTTTCGGCTTTGGGTTTACCCCAAAAACGATACATCTTTCTCCCCTCTTACGATATGGATAAGAATAGCGCCTATTGTACTATATTTTATAGAAAAAGTCGAGTAGTTATGGCTACTATTCTGTGGTTATACCGTCGAATTCTTCGTCGTTCGCTTCTGCTTCTTCACGAGTGGCGCGGACTATTCCGTCTTTGTGATGTGGTGGTGAATATAGCGTGTATAGCTGCAAAGGTTCGCTGTCGGATATGTTGATGACGTTGTGCTGAGCGCCTGCAGGTACTATCACAGCGCTACCGTCGCTAACTTCATATTCGCTGTCATCTATTATTACTTTGCCAACTCCACCGTCAAATCGAAAGAACTGATCGTTCTCTCTGTGGGTTTCTAGACCGATCTCGCCGCCTACGGGCAAGCTCATCAGTACTAGTTGTGTGTGTTTGCCTGTGTATAAAACTTTGCGAAAATTAGTGTTACCTAATGTCTCTTGTTCGATATTTGCGTGAAAACCTTTCATAAAACCTCCTATGTACCTACCTCTATTATACTCCTAAATTACTCTAGTGACGAGGTGATGATTATGCGCTTTTGGTATTGGTTTGATTTTTTATCAAACTGTCCACCACAGGTGATGAGGTTTAGCTGGCTGCGGATATTTGGGTCTTGCGAATACAATATTGCGGCAGCTTTGTCTGTTTCGACCGAGTCAACTTTTAATACTTTGTATTTCAGTACTTTTCCGTCGCCCATCTGCACAGTATAGTTATCGCCTATTTTTAATTTTCCTAACCTCTTGAATATGCCTTCACTCGTCCAGCCGCTGACATGTCCGTCGATGATAGTCAGACCTTCGCTACCGGGTCGGGCAGATTGCGTAAACCAGCCGGCAATATGTATATTACTAGGCACGGCTACGGCCTTATGTTGATCAACGCCAACGTTTTGTATATAGCCTTCGCTCTTGATACTCGGTAATTTGATGTATTTAGGGTCTTCGGCTGTTCCTGGCCATTTATAGCCTTTGCCGGGCTTGGTTTCATCTGGTTTGTCGCTAGAATGTGTGATGACTGGCTGTTGATGAGGCATCGCAACGCCTAGCAATACAAATACAGTTACTGCTATGCCCGATATTAGTAGTACTGCGCTGTACAGTATCAAAAACTTGTTCTTTTTGCCTTTTACTCTCTTCATACTAAATACCAGTATACGATGTGAGTTACAATATAGGTATGAACGACGATATTATTGCTTATAACAAGGCTCAAGACGAGACGAATCGCGATATTTGCGATCTGTTAGCTACCGAAATACAAAAAACACTAGACGGCAAAACTACCAGCAAGATCTGGCATGGTGCGCCTGTATGGTTTAGTGATGGCAACCCTATTGCTGGTTACGATGTGCTAAAAAACTGTGTGCGATTGCTGTTTTGGAGTGGTCAGGCATTTGACGAGCCAGGGCTAAAGGCCGAAGGCTCATTCAAGGCTGCCGAAGCCCGCTACACTAGCCCAGATCAGATCAGCGTTGAAGATTTGCAGCGTTGGTTGCAAAAATCTCTGGATATACAGTACAACTACAAAGATATCGTCAAAAACCGCGGTCAGCTAGACCGTTTGAAATAAGTACACACTTGCTAATTGATATGCCAGTCGGGAAAGTATTGCATAGGGTCTGGGAATTTCTGACTATTTGAAGCAAAATTAGCTCTCGTAGAGTAGCCATCGGGAGTTTTGCCTTGTGGTGGAAGTTCTTTCGTGACTTGTAAATGCAAATGTCGCGACCAGCCTCCATTCTCGTTATTTGTAAAATCTCCAAGAGTAGCTATGTGTTGACCTGCCTCAACTCTACCTGTGGTAATTTCAAAGTTTTTAGATAAGTGACCGAAGAAGAAATAAACATCCGCTTCATCCGGTTTGAATACTAGGTAGTATCCGTAGCCGTGGTCTTGTGCTTCATAAGCCGTGCGCAGTACTTCACCCTTGCATGGTGCATATACTGCTTCTAAATCGCGTGAGAATATATCCATACCCATATGTATAGTTCTGCCCTCGTCCGCTATTTGCGTTCCTGCAAGCATGGCGCTACGGTCTTCACCATAACGGCTTACTAGATAGCGTTTTTGGCTGTATTTTAGAAAAGAATTATTGAAACGCTGCCTATATTCTGGCAAGCGAGGGTTATAGCCTTTTTCTTGTGATTCTTTGAAAAAGTTCTGAATATTTGCTTGCGGGGGTGTGTTAGATGGAATATCTCCAAAATCTAGTATCATTAACTGCGAAGATACAAAAACTGATTCCATAAACTCTTGCATATGAGTTATTGTATTGCTTTATTGTGTTAAAAGCTAGGTACTATAAGAAAAGTTAAAAATCAGCAATGACCAGTTTGTGCATCTGCATCATTTTTTTGAATGCATCTGGTTTTTGCATTAGCTCGCCCATGTTTTCGGGGACGACTTGCCAGCTCAGGCCGTATTGGTCTTTGCACCAGCCACATTGTTCGCTCTCAGGGACTTTTGACAGCTTTTCCCAGTAATAGTCGATTTCGGCTTGGTCTTTGCAACTGATTGAGAATGAGGTTGCTTCGGTAAATTTAAACTCTGATCCTGCGTTGATAGCGACAAATGGCACTCCGCTCAGTTCGAACTCGATAGACAGTACATCGCCAGCCAAATTTTGCTGAAAGTCCGCCAGACCTTCCTCGGCTGTTTTCGGATAATATTCGGTAGATGTTATTTTGCTGCCTGGAAATACCGACACATAATAATCAACTGCTTCCTTTGCGTTACCATCGAACCATAAATTTGCTGTGATCTTTTGCATAACTCGCCCCTTTGCTTATGTTTTTATTATAACACTGGGCTTAGAAGTCCCTAGACTCCCTCGATAAATGTTTCTATAAACTTTGTTATGTTGGTTTTGACTCGCGTTACTATGTTTTCGCGCTCCAAGACACTAGGTTGAGCAACTAATACTTCGTCCAAATCGTGATCTCGTGGCATTCGTCCACTGAAGATATAGCGGTCTAGTAGCGCCTGAGCTTTTTCAGCATCTAACCCTTCTTTTTCACACATTTTTTGGAATGCTTTTAGTTGCTGCTCGCTTCGGAATCGGTCAAATTCGCCCTCTACATCGCTACTATCTGTTATATTTGGCAAGTTACTTTCGATAAATTTCTCTATTAGTTCTCGCTTGCTTCGCAGAGTTGGATCGTTAGACATGTTATCAGCGATGGTTTTGCTGATTTCACTCCGTTTTGCTTCGTCTGCGCCGACCATTTGTGAGATCAAACGCAAAATATAACTCACATTTACTTCATCACGCCGTACTAGTTCTAGTTCGAAATCAACATCTTCTAGTATCGATACCTTCTCTTTCTCATGTTCTTGCTTTACCTTGTCATGAATATCTAAGTATTTTCCTTTGTAGTTTTCAAAAGTCTGTTCGTCTACCGCAGTATCAGCAAAATCAAAATCAGCAAACGAAACCAAGACATTCTTTAGCCGCAGAAGCTCGCGAAAGTTTTGTACGAAAGCCAGTTCTTGCTCTTCGTCTACTAGATTATCAACATCACTTGGACTTGCCGCTAATGTACGCAGTTCTGTTAGTTTTTCATTAAACTTCGCCAGATAGTCACCGTATGGCTCCAGGAATATATCTTCACGTGCGTTTTTATTGGCAAAAAGTTCTAGTGCTTCGTCTGTCGCCTTTTTTAGGTTTCGAAAAACGACAATGTTTCCTTGTGATTTCGTCTCGTTCAATATGCGATTGGTACGACTATATGCTTGCAACAGTCCGTGGTACCGCAAATTTTTATCAACATACAGAGTATTGAGGGTTTTGCTATCAAAACCTGTCAGGAACATATTTACTACTAGTAGTACGTCGATTTCTCGAGCTTTTACACGATCAGCTATGTTGCGATAGTAATTATAAAAGCTATCGCTGTCACGTGTGTTGTAGCTAGTACCAAACATCTCGTTGTAATCACCTATATAGCTTTCCAGCTTGTCACGACTATGTTGGTTGACGTGGTCAAACAGATTCAGCTGTGGATCATCATCCAACATACTGTCGGCATCCTTGTCATCTTCGTTCGTGCCGTAGCTAAATATAGTGGCGATTCGCAGATTGTGTTCACCTGCCTGTTTTTTGGCTCGCAGTAGATCATAATATTTTGTCAGTGTATCGACATTGCTGATTGCAAACATCGCAGTAAAATCTCGACTATGAGTTTTTTTATTGTGGTTAGCTATGATGTAATCCGCAATTTTTTCTAGACGTGTTGGTGATTCCATTAATTCTTTGCGATCGATGTCTTCCACTTCTATATCAACTTCGTTGATGCTGTCTTTTGCTCGGTATTTACCGACGTATTCGACCGAGAATTTCAAGACGTTTTCGTCACGAATAGCATCTGTTATGACATATTTGTGTAAACATTCACCGAACAAGTCTTTAGTAGTACGCTTGCCTAGGATATTTTTGCCAGCGTTGTCGGCAAAGATCGGTGTGCCAGTAAAGCCGAACATCTGATAGTTGCCAAAGTACTCAGTGATACGTTTGTGGGTTTCGCCGAACTGGCTGCGGTGACATTCGTCAAAGATAAATACGATCTTTTTGTCACGGTGCTCATCCATCTTTAGCGCGTGGCGTTCACGAGAGATTGCGGTGTTGAGCTTTTGGATAGTGGTAACGATCAGTTTGTTATCGGAGTTGGTAAATTGTTTGACCAAGTTTTTGGTGTTGGTTGTTGGGTCGACACTGCCAGAGGCAAAGCTGTTAAATTCACGGATAGTTTGGTTATCCAGATCGTTGCGGTCTACCACAAAGACTACTTTGTAGACACTCGGGTCTTCCATGATTATCTGGCTAGCCTTGAACGACGTCAATGTCTTACCGCTACCTGTGGTGTGCCAAATGTACCCACCCTCGTTGCTGTCGGCCACTTTGTCGGCGATGGCTTCGACTGCATAGTACTGATATGGTCGCAGTGCTAGCAGTGTTTTGTCGGTTGTCAGTACTATGTATTTGGTGATCATTTTTGCCACGTGGCATCTATCTAGGAATGTTTTGGCAAAATCTGACAACTCGGTGATTTTGTTGTTGTCGTTGTCTGCCCAGTAGCTAGTGAATTTGAATGATTCCTTTTTGCTGTTACCGTAGCCAACTGTATTGCTGTAATATTTGGTGTTGTTGCCGTTGCTGATCACAAATAGCTGTACGTATTGATACAAACCATAGCTGCTGGCAAAGCTGTGTTTGCGATAGCGGTTGACTTGGTTAAAGGCTTCTTTTAGCTCTATGCCACGTCGTTTTAGCTCTATGTGTACCAGCGGCAGGCCGTTGATCAGTATTGTGACATCGTAGCGGTTTTGATAATTGCCTTCTTGTGAGACTTGGTTGGTGACTTGGAATCTGTTTTGGCACCATTTTTTACTGTTTATAAATTCGATATTTTTATGCGTATTGTCGTCACGTGTCAGGCTCATCTTTTCACGCAGGGTTTTGGCTCGGTCGTACACACCGCCTTTGTTTAGATGGTTTAGTATTCGTTCGAACTCGCTGCTACTGAATGTAGTTTCGTTATGTAGCTCTAGCTGGATTTTTAAGTTTGCCACCATCGCAGGCTCATCAGGTACCTCTACACGTTCATATTTCATCGACTCTAGTTGAGTGATGAGGTTGTTTTCTAGTGTTTGCTCAGATTGTGTGGTCATGGACGTGAATTATCATTTTATTAGTATTTTGTAAGTCCTACCCATTATAACAGCTAAATGAGTGAGGCTGTTCTTCTAAATAGCACTCTTTACTCACCATCTATCTTTAGGATCAGGTCTTGAACTATTATTCTTGACCATGAAAACTACTTCGTCTCAACTATCTACTCCTGTTATGCAATCGATAAAGTTAACCAAGATTATAAAATTACCGTAGCAGATTGATACGCCTCATTCATAAATTATCGTAGTATACTGATAACAGATATAATTTTGTATGATGAGTAGATAATATGACTAGTGAGTTTGTTTAAACTGACAAGTAGCGTTACTACAACCACTATTATTTTTGACGTCATAGGTAATTTTACAGATATAAGCCAAAAAATACTTGAACATTAGTTCAGGTATGGTGTATAATAAGTTCTATAATCAAAGGAGGAATAATATCTATGTCTGAAACGAACAAACCCACTCAAAGCGACCCACTATCTGCTCTTGTAGCAAGTGACACACGCGCAATTGATAGGAGCAAACTGGCGTCATTTCTAACGCCGTATGTGCAATTCGACAAGGATACTAAAGAGATTAGTCT
The DNA here is from genome assembly GCA_964630185.1 of uncultured Candidatus Saccharibacteria bacterium. GTDB lineage: Bacteria > Patescibacteriota > Saccharimonadia > Saccharimonadales > Saccharimonadaceae > JACPYF01. The sequence goes on from CAZVTQ010000004.1 coordinate 19,986, forward strand.
TTTAGACGCCTTTAACTCAATTGTATCAAACGATGGCAAAGTTGAGGTAATTTTACTAGCTTCTAAAGCGAGGCTTTTGATATTTGATATACCCGAAGGACTAACACCGTCAGAATTAATCAAAATGGACATCATGCCAGAAGGCAGCATCAAGTCATCAATAAAAAAATTGTACGATATGCGTAAGATTAAAAAAGAAGCGAATGGTAGTAAATATTTTATTCCGAACTACAGAATGAATGACATTATTAATCGCATGTCTGCGGGGGTTGTGTAATATGGATGCTCAAAAACAGATTAAAGAGCTAGAGAATAGAGTTAATGCTATAGAAAAGCAACTAGCGGGAGAAATGTTGGCAGAACAGAGCGCGAGATCACTAAAAAGTATCGCTCCGAAAGAATTACTCCTTAAATACCCTAAACTAAAAACTCATCAAAAAACACTTCTTCTTGCATATTATTACGAGAGTGAAATCAGTAACTCCTCATTCAATGTAGATGATATTTCAAACCTTTTTAGGCTAGCAAAAGAAAAGGCCCCTACTAATATAAATGACATGATTAATAAAAATATAGCAAAGGGTTATATTATGGAAGATTCTTCTAAGAAAGATGGTAAAAAAGCCTGGTCACTAACTGCAACAGGAGAGACATACATAAAAAACGAGCTAGGAAAGGAAGTAACTGATGACTAATGTTAGTTTTGATGATCTAATAGAAAAGCTACCAAAAATTGCTGAAGTTGTTAATAGTTTTACGTCTCAGGAAGTTCAGAAGCTTGCTTTCTCAACAATACTTGAATCGCTTGGGGTAAAAGCTGCAGCCCGTAGTCAAGTAGACGAAGCAACGAAAGAGATTGTTCAGCAAGGTAGTACCGACATAACGCCTCGTGGGCCTACAAAAATGAAGAAAAAGCGTGCTACAAAAGTGATTCAAGCAGACCGTAAGTTGAATTTGCGTCCACAATCTACACTTTCCTTCGCAGACTTTGTTAAGCAGAAGAATCCAACTAATAATGACGAGAAAAATGTTGTTGCCGTGTTTTATCTTATCAACGTGCTAAAACAAAAAACGGCAACTTTGGAGCAGATAGTCACTTGCTACGAAGATAGAAATTGGCGCATACCGAATGATATTGCAAACTCACTTCAGTATACTTCAAGCACCAAACACTGGATTGATTCAAGGGACAGAGGGGCGATCGAATTAGGTATCGCTGGTAAGAACTACGTCACACACGACATGTCAAGCGCAGAGGAAGATATCTAAATTGAAGCTCGACGAGGATCAACTTTTTGCCCAATTACCGTCTTCACTAAGGGATAGCTTACTAAAGGAATATCGCAAGGTTGTGAAAAACTACCAAGAAAACCGTTGGGAACCTGCTGAACTTGACGGAGCAAAATTTGCAGAAGTTGTATATTGGGTTGTAAAAGGCCATTTGGAGGGTACTTATCCAACGAGCTTAAATCGCATTTCACGTTTTGATCAGTTATGCACACAATTAGCGAATATACCAACTACTATAACCTACGACAAGGATTCTATACGTCTTACATTACCGAGACTTCTCATTGCCTTATATGACATTCGCAATCATCGCAGTGTTGGACACGCCTATGGGGATGTCGACCCAAATTACATGGACGCTACAGTTGTTATTCATATGGCAAAATGGATTATGGCAGAGTTAATACGTATCTTGCACAAAACAGATGTACGGGTGGCAAACCAAGCCGTCGAAACGCTGACAGAGCGTACACTACCATATGTTTGGGAGGTCGACGGGATTAAGCGAGTTCTTCAGGATAACAAGAATAAGCAAAAACAGGTGCTTCATCTACTATATGCAACCACGAAGCCTGTCTCCGTAAAAGAAATGGCAACTTGGACCGAAACAAGAAGTGACAATTTGAAGAGAGTTCTTCGTCGTATGCATAATGAAAATCTATTACATCTGAATGTTAATACCGGGGAGATAACTATATCGCCTGTTGGTATTAGAGTTATAGAACAAAACTTTTTAAACGAACAGCCTTTGTAGTAATGATTTTTTGAAGTTTTTTGCTTGGGTTAGCTTGTCTTCTCCTGCTTTAATTTTATCATCTAGGCTGGTCAGGAACTTGGCGATTTTTTGCTGCTCTTCGATATGTGGTAGTAGTATATCTAGTTTTGCTAGGTCATTTGGATTAACTGCCATCCTCTCGTAAACGGTACCTTCCTCATATTTGCGGGCATATTCAATAAAATCTCTGCGAGTCACTAAATATTCAACAAAATCTACGTTTGCGTTTTTCACCTCGTAGGTTACATAAATCGGAGAAAAAATACCTTGTTTATATTTATTACGGGCAATTACTCCAAATTTCAGGTTTGCAGGGTTGTAGCATATATCATTAAGTTTGGTGAGGCGATACCGTTTATTGTTAGATGAAACTAAGAAGTCTCGCTCATATCGCTCGCTTTTTGGTACGACACCAGCGGTCGTGAGAGAGATGTGCTCATAGGTCCCATCTTTTGGTGCGTAGAGCTTTCTTTCTTTTAAAATATCACTAATCTTTTTCTGTTGCCAGTCTGGGAAGGCGTTGTCATTATCATCTTTGAATCGGATTTTTTGGTTGAAGATTTTTTGCATCATTCCTTTTTTGTATTTTTTTAGTAGGTCGACACGTTTTTGCATCAGCTCCACTCGCTCGTCAACCACCGTCAAAAACCCCGCAATCTTCTCCTGCTCTGGTTTTGCAGGAAGGTTGAGTTTTAACGACTTCAGCCCAGAAGAATAGAGATGAACAACCGAATTGCCTTGTGCAAGCTTTGCTATATCTAACTTTTTTGCATTGTTTAAATAATAGGCGAGGAAAATACCATTATTATCAGTCCTAATTATGTTTATATCACCGCTTAATGCGATGTCGCTATTTAGAACACAAGATGCAGTAGCAATGTCGATATTTGTTTCGCCAGATGCCGGAATAATAACGTCGTTTTGCTTACTTAAAACAAGGCTTTTCGAATCGAGCTTTGTTTTTGAATAAACTTCATCGATAACTTCATCGTATCTTGTGTATAGCTCGCCGTATCTGATTGCCTCAGTATTGCCGTCACTAGAAATATCATCTTTTGATACGCCTTTACCTTTTGTAAATTTCGCAACATCTCCAAGTTTTTTAACGTGCCACCCATCAGTAAATTCCCCAAACCGCAACTTCGGCACTGTAGCTTTAGTTGTTTGAGTCATCATTACTCTTGATTACCTTCTTTACTTCACTCACTAGATCTTCTCTGCCTAGTAGTCTGGCAAAGCGATTAAAGGCTTCTGGGTCGGCAGACAGCTGCGCCAAGGCCGTTTGATTTTTTAATGTGGCTACACCTATCTCATTTTGATCAGTAGAATTTGACGATAGTTTTTTGATTGCATCTGCACAAAGATTTGTTAAAGGTCCGCCGATTGCTTCTCTGTAGTTAAAACCAACAAGCTGCATGACTTTGAGCGACTCTTTTGACAGAAGCTTTTCAATGTATCCAATGTACTCTTGCTGTTTTGCATCCCCTTTTGTAAGTTCTTTTACAAGAGGAACAATAGAATCTACAATAAAGGCGATATCATCATCTGATATCTGCTGTGATACTAGCTCATTCTCAAGGGTTTTAGATATGCGTTCGAGTTCTATTTTGTCATTGAGCAAGCTATTGATCATTTCTTCTAGCTCTTTGATCGTTTTATTTTTATCTGCACCTGCTTTTGCCTTTTTGATTTTGTCAGAAATTGCTCCCATTGTATTGCGAGTAGTAATTTCTGCAAGGTTTGCAATCGTCTGAGCTACTATTTTTGAAGTTTGATCATCCATAAACTCTCCTCTTATTCCCTAAAACGGCGATTGAATGCCGAGCTCCTTGGTGTATTTGGCTATTTTTGCGTTGATTTCTGATGATTCTTTATCTAGTTTGCGGATTTCGGCTACTACGGCATCGATATCGATTTCTTCCTCTTCTTCGAATGTGTCGACGTAGCGTGGGATGTTGAGGTTGTAGTCGTTTTCTGCAATTTCAGATAATTTAGCGACGTAGCTGTATTTGTTCTGAGTGTCACGACTCTGGTATGTGTCGATGATTTTATCGATATCACTGGTGCGCAGACGGTTTTGGTTTTTGCCTTTTTCGAAATACTTGCTGGCGTCAATAAATAGTACGTCATCTGGGTTGGTTCGACATTTTTTGAACACCAAGATACTGGCTGGGATAGATGTACCAAAGAATAGATTTGCAGGTAGGCCTATGACAGCGTCAAGATAATTTTTGTTCTCTATCAGGAATTTGCGTATATGGCCCTCGGCTGAGCCACGGAACAGCACGCCGTGAGGCATGACAACCGCCATAGTGCCGTTTTCTGCTAGCTGGTAGATCATATGTTGAATAAACGCGTAGTCTGCTTTGCTGGCTGGTGCTAGCTTGCCGTATTGGCTAAAACGCTCGTCGCTGAGATGAATCGGACTGGCTGACCAGTTAGCACTGAACGGTGGATTGGCGACAATTGCCTCGAAGCGGTGCTCGGCATGTTGTGGATGCTCTAGAGTGTCTTCTTGCTTGATATCAAAGTCACCGTAATGGACATCGTGCAAGATCATGTTCATACGCGCAAGGTTGTATGTGGTGTTGTTGAGCTCTTGGCCAAAGAATCTGTCGACATGTTGAACATATTTGGCGACGCGAAGTAGCAATGAGCCAGAGCCGCAAGTTGGGTCATAAACGCTTTTAAGCTCTTTTTTACCATCTGTCACTAACCTAGCGAGGATTTGCGAGACTTCCTGGGGTGTATAGAACTCCCCTGCCTTTTTGCCTGCGCCACTGGCGAATTGGCTGATTAGGTATTCGTAGGCGTCACCTAGTACATCGATTTTGCTGTTTTGTAGCTGAAAGTCGATCTTGTCGAGGTGTAGTAAGACTTTGCTGATCAGGTCGTTACGCTGGCCTACAGTTTTGCCAAGTTTGGATGAGTTGAGATCTAGTTCGGAAAAGAGTTGTTCGAAGTCTTCTTCGCTGTCTGTTCCCATGGTGCTAGATTCTATAGCGTTGAGGATGCGTTCGAGATCTTCGTTAAGATTGTCGTTGTTGGGACTTTTGGCTGCCACGTGATGAAATAGCTCACTAGGTTTGAGAAAATAGCCGAGTTTGCTCAGAGCTGCCTTTTTGATAGCATCTACATATTGTTCGACCTTTGGGTCGTCAATGATGTTGCGGTAGTTTTTGCCATCTGGCTTTAACAGGCCATCGGCATACAGTTCGATCTTTTCAGAGAGATATTTGTAAAAAATAAATCCCAAGATATAATCACGAAATTCATCAGCATCCATTTTGCCACGAAGTTCGTTGGCAATTTTCCATAACTGTGTTTGTAGCTGTTTTTTCTGGTCTTCTGACACTGTATACTCCCTGTAATACTAAGATATATTTTACTCCTATTAACAGAGAAAATCTAGTGACTAGCTATCATAGCTACGACGAGCTGCGGCTATCGCAAAGACGCTGGCGGTGATGAGGGCGAAGGTTAGGATATTTTCTAGCGTATTTGACTGCTGTGGGGCGAAGCCTGTGTTTGGAGCGTCCGGAGCGTTTGAAATACCAACTGGGTCTACGATCGCGCCGTTTGCAGTGCCGTCTGTGTCATATGCGCCGCCGTCTGTGATGTTGTAGGTCACGGTAGTCTTTTGCACGCCACCAATTGTGGTTGTGCCGAACGTTGCGCCTGCAACGGTTGTGTAAGCGTGCGTGGTTGGGTTGTAATGTCGCAGCACGGCTTTGCTGGTGTTATAAACTTTGTCATATATGATCGTGACTGGTATGGTAGCGCCAGCTGTTGGGCAATATAGCGTAAAGCCAGTTAGATTGACCACTGGGCTAAAGCCTGTGTCGGTCGCCAGTGTACTAGTCGCAGTAGATTCTGGAGTGTCCAGTGTACAACCACCAGCACTAGGTACTGTGACAGTGCTGAATATGCCGTTTGTGTCGCTGATCGAGCCAACATAGGCTTGGAACGCGTCGTCGGTACTGTCACCGTTGGCGTCGCCTAGGTTTGGTACGGTTGGGCTCACAAAGTTAGCTTCTTTTTTGAGGGTTGGATAGCCGGAGTTGACTTGCCATACGTCATCAAAATCCCATGTACTGAACGGCCCGTTGGTAGTGTTGTTTTTGAAATAGTTTGGTGTGGCGTTGCTGGCGTTTACTGCGGTACATGCGCCTGCATCGTTGGCGCCGTAACAGTTGGCAGTATTTGCAAGGTAGCGGTCATAATAGTTGTTGCTATACGTTCCACTATTGTTCGAGCCAATAACACCACCATAATAGGTGCCAGTGTTTGTAAATGTGCTAGTCGAGAACGAGTTGGCTACTGTCTTTTGTGTTGCACCAGAGATACCACCCACATATGAGTTGCCGCCTGCCTCGATTGCGGAGTTGCTGTATACCTCGCTGACATTCCCATCAAAAAGAGCACCAACGATACCCCCCATGTACGGACCAGCGCCATTGATCGTAGCGGCCGTGTAGCTATTGAAAACTGTTGAGGTAGGGTTCGATACTCGTCCTACTAGCCCACCGTTGTAGCTAGGGCCGGTGTTGAGCGTGCCTGTGAATGAACTTTCGCTCAGGGTAGTTGGGCCTGTTATCTCGCCTACTAAACCACCTGAATATGAGCCAGTGCTGGTAACCGTCATGGATGAATGTAGGTTTGTCAGAGCGGCACCAGCCGCATAGGCCGCAAAGCTACCTACCCAACTGCCTGTGAGGCTGCCAGTTAGTGTAATATTTTTGACAATAGCGCCGCTACCGATAGCACCGAATAGCCCGTAGTCGTCGGGGTTGAGGTTGGTTATGCGGTGATTGCGACCGTCTAGGCTACCAGTGAATGTTGTGCCGCCATAAGTACCAAGGTGCGTAAATGAATAACCGTTACAGTTGATGTTCGAGACTAGTACATAGTACGCATCTAGGTCGTTGTTGATTTCTTGTAGCTGAGCACAGGTGGATATGCGGTATGGGTTGCCGCTAGTACCTGCTCCGTATGCAGAAAAGGCGTTTGCGGGTGATGAAGTCAGTAAAGCTGGTATGGCCAGTAGTGCACCAAATAGTATCAAGCCAGTTCGCACCCGTAGTTGTAACCTCACCGATCTCCCCTCGTATAAGTATTGGTTATGATTATAGATAACCAACGCAGCTGAGTCAATCAGACTATTTTTTGTCAGCGCGCTCGACTAGTATGGTGCATTCAGTCACTAGGGCTGCGATTGCACCGATTGCTGCCAAGATTGGTGCAAGTACTGCACCGACTACGCCAACAGTTAGAGGCAGCTCAACTAGGTTTTTGCCGCTCTTGTCGCGAACTGTGATGCGCCGTACGTTGCCTTCGGCTATGATTTCTTTTACCTTTTTTAGCAGATCATCGCCATTTACGCTGAATTCTTCGGTTTTTTTAGTCATTATTAACACTCCTCTTTCGTCTCTATTATACTCCTGTTGATAAAACGGCGCATTTTTTAAAGTCATTGTATTGAAAAATAATATTTTTGATGTTGTAATGAATATATGAAAGAATTGGGACGATATACTAGCCGAGACATATATATGAAAGATTTTGGGCAGTGTACGCGATTTGATACTGAGCCGGATATATTGGAGCTTACAGAAACTGTAAATGAGCGCACAGGCCACCTGTCGGGGCCTGAGTATGAATATCACGATGAATTTTGGCGAGTTGTAGATATGGGCGAAGAGGCTTTGCCTACGCTTTTTGAAGCATTACTAGATGAAGAAACGAGCAACTGGCTGTATTTTCACGCAATTACATATATAACTCAAGATGCTAGAATGCCTGTAATTGAAATACCCGAAGAAGCTAGAGGACGTTATGATTTGGTTTCTATTGCGTTTTTGGAATATGCAATCGAGCAAGACATCCCTTTTGGCCTCGAAGAACAAGCAGCCTAGCTAGTTTGAAGTTGGGGCATTTTGCATAACCTGTGTGAGGTCTTGGATAGTTATGTCGCTAGGCGGGGTGAATTTTGATTCGTCTACGGTCCAACTTTCGCAGTGGAAGTTGTATTTTGCTTTTGTGTCGACATTGCTATCGCTACTTGATTGTGAAGTGTTTGAGCTGCTAGATGAGCTTGAAGATTTACTGGTATCGCTCGCCTTGATAGCTGTTTTGAACCCTTTTTTAGTCTCTGTGTTCCAGAAGTATTGTGTATCGCCAGTGATAATCATACCGCCATTACGTTCTGTGCCGCTTACTGTGCTTTTGTAGTCGTTTCGCATTTGTTTGTCGCTAGAAAAGTAAGCAGTACCAGAATATGTGCCATTTTTGACTTCACTACTAAATGTACATTTTCGAGGTTCGCCTTTTGCTTGTAGTGCTGAAAGAGATGTTTCGGTTGCAGCATGGCTAGTCTCTGCTTTTTTAGCTTCATCTTTGGAATTATTTGCCATAACAAGTGCCGCACCCCCACCGATAACTACTAAGACTACTACTATGATTGCTATTATTACTTTGCTATTCATAGATTTCCTCCATGTGATTGATATAGTATCAGTTTACTACTTTTTGTGACTGTTGTCTTTGTTGGTCAACAAGTAGATGATTGGTAATATACCAACACTGTTGACGATGAGTAATACTATAAACCAGCCTTTTTGTCTGTTGCCTCCTGCTCGCCAAAGTGCGAACCCTCTCCATACCAAGTCCCATATAAGTAGTAGACCAAGCATTGTTGCTTGTGCTGTTGTTATTTGATATGTGTCCATAACTGCTCCTTTTTTATGGTTTCTTCTACTTATATTATACGCCTCTTACTATAATGATGCATTTTAAAAGCCGGCGGAGGTTTGGTGGCCTCACGCCGGCTGTTTGCGTACGAGTGCGCCGAACAATCTTGCAAAAGCGCTCGGACGTCCGCTGTGAAAAAGTGAATTGACTGCCCCGCAGTAGCGGCAAACAATTCTGGCTCCTATGCCATTTTTCAGCAGCTTGCTTGTCTGTGTGTGCCCGCAGGCTCGGCAGATCATGATTGATCCTTAGGAAATAGCTTTTCGAGCCGTTTTTGTGCATCTGCCACCCTCGGATCGGGAAGCGCATCCACAATTCCCTGCACCTGCTCTTTTAATCGCTTCTTTGCTCCAGGTGCGCTGTAGCGACCAGCGGTACCACATTCTTCACACTTCTGATGTGGGTCAGGGTAGCCACCAGGGAGACCGTTTTCAATTATTCCGACCAGTTGCACATGTTCACACTCGTCGCATTCCATCATAAGTGCCATTTCTGGCTCCTTTGTACGTGGTTGATAAAAACCAATACTTATATGGTACTACAAAGCTGCTTCGACTGCAGTCCAGGTAGCGTCTGGTCACAGTTTTTAATTTGTTAAAAAACCCAGATAAAAATTCGCAAACCGTATTCTTTATAGCAGGAGAGTTCCCAGGTATACGCCGAATTCCATCCTGCGGGTAAGTTATCTCCATGGTAAGGGCCTATCGAACAGCCTGGATACTCCGTACCTCCACGGTATACATCCGATGGTATTCCTGAAGTAGAATTCCCAGAGACAGGTGGAGGGGGAGAAAGACCTGCAGCCTCTAGGTTCGGACTATAATAGGAATTAATTAGTAGCGAGTAATCATAATGTCTTAGTCCGCCGAAGGAGGTACTTGTATTGTACTTCGACTCTAGCTCTGATGTTGTAGCTTCGTTTCCAAAAGCTTTACTAACAATGTCACGGGCATTTGATTTAACGTTTTGTTCTATCCAAAATGGTGGCGGGTAGTTGATCATTGGAAGAAAAGCGAATAGCAACATAAGGCTTCCAGCTAATATAAGAAAACGGTCTTGCTTTGATTGTGCCAAGTTGAGTTCCCCAGTTAGAATTAATTTAGAGTGCTGCTTCGACTGCAGCCCAGGTAGCATCTGGGTTGTCTTCGGGTACAACAATACTTACTTGGTCGCCAAGACTTGCTTTGAAGTATGTCACGCTAGCTAATAGTACGCGGTATTCTACACCATTTACTTCTACAAAGTAGCCGCCATCGTGGTTTACAAGAGTTCCTATGACTTGTTTGCGTGGTACTGGACCAATTTGCTTGTAGAGGAAGTTTCCGCCGTCAGCAATAGTAAGCTTTAGGATGTCACCTTCAACTAGTTTTGATTTACTTGCATAGTTCGCTGGTACTGGGTATGTTTTGCCGTCTGGGCCGATCATACTCTGACCATCGAAAACACCTTCGATTACTTTACCTGCTACTTCTTCAGCGCTAACGCGTGGCATAGCGGAATCATCGTCGCCTACGATACTTATGAGGAGTTCTTTGGCAGCAGCTAAGTTTGTCTCAGCATCTTGAATAAGACTTTTGAGTCTTTTTACTTGTTTTTCTGGTAATTCAGACATGTACTCGCATGTTCCTATCTGTCTGTTTTTGACTTATTTCTATCACTTCGCAGAATACCACTTGCACCCCTATTTAGTCAACAGTTTTCTTTTCCACAACAAAATATGGGGTGGCTAGAAAATCGTTGTAAAATTTTTAGTGTGCAACAACTATACTGTCTTTTGCGTGCTTAATTGCTTGAGATCCTAGCTCAATATTTGCTTGGACGATTTCTGCCTTTTTATCCCATTCACTGGATAAAATTCCAACTAGTATTATCTTTATCTCTTCCTCTGTAAGACTTTCGGGGTTTTCTAAAATGTCATGAGCGCACTTAGATGCATGGTCTAGATAATCATTAAATTCCTCACTATCTAGCTCATTTGGCATATCTGACATTGCATTTTTTAAGAATTTACGTTGAATTACATCCCTCCAGTGCAGAATCATTGGCCAATCTTCGCCATTTCTATCAATACTATCAATTAGTTGCTGTAGTTCGGTTTTTACCGGCTGTGAATCTTTTTCCATACAGTCACCTGTCCTCAGTTATTGTACATACAGTATAACACTCTCTCGCAAAAATCAATATTTTGATTTATACCTTTACAACCAAAATCATTAAACTTATATTAATAACTTTGGTCGCAAGGACAGAGTCTTCACCCTGCCCAGTTGCGACTACTTGATGTCGATGCGTGGTACGCGGGGAAGTTCGAAAAGCTCGTCTGGATTTTCGTCGTAATGACGACCGTCCAGAATGAGGTATCGTGTGTTGGTGAACTGTTCTAAGTCGATTCCTGTATATCCATCTTTTGAAAGTATTTGCCAAAAGTTGGATGTACCTTGCTGTGATAACAGCAAGCCCGCACTTACAGCTTCACCGGTTAGCTTGTCCCAGATAATGAATGCAGTATCTGGCGGGATGGGCTCTTTTAATTCCTTGACTTTAGCCATCAAGACACCTCTCTGTCCTAATTGTTTGTCGACGAAATCATCGGTTTTGTGATGCCCTCACCCTTGAGCAGGCATTTTTCACATACACCGCCCGTGATGATGCCATCAGATTCAACGAGTTCACCGCCAGGTCGTTTGTAGTAGTCGTCGCTAGGTAGGCATTGATAATCCCTACCACAGTCATCACACTTAACTTTCTGGTACCTTTGGTCGATAGGCATATCGATTCTTTCTGTCGAATTCAAAAGACGCCTGCGGCGCCCTTCCTTACAAAAACAAAATGCCTTTGTACTGAGGTATATTATAATAAAAAATTAGTTAAAAAGCAAATACCCGCTCATTACGAACGGGTATTTATATTGAAACGTAAAGTTAAATTAAGTTAATTCAACTGTTGCGCCAGCTTCTTCTAGAAGTTTCTTTGCGCTTTCTGCTTCGTCTTTGCTAACGTTTTCTTTGACTGGTGCTGGTGCGCCGTCAACGATTGCTTTAGCTTCACCAAGACCTAGGCCGGTGATTTCTTTTACAGCCTTAATAGCTGCAACTTTTTGTGCGCCAGCGTCTTTTAGAGTAACTGTAAACTCAGTCTTCTCTTCTGCTGCGTCTCCGCCAGCGTCACCGCCAGCTGCTGGAGCTGCTGCAACTGCTGCTGGAGCTGCTGCACTAACACCCCATTCGTCTTCTAGGTGTTTTACAACCTGAGAAAGCTCTAGAGCTGAAAGTTTGTTTAGCTCGTCAACGATTTTCTTCTGAGCTGCGTTCAATTTGATTTCTTCTGTATCTGCCATAATATTCTCCTCTTATTATCCTTGTTCTGCCTTTTGGGCTAGTACTTGTGTGAATCCACGTTGTGCGCCGTTTGCAACACCCATAAATTGGCTGAGTGGTGCAGACAATACGCTAACGAATTGTCCACGTAGTTGATCTTTTGTAGGTAAGCTAGCTAGTGCTACAACTGCCGCTGTGTCTAGTGCTGCTCCGTCGCTGTAACCTGAAACCAACTGAAGGTCGGTGTGAGTTTTGCTAAACTTTGCTAGTACTTGAGCTGGTGCAACTTCGTCTTCAGCGCTAAATGCGTAAAGTAGTTGGTCGGTCAACAGTGATGTGTCTGCGTCTTTGTAGTTATCGTTTTGAGATAGAGCTACGCGAACAAGACGGTTTTTTACAACCTTTATAACGATTCCGTTTTCACGAGCAACTTTTCGAAGCTCCTGCATATCTTGAACGCTAAGGCCTGTGTACTTTGCAGTAACAGCAGTCTTTGCGTTTGAAAATAGCTCAGCTAGTTCTGCAACTAATTCGCTTTTCTTGTCTTTTGTGATTGCCATGTAAATATGACTCCTGTTTAGTTATCGACCTTTATCTCGACTTTTTACAAATAAAAAAGTCTTTGATTCTCGCATTACCAAAGACTAACATGTCTAATTGTTTACTCCTCGGTAGCTTATTAAGTCTTTCGACCGCTACTGTCTTCGGGTAATGTTCACAAACTATCTTATCAAACAGGTTTCAATCTGTCAAATGCTTATAAATACAAATAAAATAGGCGGGTACAAACACGTATTAACGCATTTGCACCCGCCTCTTGCTTAACCGCCGGCTGTAACCGAGCATTGCGACTTGAAGTACTCATCGAGCTCTTCAGCGAAAGCATTTACAGCCTTCACGTAGTCCTCAGGCGACCACAGAGCTAGGCGTGAGACGCCTATCTCCTCGTCCATTACCTGAATGCTTGAGTAGCTCCACTCCGGACGAAAGAACTGTTCACTGTTGTCACCTGGCATGACTTTGCTCTGCATAGTCGGGATCGAGCCGTAACGCCAGATTGAGTGAGTTTCTCCATCTTGTTGTCCAACCTCGTCTACGAAGGACGTTCGATCTGAACTTTCGACAACGTGTTTGATATGGCGAACAATTTCTTCACCTGTCATCCTACGCGGCAGTTCGACCGTGACGATCGAATGCGGTGCTTCATCCATACTGCACATCCTATCTGGGCTTTACCCAAGTAGTTTTGACGGAATCCTTGTTGTTCTTGATTTGTTAAGCTACTTCAAAGCCGTAGCTTAACGAAGTTAATACTTACTTTAACAGAATAAACATATTTAGTCAATTTTATATAGATGCAATGCTGGTATTTGCTATACTAATAGTAATTGAACGAAAACGGAGGTGTATGAAGTATTTGCCAGTTGCCAAGCGGCGTCCAGACAGACAGTATCAAGATGTGCTAAGAAATATCCTAGAAAAAGGTGTATTTTCACCTACTCGCCAAGGACCAGCGGCTAAAACATTGATTGGCCAGCAAATGCATTTCGACCTCGAAAACGGCTTCCCTATCATTACCGAACGTAGCGTTGCCGGATTTTGGCGTAAACCTATAGATGAGCTTTGTGCATTTATGAATGGTGTGCGAACCCGTGAAGGCTTAGCTGAATACGGAGTAATGTGGTGGGATCAATGGACAACTGCTGAAAAAAGCCAAAAACGAGGCTTGGAGCCTGGTGATATTGGCCCAGGATCATACGGCGCTGCTTTTCATGATTTTCCAACTGCTGACGGCGGTACTTTTGACCAGTTTAAGCACCTAGTAGAGCAAATCAAGGAGTTGCCAGAGCTTCGAACGCACTTTGTGACACCATGGATACCGCAATATATCGTACGTGGTGAGGGAAAGAAGCAAAAAGTGACCTTAGCACCTTGTCATGGCTGGATACACGTACGAGTAATCGACGGTGGCTTGTACCTTCATATGTTCCAGCGCTCAGGAGACGTTCCAATTGGTGTACCTTCAAATATGATTCAATATGCGGCTCTGGCACTTATGCTCGAGCATTTAACTGGCTATGAAGCCAAACAATACGTGCATACTATTTCGGACGCACATATATATGAAGATCAAATAGAACATATAAAAGAAGTTATAGCTCGCGATCCAAAGCCTTTCCCAACGGTTCAACTGACCAGCGAGGGCAAAAAAGTGACTGATATACATGATTTTCGTGGCGAACACTTTGAGGTAACTGATTACGACCCACATCCTGCAATTAAAGGAATACCGGTAGCAGCCTAATGGTTAGTGCAATTGTAGCCATGGCGATGAACCGCACTATCGGTAAGCAAAACGACCTACCGTGGTATTTACCTGCTGATTTAAAACGATTTAAAGAGCTAACAACAGATCATACTGTAGTAATGGGTAGAAAAACTTTCGATTCTATAATAGCCAGAATAGGAAAGCCTCTACCTAACCGTCATAGTATTGTACTAACCCGAGACAGTGAGTTTGAAGCTGAAGGTGTAGAGATATGCCTTTCTGTTGAAGAACTAGTAGGAAAGCTGCCAGCCGATAAAGAAGTATTTGTTATTGGTGGTGAACAGATATACGAAGCATTGATGCCTTACACCGACAGAATATATGCAACCGAAGTAGATGTAGAGATTGACGGTGATGCATTTTTCCCAGAAATCACTACTGAGTGGAAAGAAGTTAGCCGAGAAGCTCACTCAAAAGATGAAAAAAATGAGCATGACTACAGCTATGTAACTTATGAGAAGGAAAAACTTCGTGGGTAAATACAATATTGATGCTGGGAGAACTCCAGAACAGATAGAAAAAATGAAAAAGCTGGCTGAAAGTGGTGTTTGTGCATTTTGCCCTGAATATTTCATAGAGCACCACGACAATCCTATAGAATTTGAAACAGATCATTGGATAGTCGCAAAAAATGATTATCCATACGAACACACATCTACTCACCTGCTGCTCGTTAGTCGAGAACATATACAACGTATGGAAAAGATGTCTGCCGAAGCGCGGGTAGACTTTATGAATGTTGTAGCTCGGGTAGAAAAAGATTTCGAGCTCGAAAGCTTTGCACTTGGCATGCGTGTTGGCAATATGAGCTATAACGGCGGGAGTGTTGAACATCTACATGCTCACATAGTAGTTGGAGATAAGTCTGACAATACGGTGAGGTTTAGAATGAGTTCTCTTCCCAAAAACTAATAATAGTGCTATAGTACTACAGTTCTACACCTTAAAAATACAACTTCGGAGAGCTGATATTTGGCTAACAAACTGAAAGAACGCGACGGCGTTGGAAGGGTTGACGGTGCACGTACGCCGGAAGTGGCAGCCCTGATGCAAGATGCAGTAGACAGTGGCGAATGCCCTTTCTGTTCACCACGGTTTGAAAAAACAAATGGTGAGTGGCTGATTGATTTCAGCGACGACCCTACGTCAATTGTTTGGTCGGGTAATTGGCACGTGTGGCACAACCCCTCGCCTTTGGCTGGGTCTGCGTATCACATCATGCTGGCTTCAGCTCATCATCACACCAATCTGACGAGTCTCAGATCGGAGGAAATGACGGATCTGTTCGATGCGATTGAGTCTGTGGTCGACAAGTTTGATCTCGACTCATACAGTGTTCTGATTCGTACGGGAGATCGCCAGTACAACTCTGCAACGGTTGAGCACTTGCATATTCACATCATCGCGAGTGACGGCAAGGAAGTGACGATCGAAGACTTCAGTGAGCACGAAATCGAGCTCATGCGGTCAATCGAGATGTTGCTTCCGCACGGAGATGACACCATCGAAGAGATTGATGACCTCCGAGAGCTCATCGATCGCTGGCGTGCCTTCAAGCAGGGTGGAAAAGCGACGCCTATTCGGGCGAAGCTGTCCAACAAAGCCAGGAAGTAGATCAAAAGCCGCGTTTTGGGATTGCAATCAAGCAAACCTGAGACGCGGCTGTTTTATTTTTCAGGATATGGAGCAGTCGCCTCTAGATCTTGCGGTACTGGCAAGTCGACCTTAATTAGCCGTACTCCGTGTGTTTTTAGTAAGTTTTCTCCGTCTAACATTGCGTAACCTTCTACAAATAATAGTTTCTTTACACCACTAAATGCAATTAACTTTGCGCATGTTGGACATGGAAAAGTTGTTACATACATATCAGTTCCATCTAGTTTCGTACCATTTTTGGCAGCTTCGGCTATTAGTTTAGCTTCTGCATGTATAAAAATAGATTTATCTATGTCGGTGCCTTTATTGTAATTATTCCGTGGATCTCCTAGTGTTGAGGCGGAATGCAGTGTTGGTGTTGATTGGTTGTGGGCAACAGATACAACTTTGCCGTCTTTTAAAAGCACGGCACCGACTCGCCGCCATATGTCTGAGCTTTTCTTCGACTCTTTGTACGCGTTATTCATAGCAGCTTTATCGAAATCTTCATTTGAAATAGTCAGGTCAGCCGTTACTTCATCAGTTGCATTACTTTTTCGACGATCCCAACGCAGAAATATTGGCGAAAACTGTATATTAGCTTGTTTTAGATGGTTATGCGCTAGTTCATGGCTAATGTCTTCGTCTGGCATAACAATGTCTTGGTCTGCATTATTTAGTGATTGTAGTCCGTCAATTTGTATTATTTCTATTGATGAAAATATATTCCAACTTTCAATGGCTTTTTTTATAGATTGCGGATCGAGTGCGCGGATATCTTTTTGGATAGGCCTAAAGCTATCGATGATAGTTTGACCTGCAATATAGAGGATTGTACCTCTGTTTTGTTCAAACAGCTTTTTATATCCAGCATGCAGCGCAGGGATATAAGCTATGACAGCCTTGTTAGCCACCGCTATTTACCTTTTTTGGTTTTTACAGCTTGGGCTATGACTTCGTCTATCATGCCTGGTAGTTTTTCTGAAAGCTTCTGAGAAAGCTTGCTAGCTAGGTCTATTTGTACCAGTCTTAGACGTGCGCTGGTACTCGTTGTGGCCATACGTTCATGAACTAATACTTTTGTTGCATGTGCTTTTTCTAGTTTTTTGATGTCATCTTTTGAGTAGGTTTCTTTAGTGGCTACGAGTACATCTGGTTTGACAGTCGCAATGAGTGACCACTTAGGGTCTGTGTGCTCTTTGAGAATGACTACGTCAACTGAACGAAGATGTGAAAGCATACGAAGCCTTTCGTCTTGTGGTACTACAGGGCGACCGAGGCCTTTGCGTTTTTTGATTTTTTTGTCACTATCGACACCAACAATCAAAATATCCCCGTAAGATTTCGCTTTTTCTAGGTAGAGTGCGTGTCCTTCGTGAATAAGATCCCAAGAACCTGAAACGAGCACGATTCTATGACCAGCTTCTTTCCATTCTTGTACCATTTTTTCCAAGCTCTTTAAGCCAGAGATATTACGCATCTCCACATTAGACTCAGAGCCGAACACCACACTATTCATTAATGTCCATTCTACCCTACAAACGGGTATTTATAAAATATTACTGTAAGGCAGTTTTTACTGCGACGCCTTGCATACTTTTAATGATAGTACTGCTATGCCACGGCTCTCCGGTTCGAGGGTCGCATTCATATACCAAACCCTCAGGGATAACTATAGGAGTAATGAACATAGACTCAGCTTGGGCGACAGCATCTTGGTGCTCGCCAAAGATAACGAGGCAATCAAGAAGCCCATTGTCAGCTAAATGCTCAGCTAGAGTAAGCGAAGACTCTAGTGGAGTGTCAACATGGTTGTCGTCGCCTTCAACTGTCACTAGGTCTACTACTGGTCGGTATTGAGATGATTGGCCGTTAAACATGTACCCAGCTAAGCGATCGGCACGCGCTTGCCACGGATAGACCGGTCGAGGCACACCGCCTTTTTCAGGGTTGCCGCCTTTTTTGCGGTTAATCTTTGCGTCGGCATCTAGAGTGACTATAAGTTTTATCCTGTCGCTCTCAACGGCACCGCGAAGCATGTAGTTCGAAGTTGGATGTCCTTCGGCTATTAGCATTTGTTCTGCTGCAGCCAAACGACAGTGGCGCAAGTACCATTCGTGCTGCGGATGCGGGACGTCAAACGCACCATCGACCATAGCTACAAATCCGCCCTGAAGTTTAAACCTTGCAATTGTCTCTATAACATCTGAAACATTTTCAGCTTCTGGATACTGTATACGGTCGCTAGCGTGAAGTGTATCGCCATACACAGTGAAAAGTTTGTCTTTGTTTTCTGCCACTGCAGCCTCGTGGACCAGTACTAGTTGGTCATCGACTGTTTCTGTTTTCTTTCTCATACCCCATTTAGCCTTTCTACACCCTGTTTACAGCGATTATAGCAAATTTATGCAATGACATGCTAATATAAAATGAATGACAGCTACACGTTCTAGAAAAGAAGTAAAAGAATACAGAAAATACCAAAAAAACACACCAAAACCAACTGGATGTGTGTTTTGTTTGATTGATAAAAGCTCGGAGCAGTTTATTGCCGAGACAAAGCATTTTAAAGTAATTCGAAATATATTTGGCTATTCACTATGGGATAGTCAACGAGTTGAAGATCACTTAATGATAGTTCCAAAAAAACATACAGATAGTCTGAGCAAACTACCAAAAGAAGCTGCCGTAGAGTTTGTAGAAATTATTAGCGAGTACGAAGAAAAGCGCTATAACGTATACGCTAGAGCGCCTGCTTCGGTCATGAAGACTGTCGTGCATCAGCATACTCACCTTATCAAACCGCTCGGTAAGCCTCGACGTCTTATATTTTTACTGAGGAAGCCTTATATTAGATTTACGCTTTGGTAAGAGATCTAAACAGTAACTTTGATGCCAGGTCCTTGTGTAGTGCTCACAGTAATAGTGTGCACGTAGGTACCTTTTAGGCTAGTTGGTTTTTGAGACTGTAGGCTGTCTAAGAATGCCTTTGCGTTGTCTTGTAGCTTATCTTTACCAAAAGATACTTTACCGATAGCAACGTGTACAATCGCTTGCTTATCAACACGGTATTCAATCTTACCAGTTTTAGCTTCTTTCACTGCTTTGGCTACATCTGCAGACACAGTTCCGCTCTTTGGGTTTGGCATAAGACCACGTGGGCCAAGTACTCGAGCGTATTTACCAAGACGTGGCATAAACTGAGGAGTTGCAACAAGAATATCGAAGTTGATTTCTTCTTTGTCGAGCTGTTGCAAGAACTCGTCTTCTCCTACGACATCAGCGCCAGCTTTTTTAGCCGCTTCGTGCTGGTCGCTAGGTGCGAATACTGCTACGCGTATAGTTTTACCTGTTCCGTGAGGAAGACTTACTGTTGAACGAATGTTTTGGTCAGCTTGACGAGGGTCAACTCCTAAACGTACGTGTATTTCAACAGATGCGTCAAATTTGCTAGGGCTTGTCTTGCTAGCAAGCTCAAGAGCATCCGTAAGAGCGTATAATTTCTCTTTTTCTACTAGCTTAGCAAGCTCTTGGTACTTCTTGCCGCGTCGTTCGACGAGTGGACGAGTAACAGGCTTAGGGCCCTTTTTCTCCGCAGGAGCTTCAGAACCTTCTTTTGGCTTGGTATCACCTGCTTCTTTGCGAGCTTCTTTTTCAAGCTTTTCCTCAGTTTCTTTGAGTGCTTTTTCACTTCGTTTACCAGCTTTAGCTACACCTTCTTTTTTAGGCGCTTCCTCTTTGGGAGCATCAGCTGCTGCGATAGCTGCTTCTAACTCTGCAATAGTGCTTTTAGTTGTTACTTCAAGCTTCAGTTTCTTCGCTTGTTCTAGTAGTTCTGCTTTCTTTGCCATTTGTATGACTCCTTTCGTGGTTCGAACGGCTTTTTAGGCCTCCCACATTATTAATTATTCCTGTGGTATCTGTGCAACGGCCGCATTAACCGCCTGTTTAATAAGCAATGTTTCCATTTGTTCACTTATATGTAGTGCGTGGCGCTCAGCTATATCTGTAGCAAATACGTGCTGTTCAAGTGCGTCTAGGGCAACTTGCTCAGCCCTATCCTGACCTGAAAGACCTTCGTACTGTGCTGTAATATCTGGTTGGCTCGCTTCAATAGCAGCTGCTACTAATACATCCGTACTTAGACCTTCGCCCGCCACTAGCCTTCTACCTCTACACCCATACTTCGTGCCGTGCCAGCGATAACTTTCACTGCACCGTCCATATCAATTGCATTAAGTTGATCCATCTTCACTTCGGCGATTTCTTCGAGCTGTGCACGTGTAATTTTACCTACTTTTTCGCTGTGTGGCTTGCCGCTTCCTTTTTGAATACCTATTTTTTCACGAATAAGGTCATCGACAGGGCGACCAAGACTTTTCCAGTCAAAACTTCGGTCGTCGTAAATAGCCATGTGAACGATCACATCTTTACCTTGTAGATCTTTAGTTGCTTCGTTGAATGGATTGATAAAATCCATCATGTTTAGACCCCATTGACCGAGGGTTGAACCAACTGGAGGACCAGCGGTCGCACGCCCAGCTGGGATACGTAGCTTTAAATTGCCAATAACTTTCTTTGCCATAACTTCTCTCTATTTCCTTTTCATAAGATGACTCGATTTGATAATTATCGAGTGCGTAACTAAATGATTGTAACAGATGAGAACAGTTTTAGCAACAGTTAAAAGGTGCTATCTTTTGCCTTTTTCTCCAGTACGTCTTTGAAGTCATGAGCTGTATCATTTACTGACTTGTCGTCACCTTCTTTTTTCATTTCCTTTTCGAATTTTGCAGCAGTTGCTGTAAAGTCATCAACTAATTGTGTGTATTCACCTTCAGCTGCCAAATAGGCAGTCTGATTCCCTGTCGAGGCTGCATCCACCATGTCTTGCACCGATGTACGTACATCATTAAGAAAAGATATGGAGTCTTTACCGTAGGATGCTATTAACTCGTTGTCTGAAGCTTGTAATCTTTCTAGAGCATCTTTGCACGGTTCGACAGCCTTATCATAGGTTGGAATAATCTGATTTATGTCACTAGCTTGCTCCAAAGCAGAACTCACATCAGATGAGCAATCCTCTGACACTTTCATCATATCGTCGTACGAAGCCAATATACCGTCAAAATATTTCGTGAATTCGTCATTTTTTTTAGAAAAACTAGCGTATGATTTGTTTGTTTCTCCGTCTCTCAGAGCTTTAAGGCCTTCAAGCTTTGCGAAAGCAACTTTATATGACTTGTAATCTTTTTCTATTTTTGTCTTTGTTTCTGGTGTATCACCGGTAGTAATGCTGTCGAGATCCGTTACTAGTTTGTTGTTTGCATCAACTACACCGTTATAAGTATCTATAGCTTCGTTGTAGTCCGCTTGGTGTGGTAGGTAGAGAATAGCTCCTAGGAAACCTAGAATAACAACTAGCGCTAGACCAGCTCCGCCAAGAATAAATGGCTTGAATGATCGAGTGTTTGAAGTAGGAGCTGGTGAAACGCCGATAGGTTGAGGTTGCTGCTCTATTGGTGGTTGAGAGTATATTGCAGGGCCCTGCGTTGCTATTGGGGTTTGGGGTATAGACGGCTGCAGTGGAGCTGGTTGAATTGGCGTTTCAGGAGTCGGTTGTGCTTGTTGGGGTAACGGCTCTTCGGGTATTGGACTATTTGTTAGAGGGTCTTCGTTGTTCATATGAGGTTTATTTAGTTGGTAAATACTGCTTCGTATGTCTTGTAGTCAGTATCTGTGCCATAAGTTTTAAAGTTAATTGATTTTACATCATCATCTTTTGATATCTCACAGTACAGGTCACCTTCAGTCTCGCCTTTAGGTGCAATTTGGTCATCAAATTTCTCGTAACCGTCACCGTAAGGGGTAGTACAGATTACAACTTTATTTTCCTTTGTTCTAAGTTCAAATCCAGACGATACAGATAAGTCACTTTTTGATCTGTTTGAGACTTTTATGTGAGTTAAGACGTACTCTTTACCATCAGGAGCTTGTTGATATTGGTCAAGTTCAGCTTTTTTCTCAATATCACCTACTGATACTTCAATATTTCCTAGATCAATTGTGCTACCAAGCTTTGCCTCTTTTTTGACTGTTTCAGTTGAACTACTTGAACCGCTAGTAGAATCGCTAGATTTTCCTAAGAAGTAGATCAATCCTATTATTAGTATGAAGACTACAACTACGCTTGCAACAACTGCAATTACAATTGTCATAACTCTAGACTTACCTCCTGATGGAGGGGTGGCTTGCGGTGCAGGTGCGACTGGTGGTGTTGTTTGTTGTTGAGGCTGTACAGGTTGCTGATCCATGAATAACTCCTTGAAAATGTATTTTCAATAAGTTTACCATAAGTATATTGTTTCAGTCTATCAAAAATAGTAGACTGAATAAGAAATAACTCTACATATGGAAAACCAACAAAACATTACAAGTTCAAACGCAACACAACCACCAACTCAAGGTGTATTGCCACCTCAACAGCCTAAGCGGTCTAAGAAAAAGCGCCTCCTCATTGCAGTCGCATTGGTACTAGTGCTGGCAATAGGCCTTATCGTAGTAGTTTCTTCTACTAAAGATAAAGCAACGTCAAATACGAATACAAGTAGTCGTCCGTACGATGGAGGCAAACGCGACCCTAAAGCTATGCATTTTATTAGTAATGCAAATAAAGAAAAAATACTAGCTACTATTAATAATGCACAAAACCTGGAAGATTTAGGCAATAATACAACCCAAGCTTTTGCCAGTGCTATGAAAGAAGGTTTTGGTACCTACTCCTCTTATAATGCACCCCCTATTGTTGTTGGAGAATCGCAAGAAAATTCTGTAGAAAGCTATCTGGAAGGCGCAACAATCACTCCGTTGGCAGAGACAGACTTGCCCCTTGCTAAGAAAATAGTTAGTGTGTTTGCTAATGAGTATGCTAAGTATCCAATAGAGTGGATGAGGTATGCTAGTTCACCTGAGGCTTTTGTTTTTGCTAAAGAAGTAAAAATTGGGGATGATTCGGCTGGAGGAGTGACAAGAGTTGCAATAATTTATGATATAGGTCAGTTTCAAAATATCAGTACTCCTGTAGAGCAGCAATACGCCGACGTATATCTTAAACAACTTATACATCATGAGATAGCGCACTGGGTAGATCAACAGACGTTTGGTACAGACAACCCTTACGACAGAGACTGGCTGAAGTTGAATCCAGGCGGTGTTGCTGATTACAATTCAGGATATGACTTAAGCAGCGAAAATAACTATGCAGATCACCCTGCTCTAGGCTTTATTAGTGGCTATGCTTTGACAAACTGGGAAGAGGATAAAGCGGAAGTCTATTCATATCTGTTTACGAAAGAAGGCACACAAAAACTCAATCAATATAACCTAAAAGACCCTATACTCAAAAAGAAAATGAACTACTGGAAAGACTTCATAAAGAAGAAAGTTCCAGGTATGGATGATAGTTACTTTAAAAAATATATTGAAAGTTAAACTTTTTTAACTTGAAGAGCGTCAAGTTCAACTGGTGTATCACGACCAAACATACTTACTAGTACCTTGATCTTACCTTTAACAGGGTCGATTTCGTCAATTGTACCGTCAAAGCCTTTGAATGGACCGTCGACAACACTTACAACTTCACCTTCGGTAAAGTCGATACGGTGTTTTGGATCTTCTACACCCATACGCTTCTTAATACGTGCTATATCGCGTTCTGGCACTGGAGTCGGGTCGATACCACTTCCAACGAAGCCGGTTACACCCGGAGTGTTACGAACGATGTACCATGCATCTTCACTTAGCTTCATTTCAACGAGCACGTAGCCTTGAAAAATCTTCTTTTCAACTACCTTTCGTTTACCATTTTTGATTTCGATCTGCTTTTCTTTTGGTACAAGTACGTCAAAGATTTTGTCAGCCATGTCGACGCTGTCGATTCGTTGCTTGATGCTTTCTGCCACCTTTTCCTCATATCCAGCATAGGTGTGGATGGTATACCATTGTCTGGTAGAGTCGTATCGTTTTTGTGAGCTCATAAAACTAGTCTAGTTCCTTTCTTATTTGAGTAAAATTTCTTTAAATAACCACTGGTAGGCAGCATCTAATAGTAGGATAATTACGGCGAAAAATAGTGTAAAACCAATCACAGCAAGTGTCATTCCCCACGTTGCTTTACGGTTTGGCCAGCGTACTTGTCGAAGTTCGTACCACGAACCTTTGATATATCTGACAAGACCTGTAATAGGACTTGCAGCTGCTTTAGCGGCTTTGCCACCAGAAATTTTCTTACCTTGCTTTTTAGCAGGTGTACTTACCTCTGATTTCTTAGTCGTTTTTTTACTACTAAGTTTAATTTTTTTGACGGTTTTTGTAGCCACTACTTGTTCTCCCAATTAAAAAAGTCTGCTGTGCAGACTGTCAAGCGTAAGTATAGCCTATGATTACTCTGTAAGTCAAGTAATTTACATCTGTTTGTATAAATGATACGATTTATATGAATAGAACTGGTGGGCAGTTTAATAAATAAGCAGGGAGACAAATGGCTTCACCAGAGCAAAATAGAGGTAGATTAGCACTAGTAACTGGCGAGACACATCCACAGCTTGCTGAAGATATTGCCGCAGAGCTAGGCACAGAGCTTGATCCGGTAGCGTTAAAGACTTTCGCAAACTCTGAACTTTATGTACGTTATCAAGAATCTGTGCGTGGAGCAGATGTATTTGTTATTCAGTCACATGCAGCAACTGCTGACATGTCTGTCAATGATTCAATCATGCAACAAAGACTACTTATTGACGCCGCAAGAAGGGGTTCGGCTCGCGAAATAACAGCTGTATCTCCTTTACTTGGCTACATGAGGCAAGATAGAAAAGCAAAAGGACGCGAACCTATAAGCGCCTCACTTGTTATTCAAGACCTTATTAGTGCAGGCGCAGAACGTGTCATGAGTGTAGATTTGCACTCAGAACAGGCTCAGGGCTTTATTAATAAGCCTTTTGACCCACTTATTGCTCAAGAGGTGCTTGTCGATTGGATACGCAACTGGAAATCTAAGAACAGTAAAAAAGACTCCGAAGTTGTACTTGTATCTCCGGATGCCGGTAGAGCTGAACTTGTTGCCGACTTTGCAGGTGAGCTTAATATTGATTGGGTCACAATATTAAAAAGACGCTCGAAGGAATCACATAAAGCAGAGGCAGTCGGAGTGCTTGGTGAAGTTGCTGGTAGACACTGTGTAATCGTAGATGACATGATTGATACGGCAGGCACTCTCGCAGCCGCAGCCGAAATGTTAAAGAAAAAACGTGCAGCAAGCGTTACTGCAATTGCGACACACGGAATTTTATCTAACCCAGCTGCAAGGAATATTAAAAATTCTGCAATCGATAAAGTAGTTGTAACGAACACACATCCTACAGATGAGCATATCGCTCGCTTGGGCGACAAGCTTGAAGTTGTTAGTATGGCACCAAAAATTGCTGAGGCCATACGCGAGGTTCACGAAGAAGGCTCTGTTTCAAAAGTCTTCAATGGTAAAAATGCTCGCTAAGCTTTAATACTTTTTATAGGAAAACGAAAACCAAAAGTACTGCCTTCGTGCTCTACACTGTGAAAGATCATTTTACCGCCTTGTGCATCTATAATCTTCTGACCCATAAATAGTCCTAGTCCAGTACCGTCTGGGCGGGCATTTCGTGCGTTTTCGGCACGGAAAAACTTAGTGAATAAGCGGTGCTGTACATTTTTTGGCACGCCTATGCCCGTATCTGTTACTTTAAATATGATTTCTTTGTCGGTTTGCTCAAGCACAATGTCTATATTGCCGTTTTTTGGTGTATAAAATATCGCGTTGTCGATAAAGTTCATCATTACTTGGCGAGTTTTTGTATCATCGAGAATAACTTTCGGAAAGTTTTTTGGCGGTTTGTAGTTGATGGTTTGGTCGCGAAGTCCTGCAAGATCTCGTAGTTGAGTAATCTCCTCTACAACAATTTGATTTAGGTCAGTTTCGTCTTTCTCCATGACGAACTTACCTGTTCGTATACGAGAGACATTCAGAAAGTCTGATATCAAAAATACCATACGCTGAGAGCTGTTGAAAGCCTCTTCAAGCGCCTGGCGCTGTGTTGGGTTAATCTTGCCCAAATCACCTTCCAACATCATCGATATATAGCCCTTTATGCTTGTAAGAGGCGTACGCAGTTGATGAGAAGCCATAGATATAAACTCATCTTTCGTGTCATCAAGGGCTATAAGCTTGTCGTTTGTGCGCTTCAGGGCGGCTGTTGCTTTGTTTACTTTCGCTTGAAGCGTAGCATTAAACTCCTGTATTTCTTCAAAAGTTAGGGCATTTTGCAGAGCTAGGGCAAGGTCGTTTGCAGCTAGTGTAAGGAACTGTTGGTCGTGCTGGCTGTAGTTGTTTCCATTCTTTTTGCTGCCGAGTACTAGGTAGCCAATCGACTTGTTGTTGGTCGACAAACGAACGACAAGTCCGATGTGATTTAACTCGAAGTACTCTTTGATATGGCTTCTAGTGCCTATAACATCTTCTGTAAAGGTAAGTTTTTGCTTAATTTTTGATAGTTCTTTCAAAAAGCCACTTAGTTGCATGGACTTTTCAGGAAAATCACCTATATTAACAGAAAGTTTTAAGCTCCCGTTTGGTTCATACACTATAAAACCCGCATATTCAGGTCGGATAGTCTCTTCAAGTACGGCTAGACTATGTCTCTCGATGCTTGTAGCATCAACACTTCTTATTGAAAAACTACTAATTTTACTAAGGGCGTCGTGTACAGAATAACTTTGCTGAAAAAAGAGACGATTCGTCCCTCTGTCCACAAACTTTTTTATTGGACTGTACAGTAAAGCAACAAACACGGCCGTGAAAACGTAATACATCTGAACGTCAAGCGAAACTAGTTTGTTGCCAAAGAGTAAGCTAGTTAGGTTAAATGCTACAAAAACAAAAAGTACTACAATAACTCCTAAAGAAATTGAGTATGCTAAAAGCCTAAACACAACGTATCGAATATCAAACAGCTTGTACCTGATGGTTGAGTAAGAAGTCACTCCTATGAAGTAAAGTATGGCTAAATAGGCGACATTTCCTGCAAGCAGATTTATTTCGTTTGACTTCGTGATATTTGGCAGTACGAGGTTTGCAAACCCTACAAAAAATGAAGCAACAAGAAAACCTAGTCCCATATTTTTAAGTTGATTCTTTTTATTTCCCTCGGAGTTAAAATATGTTGTTAGGAGTAAAAATAGACCGGAAAGTACGATTATGGACATCAGAGCAACATAGATAATATACAAATCGGTATAGTGTATATGCACATTTCCACTAGCATCGTGAGAAATTTGTACGAATACATTGGTCAGAACGCCTACAGATGCAATAAGCGCAAGAACTGGCATAGTTTTTGTTATTATTTTTACTTTCCTACCTTTTGTTTCAGTAAAAGTGTTTATAAATGCAAAAAATGCGTATGCAAGCCATGGGCCAGTAAAGAAATCTGCATATACGAATAGCTCAGAGAATGTATCTGACTTAAAGTTTGCCCCAAGATAGTTGACCGTCACCCATATTGCCGCTATAAAACAAAGAAGGCTAAATAGTTTGCTAGCTTTGTCTTTTTCGGTTTTTAGCAGCAAGTCCTAAAAGGCTAATTGAGACTACCACCACTATTACAACAATTGCTAACAACATTCCTAGGTCTATGATAGTAATACTGCTAAAGATAAGCAATATAGATATATTTTAGCTGCTGTGCTCTTCTATTTTGTTTTTTATGGTTTTTCTTACGTGTATTGTTACGCCGAGATCGAGTAAAGCTAGCCCCATAATGCCCCATGAATGTACTGGTAACTTACTCATAACACCGGTACCAAGTACTCCAAACTCACCAACAGCACCGACTGTATTTGCATAGAAGCCAGTCTTAAATAGCCTGCTTGAGTTTGCTTTCGTCGCTATGTCATTAATATTTTTCTTGATCTTTAGTGGATTTTTAATTTTCTCTCCTACAGCACTTAGCATTAAGGCTGCACCACCGAGCCATAGTACCTCGCCAGCCACAAGCCCGCCGCCAACCCACGGCGCAGCATCAAACACTTTGTGTTTTGTCTCCGAAAAAGGGTCTGCGGCAAGTGTGAGTGCAATACTGGTTGCAAATGCTCCAAGGGCAAGCTTTGTTTTGCTTTTATCCCATATATTCTTGAGCTTGTTTGGTTGTGAAGAGAATTTGATAGCGCTTGCGGCTAGGTGACGAACTGGTTTGTTATTTTTTAGTTGCTGCGGAAGTGGATTTTCAAAAGTAGTAACGACTCCGTAGTTCATTGAGGGTTCGTCTTTATAGGCTTCTGGAATTACTTTGACGAAATTACAACCTAGCTTGCTAAACGAACGTATGAGCGGATCGTACGGTACCTCTTTACCTTTTTTATCTACTTTTTTTAGATTGAAATATTCATCTGCAAATCTATCCTTTTGTTCTTTGCTGAGAGCATCAAAGTCAATCTTCTTTTCGTCGCATTGCCTTTCTACCCATCGCTTTAGTCCAGGAAGTCTCGCTTCAAAAAATGCGCGTGAGTAGCCCATTTTGACTCCTTTGGCTGCCAAATTTGCATACAACATATCCGGATAGCCTTTACCAAAAGTATTTGAAGCCATAGTAAGGCTTACTACATATATATTTTCACCTTCTGGGTCGAAAGTTGTTTCAAGAGTGCCATCATCGGTAGTGTCTTCCCACGATTCAAAGTCTTCTGGCTTCTTACTAGTAGGACAGCTCATCAAAAATCCTAGAAGTTTCCCTGAGTTTTCATCTTCTAGTATTTGCACCCATTCACTTCCAGTCTTTTCTATTCGAGTTGCAAACTGAGACTTAAGTTCCTGCCTCATTTCATCTTCGGACTTGTCGTACTCACTATATACTTTTTTAAAAGACGCCATATCAAGCTCTACCATCGAGTCAAGGTCGTCACTCCGGTACTCTCGTACTCTTGGTAGTTCCTCCACTTTGGTTTCTAAAGTATTGGATTGTGTATCAGCTAATTTAATTTCTCTCAGTGGAGCTTCGCTTAGCGAGATGTCTGAAATAGTATTTTGTGATTTATAAGCTTCCATCACCTTACAGTATATAGCTTGAAGGATAAAATAAAAATGACACCACAGATCATTTTTAGAAGAACAGACACATGTTAAAATTAGTATATTCTTATGCTTAGACTTTTAGAGCTACTCCTGGCTGCAGATTCACTTTTTCTTATCATGCTCTTGTTTCAAGCTATGCTTTCTACCCAAAGGTATCGTATGTCTAGCGTGGAGCTTGAAAAAATTAAACGACTTGAAGATACACCAACTGTCAGCCTCTGTATACCTGCCCGAAATGAGACTCATGCGCTTGCTGACTGTTTAAGTAGTGCGGTTGCTAGTGATTATCCAAAACTGGAAATTATAGTACTCGATGACTGCTCGCAGGATAAAACATCACAAATTATACGTAGCTTTGCGCATGATGGCGTACGTTTTGTCAGCGGAGAGGCGCCAAGTGATGGCTGGCTTGGCAAAAACAACGCATATCAAGCGCTAGCAACCGAAGCTAGGGGTGAATACTTGGTATTTATGAGTGTCGATACTCGAGTGGCGACAGAGAGCATCTCGCAGCTTGTAGCTTACATGCAGCTCAATAAGCTTAGTATGGTATCAGTACTGCCTCAGAGGCTAGATAATCTTCGCTCAAGTGTCATTTTTGCTCCTCTTCGTTATTTTTGGCAGTTAGTATTGCCACTAAGATTTAATACACCACTTGCAACTAGCCTTTGGGCAATACGATCAGAAAACCTCATAGAAGCTGGTGGATTTGCATCTTATAAAGACAAAGTAGACATCGAGAATAAGCTTGCGTCACAATTTAGCAGTAGAGATGAATACAGATTTTTAGTGGGTAGCCGTCTGCTCAAAGTAGCCTATGCTAAGCACTGGACTTCTCAAGTAGATACGGCCATAAGACTGTGGTACCCAAGCCTCAATAAAAGCATACTTCGTGCAAGTCTTGCCATTTTGGGGCATTTTGTACTGTTTATCCTACCTTCACTAGTATTGCTGCAACTTTTGTTTACAGCAGGTTCGTATCAGGGATATATCCGTATTTCTTGGCTGCTAGCTCTGGTTGCGGGTATTCTTGCAAACTACGTGTATATAGTTTATTTCCGCCAGATAAAAACTGCAAAAACAGTGGCAGATTACTTCGCATTTTTTATATCTTTTTTCCTTGTACCTGTACTGGCTGTTCAAGAAATTATATTAATAGTTATTAGCTTTATTCAGTACAAACGAGGACAAGTCGACTGGAAAGGTCGAAACGTGTGCTATCCCATCGTAAAAAAATACTAAACACTTACCTGTTTGTATCGTGACCCAACTCTGAGAGCATGCCAATCATCTCTTTTTTGGAAAGATGTGAGACTTCGATGTTGTTATGGTGGGCTATGACATAGCCCTGTATGATGTGCTTTATTCGTATTGCATCTTTGCGCCAGAAGTAGTCGATAGTGAAATGGTCTACCGAGCTCATAACGCGACTTGCTATGGTTATAGATCCGAAAAACGGACCTAAGCCCGTCGAAATGTTCAAAATATCCTCTATACGAATACTCACCACTTCAGCTGACCAGAAAAAGCTTCGCTTTGTAATAGTTACCTTTGTTCGGTCGAGAGTTATACTGTCTGGAAAAAGCTCAAATGGGAATACTGCGGTTGCTGTAGCGAGTATTTCGTTAGACTTAGATACGATTTTATGTAGCTTCTTAAGTGCGTCGTTCTTTTTTACTTCAACTTCTTTGATTTTACTTTGGTTGTGAGCAATTATCTGCTCCATCGGATTTGTAATCACTTCTTTGTGGAGTAGATTGCCAAAGCTAAGAAAAGAATTCAGCGCTGTC
This sequence comes from uncultured Candidatus Saccharibacteria bacterium, assembly GCA_964630185.1. Lineage (GTDB taxonomy): Bacteria > Patescibacteriota > Saccharimonadia > Saccharimonadales > Saccharimonadaceae > JACPYF01. The sequence goes on from CAZVTQ010000004.1 coordinate 51,031, forward strand.
TTGCCAATTACTTGGTCAGGACGGTACTGGAACACATAGGGACTATAAAAAAAGTCAGAAGGTCGCACTAATGGTAATTTTTGACTCACCATATCTTCGCTATTCATCACACGCCCTCCTGTTTAGGATACTTTAATTATAGCACACTATACACAAATGCAAATACTACTTATGCATGACTCTTCTCTGTTAATATGGTATAATACGGTGAATGAGACATGAAAATAAAACCCATTTAAGACTTGGTATTTTACCTCAGAAAAAGATATCGCTTGGAGTTCCTCTTACAAAAGAAGGAGATATACTTTTAGGTAGTTTTTCTGAGAAAGCTCCTGCTAAAGGTCGCATTGTTATTTCCAGAAAAGAAGACAGTCTATATGTTTGTCGTAAAGACGGCGAGCCTATACAGATAGGAAGAGTATTTACTGTTGATAGGTACGAAGGCTTAGCAGCTAGTTTAGGCTCTGTTATGGGTCTGAGGAAAGTTTTGAAAAAGCCCTTACCAGCTCTTGTGCTCCACGCAGATGGCGACCATAAGTGGACGTTTCACGATGAACTACATGACCCTGAAAATGGACCTGATGATCTCAGGAAGTTTTTTGATAAGATCGCAAACGTGTCCCTGAAGAAACAGAGGTTGAAAAATTTAACTAGACTAAAGTCCCAAACAGTTTAAGCTTGCAATTCTTCCTCAGCCCAGCCCTCAACGAGGTCTGTTATGGCACTTCCCCAATTATCACTTTCCCATAGGAAGGTGACGCCACCAGCGGCACTAGCACCGAGTTGGCGACGAATTGCTAATTCCTTACCACTGTCTACCCCCAGCATACTGATGATATCTATCGAATCATCTAGAAGCTGCCTCCATAAGCTTAGTTGCTCACGACCAATCTCTTTTGTTACAGGACCGCTCATACCGCCAGAACCGTTTGGCACGCTAAGCACTGGCTCATTATTTCCATTCAGTACAATTTGATCGGGAATTGTATTTGCAGTAACTATAAAATCAAACACTTTTTTATTATTTAGAAGTTTGGCTATGTCAACCATAGTGGACTTTTGTTCGTCAGAGACATACGGCGGTAGCTTTAGTCCAAGCTTACTGCCGGATACGTTTGCCCACGGTGCTAACTCTTCAATAAGTTCGTGCATGCCTTCCAGGTCATATGCGATCAGAGGCTTGCGACCACCATCGTTCGTCACTGTATTTGGAGAACCGGGGCTAACCTCTATCATATCCACACCTGTTAGTTGCATTTCATAAACTAAGCTTACGAGTTGTTCATATGAGCTACCTATTTTCTTAGATTCTAGTGTTGAAGCAACGCTCGCTATTACAGGCTTGCCTTTTGCGTGTGCTATTTTTATAACTTCTGGCACCACATATTTAGCTGCCGTTAGACCGATATTTGGCAGTCCCATAGAGTTATATGTGGCTCCAGTTTTCTTGTCGTGGTAGTAAGTTGGACTTCCATATACTGCTTCATTGCCAATTTGTTTTGGCACAGTGAAAGAACCAACTGTAATCGCACCGATTGCAGTACTGGCTAGAATGTCTGTCTCACGTAAGATGAGCTCTCGGCTAGTTCCATTTATAGAGCCTGCAGCGTTAACCAAAGGAGTTTCGATGTCGTTTCCTGCAATCGAATACTCTTGATTTGTCATATAGTTCTATTTTACAGCATCGTGACTATAGTAGTATAGGTTCTTCTTCATAGCCCGTAGATACAGCACGCATGTACACAAAGTTTGGCTGAGGATTGCCTTCAGTACCTCTACCAAAACCTGGAATATCAACAATTGTTTTTGTCAGACTTGAACGTGCTAAAGCAAGACCTTCCACGACATAGAGTGGACTCTGTCTTTCAAAAACTAGCTCTTCGTCGAGTGTGGTTTCGACTCTATTCATTAGCTTTTCAGTTAGCAGCTCATGCTCAGCAAAGCCTGGATGGTTTATCATTTCTTTATAGCCGTCTGTACTCATAATTTTCTCAATAATTTCTTGGCAGGGGCACGTGGAATCGAACCACGATCTTAGGTTTTGGAGACCCACATACTAGCCGTTGTACTATGCCCCTTCGTGTGCAAGATTGATTATACCAGAACTCATCTGTTATGGTTCACCATAATCCAAAAAATGGTATACTATAAAACATATGAAGTCGTTAAGTTTAAGCAAACCACTAGTGCTCATTACTATTGGAATACCGGGTAGCGGAAAGAGTTTTTTTGCTCGCCAATTTTCAGAAACATTTAGTGCACCTGTGGTAAGTTACGACAAATTACGTCACCTGCTTTTTGCTAACAGTACGTTTAACAAACAAGAGCAAGATCTTATAAACACGATTGCAGACTCTGAAATAGAGGAGTTGCTCAAAACTCAAAAGACATTCATTATTGACGGTGGTGGATCTTCTAAAGTCCAAAGAATGGATTTGCGTAAAAAAGCACATGCAGCTGGCTACGATACTTTGCTTATTTGGGTACAAACAGACCAAAACACAGCGAAGTACCGTTCAATGAAGCGCTCTAGCCGACGTAACGATGACAAGTACAATGTATCACTATCTAGCGAACAGTACGATCAGCTAGAAAAACGCTTTACTCAGCCACAACCAGCAGAAACAGTTGTAGTTATAAGTGGTAAGCATACCTACCCGACTCAAGCAAAAGTAGTGCTCAAGAAACTTGTCACACCACGTGCTGAAGCTGCTCAAACCATTGTCAATCATGGCAGCCGAACGCCTAACGCAAGTGCTCCCCGCCGAAACGTTATTATCAGATAGAAAGAAGTACATACCATGGCAGATTTTCACGACCAAGTACTTGGCAAAGTAGTCGTCTCGCGCGGCCGTAGCTCGCGTTATGTTCGACTCGGCGTTACTCCTGCTGGAGATATCAAAGTATCTGCCCCACTTCTAACTCCGATGTATTTTATTAAAAATATCGTCAGAAAATCACGCAAAGAGCTAGCACAAATGGTCGGTCAGTACCGCACGCATTATGTAGAAGATACAAAAGTCGGGAAATCACATCAGTTTGTTATAGAACATACTCAGGAACAACCTGAGGTAATATACAAAAAACCGCTGATTGTAGCCCGAATAAGGGATGAGAATGACATATTAGAAAACGCATTTCAATCTGAAATACGAGCGCTTGTGGCAAAAGCACTTAGGAATGAAGCCAAAGCATACCTACCTAGAAGAATTGAATACATTGCCTCGCAGTATGGTTTTTCATACGAGAAGCTACGTTTTTCCCACGCTAAAAGTCGTTGGGGTAGCTGCAATAGCGATGGTACGATTAGTCTAAACATCGCCCTAATGAAACTGCCTTTTGAGCTGATTGATTATGTGATCATTCACGAACTTTCACATACACGCTATTTAAATCACAGCAAAGAATTTTGGGCACTAGTACAGCAATGTGACTCAAATTACAAAAACCATAGGAAAATACTAAAAAATCACTCGCCTCATATATAATAGATTGCAATGAGTAGTGGGCAGCTAGAACTAGAGGCAAACAACCAGTATAACCGTCAGGTTAATGTGGTTATGTACAAACTTGCTCGGCTGACGCCAGCGATTATTCTTATATACGGTGTTTTAGTGCAGTTTGGGATTGTTCGAGGCTCAGAGCTATATACATGGCAAGCATTTGCGTTTACTGCAGCAGCAATTTTTGCGGTAGCGTTGAACCAAACAGACGATTTTCGACAGCCACCACTTCAGCATTTTGCATTTTATTTGATTTCTCTTACTTTCACTGTTTTTGTAATGGGCTTTGAGCTTGTCACGCTGTTCTGGACAGTGCTAAGCGTGTCCACTTTCCTAAACTTTGGTCGAAAAGCCTACTACTACAGCACAATTTTGTTGATTCTTTTTGCGCTAATTGATAGCTTTTTACTATGGCCAGTGCACGGCTTACCTCACCTTTTGGACAATCTCACTATTGTTGCTTGTGCTATGCTCGCTGCTACTATTTTGGTAGAAATCACACGTGCGCAAACTTCAGACCACGACAGGCTCATCAACACTCGTCGTCGTGAAAGCCTGCAGTACAGTCGCATGCAAGCACTCATCAACGGGCTGAGCGATGCAATTATTAGCTTTGACAACAAAGGAGTTATAAAACTCTACAATTCAGCCGCACTAAGCCTGCTTGATACCAACAAATCACTGACAGGACAACACATTGATGACGTTGTGAAACTACACAACAGCAAAGCGTCTAGTGGAAAATCTCGTGCAAGTTTGTTTCAGTTTGTATCTACAGAGAACCGGCAGTTAGAATCGGAAGACTATATGCATAGGTTTGACGATGGTGAAAAAATACGCCTTAATATCGTCAGCGCCCCTATTCGTAACTCGTTTGGTAAAGACAGAGCTGCTAAAGAAGGTTACATTGCAATCTTGCGTGACATAACAAAGGTTAAATCGCTCGAAGAAGAAAGGGATGAATTCATAAGTGTCATTAGTCACGAACTACGCACCCCGATCACAATTACCGAAGGTACTATCAGCAATATGATGTTCTTTGCCCAAAAAAGCAAAGCAGACGAAAGTATTGTGAAAGGGCTTGGTGAAGCGCACGACCAAGTAGTGTACTTAGCGAAGATGATCAACGACCTCTCCGCACTCAGCCGTGCAGAACGAGGCGTAGGTCTAGAACAAGAAGACCTCAATGTAGATGAATTTGCACACAACTTATATCAAGAGTACTCACCACAGGCTAAAAACGCGGGATTGACAATGGATTTAGACATCACTGGTAACATCGGCAGCATTCATACTAGCAAGCTCTACATTGAGGAAATCCTGCAAAATCTCATAACAAACGCCATAAAGTACACCTCTAAAGGCAGTGTGACGCTGAAAATCAGAAAAGTCGAAGGCGGAACAAGCTTTTCTGTAACAGATACTGGACACGGTATTACCAAGTCAGATCAGAAAAAAGTTTTTCAAAAGTTCTACCGCTCTGAAGATTACCGAACTAGAGAAACAGGCGGAACAGGCTTGGGACTATACGTTGCGGGTAAACTTTCTAACAAACTTGGCACTCGTATAAAGCTCGAAAGTCGACTCAATCATGGCTCCACTTTTAGCTTCATTTTGCCCGACTCAAAAATCGGCTAAAAACAGCTTATTTTAGAAAGCCATAAGCATTGTAATATCACCTTGCAACCGCTATAATATAAGACAAACACGAAAAACGGAGGAAAAAGCTTCGCGGCTAAAGAGTTATGCGGATTTTAATGCTAGGGTGGGAGCTACCACCGCACAATAGTGGCGGACTCGGCGTGGCTTGTTATCATATGAGCAAAGCTCTTAGCCAAGAGGGTGCAACTATTGATTTCGTTTTACCTTACGACGCAGAGCATGATATTGATTTTCTCAATATCCACCCGGCAACTGAACTTACTCCCCTTCACAGAAACGGCATGGGTGCGTACTACCAATGTAGCTGCAGTGAAAACGACGATTGCGGCCATAGCGGTCTTAATGATCTCAGAGGTGTTCAGTGGCAATATGGTAAATACGTTGAACAACTTGTTAAGAAAGTTAAGCCGCAAGTAATCCACGCACATGATTGGCTCACTATGGAGGCAGGAATAATAGCTAAACAAGTAGCTGGAGTACCGCTGATTGTTCATGTTCACGCTACTGAGTACGATCGATCAGGTGAATTTTATGGCAACCCTCTCGTGCACGATATAGAACAAGAGGGGCTTTTGATGGCTGACCGTATCATTGCTGTGAGCCAAATTACTAAAGATCTTATAGTTAAAAGATACGGCATACCTGAAGAAAAAATTGAGGTTGTTCACAATACTATCGATCCCGAGTCTTTAGGAGTGTACTTCTACGACCAGAGTACTTATGCGTACCTAGACAGCCTCCGCAAAGAAGGTTACAAAGTCGTAACAAACATTGGTCGCCTAACTATTCAAAAAGGTCTGAAATACTTCATGTACGGTGCAGCAAAAGCAAGTGAGAAGTATGACAAACTACTTTTTTTGGTTGCAGGTGATGGTGAGCAACGAGACGAATTGATTGAACTTGCCTGCGACTTGGGTATATCTGACAAAGTATTCTTTACAGGCTTTATACGAGGGCAAGCATGGCGTGACGCTTATAGTGTGGGTGATATTTTCGTTATGAGTTCTGTTTCCGAACCCTTTGGCCTAACTGCTCTGGAAGCAGCTGCCCATGACAGTGCGCTACTCATCTCAAGACAAGCCGGCGTTGGTGAAGTACTCAACAATGTCATGAGGTTTGACTACTGGGATGTTAATAGATTTGCAGATGAGTTGGTAGGTATTGCTACAAGCGAAAGCCTGAGAAATGAACTAGCCAAAAATGTCGGCAATGAATACAGTCGCATATCTTGGCGAGATGTTGCAAAGCGAATCAAAGAAATATATCACTCAGAAGGAATGCTAGCATGAGCGACAAAAAACGCTCAGTAGTGCTGTACATGCACGTCCACCAGCCTAAACGTATACGACCGTATAGTGTCTTTGAGACTGCAAATGATCATAACTACTTCGACAACCCCAACTGGGACCACGGTTCACACAACAGAAAAATCTTCAGAAAAGTAGCTGAAAAGTCGTATCTTCCTACCAATGCTATGTTGCTTGATCTTTTAAATCAACATCCTGAATTCCGCTTTAGCCTTAGTATCACTGGCACGCTGCTCGAACAAGCGCAGATGTGGGGTGAAGACGTACTGGAAAGCTTCCAGAAGCTCACTCAAACTGGTCGCGTAGAGATTGTAGCCGAAACATATTACCATTCACTCGCCTTCTTCTATAGCCGCAGTGAATTTGAAGCTCAGGTAAATGCGCATAAAAAGAAGATAGAAGAACTCTTCGGGCAAACTCCTCAGGTGTTTCGTAACACTGAGCTAGCTTACAATAACGACCTTGCTTACTGGGCAGATCAAGCTGGTTACAAAGGTATTCTGTGTGAAGGTTGGGATGGAGTGCTAGGCTGGCGTAGTCCGAACTTTGTATACCGTCCTAGCTACACTGACAATATTCGTTTGCTTATGAAAAACTACAAACTTTCAGATGATATTGCTTTTCGATTTAGTAATAAAGGCTGGGAGCAATGGCCTCTGACTGCCGACAAATACACTCATTGGCTTAATGCAGCTACGGAAGATCAACCAATTGTAAACCTTTTTATGGACTACGAAACGTTCGGTGAGCACCAATGGGAAGACACCGGTGTATTTGATTTCTTCCGTCACCTACCGGGTAAATGGCTTGAACGTGAAGGCAATGGTTTTGCGACTGTTACAGAAGCTATAGAACAAAATCAACCAATAGACTTTATAGATTCGCCTCAAACTATCACATGGGCTGATACAGAGCGCGACTTAACGGCATGGCTAGGCAACTCTATGCAACAAGAAGCTTTGAAGTACCTCTACGATCTTGAGGAAAGGATCCTTAAAACTGGTGACGATGGGCTGATATCTGACTGGCGTAACTTACAGACAAGTGACCATGCTTACTATATGTGTACGAAGTGGTTTAACGATGGAGATGTTCACGCCTACTTTAGCCCCTACGACTCACCTTATGATGCGTTTTTATACTTTATGAACGTTTTGCGTGATGTACGTTGGAGGCTAAGCGAGCACGAAAAAGGCAGCTGGAACTATGGCTAGGCCAATAGTTATGAGCAATAGCCGACTACATGTCGGTCTTAATATATATGGTGAAGTTCATGACTTTTACTACCCTTATGTAGGTCAAGAAAACCACGCAGCCTCGAAGAACTTACGCCACAGAGTCGGCATATATGTCGACGGAAAGGTAGCTTGGCTAGACAATGGTGCATGGCAGTTCCAATTTAGCTATCACGAAGGAACTCTTATAGGCTCTACAAAAGCTGTCAATGATTCTATAGGAGTTAGCATCGAGTTTGACGACTGTGTAGATGCTGAACAAGACCTTTTCATTAGAAATATTCACATCATCAACAACTGGGATCAAAAGCGTGAAATCAAACTATATATGCATCAAGTATTTGATATTGCCGATATGGCTGGCAATGGCGATACTATTCAATACATACCAGACAGCCAAGCAATACTCACCTACCGCGGCAAAAGAGCCTTTGTTATAGGTGGCAACCACTCAAAAGGTCATGCATTTGACCAACATAGCGTAGGGCTATTTGGAATTGAAGGTCATGACGGTACATTTGCGGATGCAGAAGATGGCTTTTTGGCCAATAACAGTGTTGAGCACGGTCGGGTTGATTCTACTATAGGATTTACTATGAACATTGACGCGCACTCCTCTTCTCGCGTGTATTACTGGATAGCGGCAGATACTGAAATTAAAACAGCTTTAGACCGTCACGACTCTATACAGGATCAAAATGCAGCCCTCAATCGCATGTTAGTTACCAGCAAATGGTGGCATAACTGGGCGCAACCTGCCCAGCATTTTGCTAAAAAACTAGACCCTGAGTTTCAAAAAAGTTTTATACAAAGTGTTTTATTGATTAAATCTCACATCGACCACAGAGGAGCCGTCATAGCGAGTACAGACACTACTATGCTTCACCATTCCCGCGATGCCTATGGCTACTGTTGGCCACGCGACGGTGCATATGCACTATGGCCACTTATACGAATAGGCTATAAAGATGAGCCATTAAAGTTTTTTGAATTTTGTAGAAAAGCATTGCACCCTAAGGGCTACTTGGCGCATAAGTACCAGTCAGATGGTTCGCTAGGTGCTAGTTGGCATGGCTATATGCACGAAGGTGGCGTAACAGCTCCCCCTATTCAGGAAGATGAAACGGCTATTGTCTTGTTCGTATTCTCGCAGTTTTATGACACGCACAAAGACAACAAATTACTTCGTGATTTTTTGCTACGTGACTTTTATGACAGCCTTGTGCGCCCGACAGCAGACTTTTTAAGTAGCTACATCGACCCTAGTACGGGCCTGCCAAAACCTAGCTACGACCTATGGGAAGAAAGATTTATCATAAGTACGTATACAACTTCAACGGTATATGCAGCTCTTGTATCAGCTGCCAGCCTTGCAGATGCCGCAGGCGACAGTGAAAGTGCAGTACGATGGCGTGCTAGCGCGGAGGATATGCGAACAAGTGCACACAAACATTTGTTTAATACCGATCGAGGAGTATTTTATGGTGGCTTAAAGGTAGTTGATGAAACAATTCAAAAAGATGACCGTATAGATAGTGCTGCGATTTACGGCTCCTTCATGTTCGGCATGTATCCTCTAGATTCAGAGGAAGTACATTCTAGCGTTGCTGCAATGCTTCAAACTTTGAAAATGCCACAAGCCGATGTATTAGGGCTTGCTAGGTATGAAAATGATCAATATTACAGGGTAAGTGGTGATATTCCAGGTAACCCGTGGTTTATCACTGCCCTATGGCTTGCGCAGTACTATATAGAGACAGACCAGAACGAAGAGGCTCTGAAGCTTATACGCTGGAGTAAAGATCACATGATGGACACAGGCGTACTGCCTGAGCAGTTAAACCCATACAGCCAACAATACATTTCCGTGGCTCCACTTACTTGGAGTCAGGCCGAGTACGTCAGTACACTCCTCGACCTTATAAGCATAGTTGAACCACCTACTACTGTATGATTCGAAAATATAGACCCGATTTGTTATACTATATACAATGTTTGGATTTTTATTACTGATAGGACTGGGCGTTTGGATAATATTCTACCAACGATCCATCCCAGAACCCGATGATCTACCTAGAAAAGTATCTACACGACTCGATAAGATATGGGAAATTGCAAAAGATGCTCTTCGTGAGAAAAAATATCTTCGTGCTGAAAAAGCACTCCTGACTATCCTGCGCGTAGACGAACGAAATGTTGGCGCTTACAACCGACTCGGTATTTTGTATGCCAAGCAAGGCGCATACGAAGACGCTATTGAATGTTTTGAGATTGCACAGAGCTTGGAGCCAAGTGCTAGTAGCTTGCACAATGTAGGGCTTATTTACTTCGAGACAGAAAAATACGACAAAGCTGCACTAGCTTTTGAACAAGCTTTGGAAATGGATGACCAACATGCCTCACGTTTTGTAGCGTATGCAAAAGTGCAAGAAAAACTTGGTGACAACAAAAAGATGATCGCAGCACTCGAACAAGCAGTTAAGTTAGAAAAGAACCCACAAAGCCTTCGTATACTGGCAGATGCATATGATCGTGATGGTAGACACGAGCTCGCGCTAAAAGTACATGAAAAGGCTGCTAGAATGATACTTCCTAGCGGTAGCGCACGTCGTATCAAGCAACCTCGTAAAGTAGTGATGTAAACTTCTTGAGAAATATCTGATTATCAGGTAGTATTGTATCTGTACTTTCAATACCTCTGCCATCTTAGCTCAGGGGTAGAGCACTTCCATGGTAAGGAAGGGGTCTCGGGTTCAAATCCCGAAGATGGCTCCATGTACACTCGAGCTGGGATAGTGAAGCGGTCAAACACAACAGACTGTAAATCTGTCGGCATTCGCCTTCGTAGGTTCGAATCCTAC
>CAZVTQ010000005.1:0-19470 GCA_964630185.1 uncultured Candidatus Saccharibacteria bacterium
TACACCTCCCGGCTCCGCCGGTCCGCGGGATTGTGTGTCGTTAGTAGAGCGAGCCGCAAGGCGAGCGCTCGCGAGCTAATGCGAGCGACTACTAACTACACACACGGCGCGCTCCTCGAGGATACTTTGGCAGAGGGGACGCGCCGTGTCTCGGTGTTCTAGTCGACGCCGCGCGCCGCCGTCGCGGGAAGATCCTCGGCCTTCGGCGCCGCGATCTTGACCAGCGGGTTGTCGGCGAACGAGATGCCGATCTCGCCGGCGCCCGCCATGTGGGTCTTGGCCAGTTCCTGCCGCTCGCGCTCGATCTCGAGCGCGTTGAAGCGCTCGATCAGGTCGCCCTCGTGCTTGAGCAGAGTCTCATAGGCCGACTTGTCGACCTTGCCGATGATCCAGTCGAGCTTGTCGTCGCCCTTGATGGCGTAGCGGGACTTGAGCAGCGGATCCACCGACTTGACGCGCACGACGGTCATGCCGTGCCGGCGGTTGGTCGGGATGACGACGTAGTCGCCGGGCTGGATCGAGGTGTCGAGCGTCTTGAATGCGGTGACATCGGTGTTGATCCCAGGCTTGTCCTCGTTATAGGCGCACCTGGCGATCAGCACGTTGGGATTGGCGATCAGAATGTAATGGGACGGATGCACGCTTGCCCTCCATATGGGTTAGAGAAGGCGAGCGCCGGACGCAGTGGGAACGGGGATCCGGCGCTCGCTTCATGGGCGGCTTTAGCTCACCGCCCGCCTTCATGACAACCTCCATCGGCTTAGGGTCCAACGTGGCCATCTGTGTTCCAACGCAACCGTTCATACACGATGACATTGCACGGTGCAATACCTATTCCGCCGCATCCGCTTCAGGCGCCAGCGGCGTGATCTCCTCGCAGACCAGCACAGCATAAGGCAGCCAGACCGCGCGTTGCTTGAAGCCGTTGAAATTCTTCTGTTCCTGCCCGGAGTCGACGGCGCGCGGGTGCCGCAGCAGGATTCGCTCCCATCCTTGAGGATAGGCCGACTTTGACATGATGTTGGTCGCAAAGGATGTCTTGGCCCTGGCGATCCAGAAGCCCTCGACCCCATCGCGCCGCTCGGCCAGGAGCCCGATGCGCCGCAGGAACGGGATACATTCGTCGCGGTGCATCTTCTCGTGGCTGTAGTGGTCGTAAGCGATGCCCATGATCTCGCCGAGCGTCATGTCGAAGGCGACGCCATACTGATTCTGCGCCTTCACCGTGAAGGACGAGATGTGCTGGAACAGTTCCAAATCCTCTTGCGTCTCGTTCACTTGGCTGAATTCGTCGAATTTCTTCTGAGCCATGCGGTCATCGACGCGATCCTCGGCGTCGCGGTCGCTGATCACGGCGCTCGAAATCAGGCTATGGTCGCCGGCCATCAACGTGCCGATGGTGTCGCCGAGCCGCCTCGAGCCCGAGCGCAGGGCGATGATCTTGGCGAAGGTCTCCGCGTTCTCGCGGATCGAGCGCGTGTTCTGCAACTGCCGGCGCAGCAGCCGCTCGGGCATGTTTTTCGGGATTTGCGAGACCATGGCCTGCAGCTGCTTGAACGACTCGGTGTTGGACCGCGGCTTGATGCTGCAGACGATGGTGCGGCTCATGTCCGCCGCTTCCCGCAGGCCGACGCCAATGGAGGCCAGCAGGTATTGCGAGCGCACGCGGAACTTGGCGACGCCATGGCCCGGCGTTCCCTTCATCACCTCGCCCGAGGACTCGGCGGACGAGTAGCGCATCATCTCGATGATCATCTCGCGGCGCTTGACACCCTCCTCGCCCTTGCCCTCAGCCTCGTCGAAGATCACGGGCCTCGCGTCGCGGCCAAGCTCGCCGAGGATGCCGGCGGCGGTGGAGTTGCCCAGCGGATAGATGGCAAGCCCGCCCAGGCAGCGGCGCCCGAGGTTGTTGGCGATCCAGGTCTTCCCCGACTCTTTCGGGCCGGTGATCCAGAGGTGTGTCAGCCAGTCGAGCGCGCCGCAGATCGGCGACGTCGCGATCCAGCCGCCGAACAACTCGGCGAAGACGGGATTGTCCCAGTTGAGGAACCGGAATATCTTGCGCAGCGCCTTGCCTTCATCATCGGTCATGGCCTCGACGCCCGTCGGCTTGAAGAAATTCTGCCGGACCGGATAGAAATAGTCGGAGCGCATCTTGGACGGGTTGACCGGCACGTTGTCGACGAACAGCATCTGGCCGAAGTGCATGACGACGCGGTTGTCGTCAATCCACGCGCCGCGCCCGCGCTCGTTATCCGGCTTGAAGAATCCCGCCTTGTAGCATTCCTCGATCAGCCTGGTCCCCATATGGGTCCATGGCAGCTTCTCGAATTTGTCGCGCGGCAGGTCGAAATGCTCCCGCCAGTAGGAGTCGTTGTGGCAGAGGTTGTAGATGCCGGTCCTCGAGCAGACCGCCTCGCTCGAGAGCGAGATGATGAAGCCGGACCGCGCGGCGAAGAAATGGAACAGGATTTGCCCGCGATCGCCCTGGCTGTAGCCGAGCGCGCGGTATTCCGCCTCAGCGTCGGTCGACTCGTTGCTGGTGCCGCGTCCGCCATCGCCGCCGCTTGCCCAGCCATCGCCCTGCGGCGCACCCTGGCTGTTCTCCGGCGCCGCCGGCAACTTGGCGCGCGCCACCGGCATCGAGATTTGCGCCGCGGCCCGCTCCATCCATTCAGTCGGGTTGAGACCCTGCGGCAGCGCGTCGGCAAGGTCCCAGCCGTTGTTGGGAATCATCTGCAGGCTCGGACCGTAGACGGGTATCTGCGCGACGCCGGCCCCAAGCCCGCCGAGCAGCAGGTAGAGATCGCGCCCGGTCAGTTCGCCCGGCGGCAGCTTCGGCTTCTTGGTCTTCGGGTCGATGACCACCTGACCGGTCGCCTTGTCGATGGGCGGCGCATCCTTGTCGGGCCAGATCACCACGCGCCGGCCAGCGAGCGGGCTCCAGTCGGTCTTCGCCACCGCCTTGCCGCCGCCTTGCCAGGTCATGCAGACCCAGCCGGCGGGCAGATATTTGGCCGCCGCGTCGCGCGCCTTCTCGCCCTCGACGATCAGGACGGTGGCCAGAGGATTCGTAGATAATTCGGGCAGACCGAGTAGCGGACGACTTCCATCCTCTTGCCCAAACCCGGCCCAAGCCCAGCGCGTTGCGGTCTCGATTTTGTTGCTGATCTCGGCATAGACGCACGGGATGACGATCTTGTCGCGCCCAGCCGGATCCCATCGCGCGACAACGCCGTATAGCGAGCCGTCCGCCAGCCGATATTCCCACTGCTTTGGCGGCGGCAGCGACATCTTGAACGGTTCATACTTCCCCGTCTTGGCGTTGATCTCCTCTTTGTGTCGGGGCCATTTCACCGGCTCGACCGCCGGCACGATGATCTTGACCGTCGCCGCAGGCGCGGCCTCGGACTCGCCGGAGATCGGCGTGAGATCGGGCTCGCTCATGCGACCGACCCAAATAGCGCCGTTCCGAGCAATCCGCGCTGTTGCGCTGGAGCAGCTGCCGGGAAATCCTGCGGCTCTATTAGCAGCGCCAACAGCTTGGCCTTGGTCTCGCCCACCACCTTGAAGCCGGCCTTGAGATAGCTATAGCCCCAAGTCGGCACGTTCCGAACCATGATCGGCGGGACCTTTTTGCGGTCGATGAACGTCACGAGGCCGAGCGCCGGCGGCTCGCCGAGGTGGAAGCGTGACGCTGCGAGCGCGTCGCGGATCATGGTGGACGCCGCCCCATCACACTCCTTGCGGAACAGGGAATTGATCCAGGCACCCGCCCATTCGTGCTTCACATATTCCGCGAACGGAGTCGACGTCACCCATAGCGCTTGGCCGCGCTCATGCAGAAGAACGAGACAACCGCCCGGCGGGACGAATTGCGGTGCGCCAATCTTCTGCCGATTGTAGTGGCGATCAGCGATGGCTGCGGCGACAGGATCCGCACGATGCGAGAGGCACCAGATCATGAAGGCTGCCCAGGCTCCAGCCAGAAGGTCTCAAACATCAGGTGGCGATGCCAGTTGAACCATTGCGCCACCGCCGACTGTGCCTCGACGAACGCGAACGATGGGTTGGACGACAGGCCCTCGAGCGGCAACTCATATTGCCGGCAATCGGTCGGCGCCGACACGAGGCACGCGACGATGACGGCGGTGTAGATCATGCCAGCACCAGCGACTGTTGCTGCGGCTTGGCACGGGCTCGCACGCAGGCCGGGTTGAGCCAGACCACCTCTGTGCGGTCCAGGGCATGATCGGCGACCGCCGGACGTTGATGGCGTTCCCACGAACCGAGCGCGTCGTCATACATCTGATTGGGATAGCCGCTCAGCACCACCATGCCCTCAAGCGACAGCAGCGACTCGAGCAGCGCGATGTGCTCCTCGTCCGTCATCTCGTGGGCATAGACATGATACATCTGGCCACCGACTCGCTTCTGCCCGCGAGTGGAATGGAGGTATGGCGGATCGACATAGAACAGCGTGTCTCGCCCGTCGTTATTTGCCATGACCTGGGCAGCGGGCCGATTCTCGATCACGACACCGCGCCAGCGCTCGATCAGATCGGGGAGCGCATCCGGATAGTTGGCCCAATCGTGCGATGGCGTGGTGCCTGACCGGTTGCTGTTGGCGCGGAAACCAGTCTTCCGGTTGCGATTGGGCGATGACGATCCGAAGCCCTGGAACGAGCGCACCACCAAGCGCCGCGCTTGCTCCAGCGGATCCGCCGTCTCCTCATACGACTGGACGAATTCGTCGCGAGCGAATGGCGTAAGCCGCAGCATCTCGGTCAGCCGCGCGGCCTGGTCGGCGTCACGCAGGATCCGGAACAGGTTGACGACGTCGGTGTCGAGATCGTTATAGACCTCGGTGTAGCAGGGTTGCTTGCGCAGCAGCACTGACGCCGCACCACCGAACGCCTCGACATAGATGCGATGCGGCGGGAAGAACTGAATGATCCACGGCGCGAGCAGCCACTTGCCGCCGAACCAGCGCAGTGCGGGACGCTTCACCGTCATGCGCGCCTCTGCTGGCGCCGCCACGGATGGCCGACAAGGATCGCCACGTCATTCGCCGCGTCGACCATGTCGCGACCATAGATGCAAGCGTAGAGCTTAATCGGATCCCCCCGGTCTTTCTCCGGCAGCGCAGCGCCGCGGTCTTCCCAATGGCCCGTGGTCAATGAGACCATCAGGCTCGGCGTCTTATCCTGGCGCCATGGACACGGCGCGACCCACCAACTGCCCGAGCGGTGGCCCTTCGGCAGCCAGCGCCGGCATAGCTGTTCGAGCACTGGCTTGCATGTATCTGATATGTCACGGAACGGGATTGCTTGGTCGCCGGTTCGCATGGTTAGCCCCTCTGCCGTGCGCGGAGTGTAAATGGCGTCTTGCATCAATGCAAGAGCGGCGATATTGTGTCCCATGCTCACGCTTGACCAATATCTTGCAGCCAACGGAGAGAGCGACGCCGCTTTCGCTGATCGCTGCGACTGCGATCCATCGACCATCTGGCGCATCCGGACCGGCAAGATCACGCCGAGTCTCGACCTGGCCAGGAGGATCGTGCAGGCCACGCGCGGCGAGTTGCGATTCGAGGATCTGATCGCAAATGGCTGATCCCTATTTGATCCAAGGCCCTGCGGTCATCCAGTTCAGCGGCGGTCGCACCAGCGGCTATCTCCTCAAGCAGATTCTCGACGCGCACGGCGGCGCGCTGCCAGACGACGTCAAGGTCGCCTTCCAGAGCACCGGCAAGGAGAAGAACGAGACGCTGGATTTTGTGCGCGATTGCGCAGCGCAGTGGAGCGTCCCAATCGTGTGGCTCGAATATCGCTATGACCAGCCAGCGGAAGAAGGCGGCGACGGTCGGCGCTACTACGAGATCGTCAACCACAACAGCGCAAGCCGCAACGGCGAGCCGTTCGATCAACTGATCCGCGCGCGCAAGATGCTGCCTAACCCGGTGACGCGCTTCTGTTCCATCGAGATGAAGATCCGGACCTGCTATCGCTGGGTCCGTGCCGAGCTTGGCTGGGACCACTGGGACACCATCATCGGCCTGCGCGCCGACGAGCCGCGCCGTGTGGCCAAGGCCAAGACGCGCAACGAGGCAGGGAAGGATAGATTCCGCGCGCGGACGCCGCTGGCCACCGCCGGCGCGACCAAGGCCACGGTCTCGGCTTTCTGGCAGCAACAGCCGTTCGATCTCCGCCTCATGAACGTCAACGGCGTGACGCCGGACGGTAACTGTGACAACTGCATGCTCAAGTCGCTCGCCATTCTCATGGGCCGAGCGCGCCGCGATCCGAATAGTTTCGCCTGGTGGATCACCAAGGAAATGGAAGCGCCCAGTCTCGGCAAGATCGACCGTCCGGAGAACGCGCTGTTCCGGAAGGACCGACCGAGTTACGCCAAGATACTGCAGTTATCCAAAGACCAGGGCGACATGATCGGCGACGACGAGTCTCTGGTCGACTGCGCTTGCACGGATTGACCATGATCGAGCTACGCGACTACCAGCAGCAGGCAGTCCTCAAGGCGCGCGACGCATTCTCGCGCTCGAGGCGGGTGCTCCTGGTCAAGCCGACCGGCGCCGGGAAGACCATCGTCTTCGCCTACATCAGCGAGGGCGTGCAGCGGAAGGGCAAGCGCGTCGGCATATTCGCGCACCGCCGCGAGTTGCTGCGGCAGATCAGCAAGGCGCTCGGCGCCTTCAACGTGCCGCACGCCGTCCTCAACGCCGACAGCCGCGGCATGCCGCGCGCGCCGGTCCTGGTCGGCAGCATCTTCACCTTCAAGAACCGGATGAAGCACGCGCCGGACTTCGACCTGCTGATCTTCGACGAGGCGCACCACGCCGCGATCGGCACCACCTATGGCCAAGTCATCAGCCGCTACCCCAACGCGCGCGTGCTCGGCGTCACCGCGACGCCGCTCCGGCTGGACGGCCAGGGCCTCGCCGACTCGTTCGACGAGATGGTCATCGGTCCGTCGGTCGCGGAACTGACCGCGATGGGCTGGCTGTCGCCGGCGGAGGTCTACGCGCCGAAGCATGCGCTCGACCTGCGCGGTCTCAAGGTGCGCGGCGGCGACTACGTCAACAGTGAGTTGAGCGAGATGATGGACAAGCCGTCCATCACCGGCAATGCGGTCGAGCACTACGCCAGGATGGCCAGGGGGCAGAGCGCCATCGCCTTCTGTTGCTCGGTCAAGCACGCGCTCGACGTCGCCGAGGAGTTCCGCGCCGCTGGTATCCCGGCGGAGTCGGTCAATGGTGGCATGGAGGATTTCGAGCGCGACTCGATCCTCATGCGATTCCAGCGCGGCGAGACGCCGGTGCTGACCAGTTGCGACCTGATCTCCGAAGGCTTCGACATGCCTGGCATCCAGTGCTGCATCCTGTTGCGCCCGACCATGTCGCTCGGCCTCTACATGCAGCAGGTCGGTCGCGCCATCCGCCCGATGGCCGGCAAGAGCCGCACCCTGGTGCTCGACCACGCCGGCAACACCGCGCAGCACGGCTTCATCGACGAGCCCCGCGAGTGGACCCTCAACGCCAAGGAGCGCAAGGAGCGCGCCAAGGCGGCGCCGATCTCGGTCTGCCCGCGCTGCTACGCCGTCCATCATCCCGGCCCTGTCTGCCCCCGCTGCGGCCACGAGTATGTGCGGACGCCGCGCGAGGTGCTGCAGTTCGACGGCCAGCTTGAGAAGATCGGCGGACCGGAGGAGGTGCAGGCCGCGGTGCAGGGCTCGGAGTATGCCCGGAGCTACGGCATCCTCATGAACATCGCCAAGAGCCGTAGCTACGAGAAGCCGCACGAGTGGGCATTCGCCAACGTCGCCGCGCAATATGCGCGTGAGTTGTCGAAGGCTGGCGGCCAGCGGGCCGACGGCATGATGATCAACGGCCTCACCCTCGAGGAACGGGACCGCTTGATGCAGATGATTCGCGGGACGACGAACCAGGTGGAGATGGTGCTGTGATCAGACTCGAGTCGCAGGCGGCATTCAACATCGCAGTGAGGATTCTTTAGGAGGGCAATATGGGCAAACCGGTAACGATTGACAGCGACGACGTCGAGGTGCTGCTGAACGCCGCCGCCGGCATCCGCAAGGTCGAGGACGCGCTGCGGGCCATCCGCCAGGATCCGGCGATGATCCGCATCTACAAGAGCGGCAAGATCGGCGAGTCGCTCGACCGCGTGAACAAGGCCAGGGCGCGCGCCATCCGCGAGGACTATCCGCGTCCGCCGGACAATTGGGTGCCGACCGAGAAGCAGATGACGCAGATCGCCCGGCTGTCCGCAGCCGGCCCGAACGGACTCGTCATCGACGCGATCAGCGACTACTCGACGCTGCGATCCTACGGTCTCGTCGTGATCGGCACTGTCAACGAGTATGTCAACTGGGGCGACCGCACCCAGGACATGATCGGCGCCACCACGGCGACCCGCGCCAAGATGAGCGACGAGGGCAAGCGGTTCCTGCACCTCTGGAGCATCAGCCACCGCATCGGCCAGACGCCACCGACGGTCGAGAAGAAGGTGCTGCCGAAGCCTGTCAAGATGATCGAGGGAGGGAGCATTGGCTGAGATTCCATGGATGGTCGACGTCGAGAAGGCGCTCGGCGCGCGGCCCGACATCATGCTGTGGCGGCAGCACGCCGGCCTATGGGCGCCGCCGCACAACCCGAAGCGCCGCGTCCAGGTGGCGCCGGACGGCATCGCCGACATCATGGGCGTCCAACTCAGGCGCTTCCACAAGGATCACGCCAAGATCATCGAGATCATGCGGCCCAACTCGTTCAATCCGCACGAGGCCGAGATCCAGCACTTCTACGGCCAGGCGTTCGCGATCGAGACCAAGGGCGCCGGGAAGCAGCGCGAGTCGCAGGAGCATTTCGAGGACGGCTTCACCGCGATGCGCGGCGTCTATATCGTCGCGCCGCAGGGCCACTGGGACGTGATTTGGGACACGTTCGGCAGGGAGCCGGACCTGTTGTGTGCCGCCGAGGGCCGGCGGTTGTGGGCAGAGATAAAGGCGCGTCGGGATGCAGAAGCAGCAGCTAAACCCGTATCAGGTGCCCGGCGTCGCGCCAAGCGCTGACGCGGAGACTATCAAGGCGGCCTATCGCCGGAAGGCGAAGGCGCTCCACCCGGATGCCGGCGGCGATCCCGACCGGTTCGCCGAGGCGACGCTCGCCTATGACGTCCTCATGGACGCCAAGCGGCGCAAGCTGTTCGACGAGACCGGGAAGATCGACCAGCGCTCGGACGAGAGCAAGGAGCAGGCCGCGCGGCAGGTGCTGTTCGACATGCTGGCGCACGCGCTCATGGGCGAGGTCAACCCGCTCAACGTCAATCTCGTGCATCAGATGGATAATAACCTGCAGAAGCAGATCGACGATCACGACGCGAAGAAGTCGCTGCTGACCCGCGCCATCGACCGCGCCGAGGTCATGAAAAAGCGATTCGTCCGCAAGGCCAAGAAGAAGGCGAGCGAGCCCAACATCTTTGTCGAGTTGCTGGATCGGCACCAGTCTCAACTCGCCATCGCCCGCGAGCATCATGATCAGCAGCAGGAGATCAAGCGCCTGGCGCTCGACACTCTCCGGCTCTACGGCTTCGATCCGAACGGCATGAGCAACTACGCCATCCGCCACTATGGCGGCCCGTTCGGCAGCGGCACCACGAGTTTTCTGGTATGAGTGCGCTCCGCCAGATCAAGCCGCTGCCACTGGCGCAGATGAAGCCGGCGACGCTCGGCACGCTGCCGGAGATCCGATGGGTCGACCCGACCACGCTCCACGTCGAGGAGAATTACCAGCGGAACCTGTCGGCGGCTTCCATGCGCCACATCCGCAAGATCGTGGTCGAGTGGGACTGGGCCAAATTCAAGACGCCGACCTGCGTCGAGACCGAGGACGGCAGGCTCGTGCTGACGGACGGCCAGCACACCGCCATCGCAGCTGCCAGCCACGGCGGCATCCACAAGATCCCGGTCATCGTCTCGACCGCCGATGGTCTGGCGCGCCGCGCCGCCGCCTTCATCTCCCACAACAGCAACAATCTGCGCCTCACGCCGGCGCAGATTTTCTATGGCCAGATCGCGGCCGGCGACGCCGTGGCCGGTGCCGTGTTCAAGGGCTGCCAGAAATCCGGGTGCGTCGTCACCAGGGTGCAGCGGCCGGCGGGTGCGTGGGAAGTCGGCGAGACCTTCGCCGTGTCCGCGCTGCGCAACGTGGCGACAAACAAGGGTTGGGCCGCCGTCGCCAGGGTGACTGGCATCCTCAAGGCCGCGGGGCGCGCACCGGTCGCCGCACACGAGATCAAGGCGGTCTACGCTATCATCTACGCCGCCGGCGGTTCCCCGATCTCGGACGACGACCTGGTGACGATCATCCGCTCGCGCACGGCGATCCGGTGGAAGGCATCCGCCGCCGTGCTCATGGCGGAAGGCAAGGAGCAGCAGACCCACAAGGCCATCGCCGCCCTGTGGCTGAGCAAGGCCAAGAGGGTCAATGGATCAGCAAGCGCGCATTGAGGTGCTGGAGGAGGAGCTGCGGCAGCGCGACGAGCGCATCCAGGTGCTCGAGGACGCGCTCGGTCTCAACTATACGCCGCCGCTGGTCATGTGCCTGACCGACAAGGAGCGCAAGGTGCTCGGTGCCATCATCAAAAAGGACATTGCGACCAAGCAGATGATCATGGCCGCCGTCTACAGCGACGCGCATGCCGACGGCGACGTGCCGGACATCAAGATCGTGGACGTCTTTGTCTGCAAGATGCGTGGCAAGCTCAAGGAATTCGGCATCGAGATCAAGACCGAGTGGGGCATCGGCTATTCCATGAACGCCGAGTCGCGCCAGAAATTGAAGGACTTGGAAGACCTTACCCGGTCCAGCATTGCCCATTGACTATTGCACCGTGCAATATGTATGATCCGCTCCCGGTTAAGGAGGGCGCTGTGAAGCTGTTTGTGTGGCATAATCCCTACCGAGTCGAATACGGCATGAGCATGATCGTCGCTGTTGCCGAAAATCTGGACGAAGCGAAGCGGCAGGCCGCCGCCGGAGTAGGATACGAATACGGCGGTCCAGGAGGTCGGCATCCGTTCAATATGGACTTGCCGGAACCAGACCGTGTGGTCGATTTGCCATGCGCCGAATGGCATATGTGGAGCGAGTAGATCATGAGCCACATCAAGATCGCGAACGAGCACCACTGGCACGAGTTGCGCAAGAAGCACGTCGGCGCCAGCGAGTCCGCCGCCCTGTTCGGCATGCTGCCGTGGAAGACTCAGTGGCAGTTGTGGATGGAGAAGGCCGGGAAACTCGACGCGCCCAGCCTCGACTCCGTCAAGCACGTCTCCGCCGGCAAGCATTTCGAGCCAGCCATCGCCGCTTGGGCGCAGCACAAGTTCGGCATCACGCTGCAGAAGGTCCACCGCTACCTCATGGCGGACGACTGTCCCGGCATGGGCGCCTCGTTAGATTTTCAGCAGATCGGCACGGGCGAATACATCGACACCGAGATCAAGTGGGTCGTGCGCAAGGACGACGCCTGGGAGTATGAAGGCGACCTGATCGTCAAGGCCCCCGACTACTACGTGATCCAGGCGCAGCACCAACTCGGCTGCAGCGGCAATGCCAAGGCGCAGTTGCTGGCCTTCATCGATGGCGACGTGCGGCGCGCGGTCTACGAGCGCAACGACACCATGATCGGCGCCATCAAGGATCGCATCCGGGAATTCTGGCAGTCCATCGAGACCGGCACCGAGCCGCTGATCGACTTCAAGGCCGACGCCGACGCGGTCATGCGCTACGCCGGCAAGATCGGCCACCACATGATCGACTGGACGCCGGAGATCGAGGCGCTGGCCAAGACCGCGTTCGACAAGGCCGAGGAGAAGAAGGCCGCAGAGGAAGCCTGCGACGCGGCCAAGGCCGAACTGGACATGGCCATGATCCGCGAGGCGACAGCCAAGGGCATGAACGATCCGACGGCCAAGGTCGTGGTCGAAGGCGGCGGCTACCGGATCACCAGCAGCCACGTCGACGCCTATCCCGGCAAGGAAGTGACGCAAGAGATGGTCGGAACGTTCATCTTTGCGCGCGGCGAGTATCGCAAGGTGACGGTCTCGAGGCCGAAGCCGAAGAAGGGCAAGAAGGAATCCGCCCCATGAAGGTCGGGCACGAGACGGTCATCGAGCAGGACGTTCGTCCGGCACGCCAGGACGGGACTTGCTTCTATTGCAGCCAGCCACTCGGCCACGTTCACAATATCGGATGCGTGATTCTCCAGCGCAGCGTCGTCATCGAATTCAAGATCCGCGTCATCATGGCCAAGCCGCGCGACCATGACTTTGACCTGATCAACTTCGGATACAACGAGGGATCTTGGTGTGCCGATAATCTGGCAGACAAACTCAAGGCATGGGCGGACACCGACAATCTCCCGCCGGGCTGCCTGTGCGGAGCCACCAGCGCCAAGGTCATTCGCGAAGCGACGGCAGACGACCACAAGGAATTGCCATACCTCGATCACGCAACCGAGCCAGTGCAGGAGTAACCATGCCGTCAGTCGTATCAGCCAAGCGCGAGCGCAACCACAAGCTCAAGCGCACCATCGACAACATGGAGGTCATGACCATCCGCATCCGCAAGGACCGGGCGGCGGCCTTCCGCGCCGCGCAGAGCGCGCTCAAGTATCCGATTAGCCAAGGCGCGCTCCTCGACCGCGCGATCGACCTGCTGATCGTCGACATGAAGAAGAAGGGAGATATCCGGTAATGGCCAAGCCCGCACAGACCAAGACCGCGACCAAGCAGGACCAGGCGCCGCTGGCCGGACCCGCGCCGACCAGCAACCTGCCGGCCGTGGTCGAGGAGGCCAACGCCTTCCGCCGCGAGATGGAGGCCAGGCGTCGCGCGCTCGAGCCGAAGCTGCCGCCGCATATCCCGTGGGAGAAATTCCAGGCGAACATCTGGTCGGCGATCCAGAGCAACCCGAAGCTGCTGGAGTGCAGCAAGGCGACGTTGTGGAACGCATGCGCGGAGACCGCCGAGCTTGGCCTGTCGCTCAACAAGTCGCTGCGCGAGGCCGACATCCTGCCGGTGTGGGACAAGAAGGCCATCGGCGACAACGGCAAGGAAGGCACCCTGGTCGCGCAGTTGCGCATCCGCTACGGCGGCTATCAGAAGCTGGCGCGGCAGTCCGGCATCATCGTCGACATCCGCGCCAGCGAGGTCTACGAGTGGGACGAATTCTACCACGAGGAAGGCCTCAACCCGATCCTCCGCCACGTTCCCGGCCCGAAACCCGCTGGCTACGAGAAGAAGCCGAACTGGGGCGTGACCCATGCTTATTGCGTGTGGGAGGAGGTCGGCGGTCGCAAGCGGTTCGAGGTCATGGATCTCGAGGACTTGCTGCGCATCATGCGGCGCTCGCCGTCCTACCAGAAAGATAAGTCGCTGCAGGACGGCAAGGATATCATCTATGGCCCATGGCAGACCGACTTCACCGAGCAGTGCAAGAAGACCGTCATGCGCCGCTCGAGCAAGTGGATGCCACAGAGCGCTGAGAAGAACAATGTCACCGCCGCCTATGCCAAGGCGATGCGGCTCGACGACATCCGTGAGGGCGGCGGCAGGGCCGAGTTGAAGGACGGCGACGTGCTCGACGTGACCGACTTCGCCGAGACCAGCGACGCGCCCGCGCAGCCGCAGCAGCAGTCCGCCGCGGCCAAGTCGCAGGTCGACGATCTTGCATCGAGGATGGCCGGCAAGCAGCAGCAGGGCGTGCCATCTACCAACATCAAACAGGCTGGTGTCGGAGAGAATACGACCAACATAAAGCAAGGGCATCCGCCTGTGATCGACAACCCGCCGCAGCAGCAGGCTCAGCCGAAGCAGGAGCCGCAGAAGCAGCCGGCGGCCCTCTCCCGCCTCGAGGTGCCGCGGTCCAACGGCGCCGCCGATTGGCCGACCTGGCTCGCCCTGTCGGTCGCGGCGGTCAGGGAACTGGACGAGGCACAGCGGGCCGAGTGGAAGACCAAGCATAAGGACTTGCTCGACAACTGCGAGTTCAATATCCCTGACCAGATGGACGAGTTGATGAAGATCCTGCCGTGACCGACGCCGTCACACCACCGCCGCTGGCAGAAGGCTTCGCGGCGCTCCAACGTGCAATGCAACGAGCAATGAGGGGGAGACCCATGAAGGGCTACGAGTTGAAGATCAAAGCGTTCATTCCCTACGATCCGACCGACCTGTTCACGAGCGACAAGCCGACGCCGAAGGTGACGGCGGACAAGGTCGAGGCCGTGCTCAAGGAAGGCGGCGCCACCGAGGTCGTGATCGTGCCCAAACATCGGGTGCGCAAGACGGTCGAGGAACCGCAGCAGGACGCGGCGGAGTAAGCCGTGTGGCTGCACGTCCCTTCAACATTATTTCCCTCTGCGCCGGAGTCGGCGGACTCGATCTCGGCGTCCACATCGCAGTCCCCAACGCTCGCGTTGTCGCTCTGGTGGAGAGGGAAAGCTATGCCGCCGCAGTCCTTGCAGCGCGCATGGAAGAAGGGTGGCTGGATCCGGCGCCTATCTGGTCTGACGTCGTCACATTCGACGCTCGACGCTGGCGTGGAATCGTGGATTGCGTCGTTAGCGGCGACCCGTGCCAGCCCAACTCCGTCGCCGGGCGGCGGCTCGGACGATCAGGTGGCGGCGATATGGCCGACCCCGATCGCGCGCGACCACCGCTCGATCCACGCGGGCGAGGAGACGATGGAGAAGAACAGCAGGCCGTTGAGCGAGGTGGTGGGGGACTGGGACTCCCAATCTTCGCCCCCGGACCAGCCGACCCCCGATGGCCAGACATCCTGCGACGAGCGCCGCACCTTGAACCCGCGATTCGTCGAGTGGCTAATGTCGTGGCCAATCGGGTGGACGAGCTTAGGGCCTGTGGCAACGGAGTCGTGCCATTGGTTGCCGCGCATGCGTGGTGCGCTCTCGACGCTACTCTCCGCTCGGCCAAATGATAGACAAGGGAGCTTGCTATGAACGCACAGTCCGCTCGCCTGATCCGCGCCAAGGACCGCTGCGTGCGCGCGGCGCTGGCCACAACGACGTCGGCAGCGCGCAGCCGCGAGGCGGTATTCAAGCGAGCACAGCGCGAGTTGAAGGCCGCCCAGCGCAACTTCGCCCGCGTCGCCAGGGAGGTGACCCAGCCATGACAGCCCAGCCCCAGGACAGCGCGGAGGGGAACTTATACCAGTCGATTGGCTGGAAGATTGCCATGGAAAACAGCTTCCAAGATGGCCCGCGTAGGCTGGTCATGCTCAGCGACATGGCACGCGCAATCAACGCCGCCCTCGCAGCCGCCCGCCCTGCCGCCGATGCCGTGGCCGCGCCCCAGGACGACGGGGAGGCGGTCAGGAAGGCGGCAGAACACTGGATCGAATGTGCTGGCAACGCACAAGAGCTTGGCGGGCAATTTTGGCCGAACATGGAGAAAAACGCCAAGGCTGATTTCACCACCGCCCTTTCCGCCCACACCGCCAGGGTGAGGCGAGAGGCGTTCGAGGCCGCTTGCAGGTTGATGTGCCAGCGGTGCCACAACGGAGAGCCGCATCCCATCTCGGAATGCGAGGCATCTCGTATCCGCGCCACAGCGATGAAGGAGAACAGGTGATGAGCACGAACGTCCCGATACTTGACGATGCGATCACGAAGCTGATGAATCTGGACAGCGCGAGCGTCCTGGCGTTGGCCGATCTCGCGATTGAGCGGCTGCGCCAGGTCGAACAAGAGGGCTGGACGCCAGAGCATGACGACAAGCACTACAGCGGGGAAATGGCCGCCGCCGCCGCTTGCTATGCTCTCGCGCCGCACACAACCAAGGGCTCAAGGGTTTCGCCGCCGAACGACTGGCCGTGGCATCGGAGCTGGTGGAAGCCGAAATCAGCCCATCGCAATAGGGTGCGGGCGGGCGCGCTGATTGTTGCTGAGCTTGCCCGCCATCTGCGTAGCGCCGGAAAGGCCCAGCCATGACCGCCGAGAAGCTGTCGGAGATCGCGGGGCGCATGAAGGCGGCGACGTGGCATTCGTCGTTGATCCCGGCGCTTGATCGAGCCCACCATGCCATTGGCGATCAACTTGCCGCATCCGCCGCCGACGCACTGCGCGCTGCTGAGCTGGCGCTCGCCGACATCCCCTGGCTCCACGCGGAACTGACGGCGGCGCTGGAGAAGATGGAAGCCTACCGCAAGGCAGTCGTGTGGATTTATGAGAACGGTCTGGAGAACAGCCGACCGGATTGGGTGCGCACGGCTATCAGCAACGCATTCGAGCCGGTGCGCGAAGCACGCCGCCAAGCTGACCGCCCTCCAGGCAGCCGCGCGGGAGGAGGGATAGCATGTTCGAGAAGGCAATGCAGGGGATGGCGTGCGTCGTGGCGCTACTAGCGATCATCGCGCTTGCTGGCTTTGCTTGGCAGGTGTGGTTTGCGCTGATCGATCGGTGCCTGTCGTGAAACCCCCAATGTGGTGGGTGTGGCTCTGCATCGCCCTCGGCCTCGGGGCGGTGGCTGTGGCGGAGGTGTGGAATGCCAGTTAGGATTCAGCGGAAGCGCACGGCGCCCTCGACGGACCAAACCGACCTGTGATATTAGTGCCACGCCTATGAGGGTGTGGCATGGAACCGACGGACGTCACCGGCACGCCGGCCAAGACCGCTGACAAAGCGAACGCCGACGCCATTTTCGTGATGCAATACGTGGAGACCGGCGACCCGATGGTGGCCGCCATCCGCGCCGGCCTGCAGGAGCCGGGGTGCTCCATTTTCGTCACCATCGACCGCATGCTGGCGCGCCCGGAGATACAGGCCGGGATCAAGACCGTCCAGGACGTCGTCGCCGCTGCGCCTAAGACCAAGATCACCCGTGAGAGCCTGATCGCCGCCTGCCAGGACATCTACGAGAAGGCGCTCGGCGATCGGCAGTATGCCTCGGCGCGCGGCGCCATCGAGTTGCAGGCGCGCCTCATGGGGCTCCTCGAGCAGAAGGTCTCGGTCTCGCACACCTACAACGTCCGCGACATGACCACCGACGAGCTTCGCCGCATCGCAGCCGGCGGCAGCGTGATCGAGGGTGAATATCGCGAGGTCGGACCGCAGGGCCTGCCATAGTGGACGGATCAGCACCAGTCCAGCGTCCGCCGTCCGCCGCCGAGGCAGCTGCCGAACTGCTGCGGCGCGAGCAGGAGCAGGACTCGCTCCATTCGTTCCTGCGCGGCGCGTGGCCTGTCTTCGAGGGCGGTCGCGATTTCACCGACGGTTGGGCGATCGGAGCGGTCTGCGAGCATGTGTCCGCCGTCATCCGCGGCCACATCCGAGACCTGGTGATCAACATCCCGCCGCGCATGAGCAAGTCGTCCATCGTCGGCGTCTGCACGACGCCGTGGTCGTGGATTCACTATCCGTCGACTCAATTCTTCTACACCTCGTATTCCGACAAGCTGTCGATCCGCGACCACATCAAGGCGCGGCGCCTGATCGAGAGCGCCTGGTATCAGAACCGCTGGGGCGGCACCTACGGCATCGCGCCGGACCAGAACACCAAGACCCGCTACGACAACACCAAGGGCGGCTACCGCGTCGCCTCGTCGACCGACGGCACGGTCACGGGCGACGGTGGCGACGTCCTGGTGTGCGACGATCCGAACAGCGCCAATGACACCAGCGACGCCAAGCTGGACACCGTCCTCGAGTGGTGGACCTACGTGATGCCGACCCGGCTCAACGACATGAAGACTGGCCGGCGCATCGTGGTGCAGCAGCGCGTCCACGAGAAGGATGTTACCGGCGACATCCTCAAGAACGACGTCGACAACAATTGGGTCAAGCTGATCCTGCCGATGGAGTTCGAGGAGAAGCGCCGCTCGATCACGGTCAAACTGCCGTCGACCAAGGGAAAGCCGTGGCAGGATCCGCGCCAGCAGGAAGGCGAGTTGCTGTGGCCCGAGCGCGTCGGGCGCGCCGAGTTGAAGAAGCTCAAGCGCGAACTGAAAACCGCCTACGCCGTCGCCGGCCAGTTGCAGCAGCGGCCGGCGCCTGGCGAGGGCGGCATCATCAAGAAGAAATGGTTCCAGCGATGGGAGTATCCGGAGCCGCCGCACATCGAGTTCAGCCTCATGAGCGTCGACACCGCCATGTCGGAGGACAAGGATGCCGCCATGTCGTGCATCACGGTATGGGGCGTCTTCGAGCACCCCGAGTTCAAATATCCGTGCGTCATCCTGTTGAACATCTGGCGCGGCAACGTCGAGTATCCCGAGCTCCGCGAGCGCGTCATCCGCATGGCCAACCACTATCTCGACGACGGGCCGATCTACAATCCGGACGGCACCATGACCAAGCCGCTCAAGTCGCGCGCCGATCGCAGGCCGACCCAGGTGCTGATCGAGGCGAAGAACAACGGCATCAGCTTGATCCAGGAGATCAGCAGGTCCGAGATCAACGTCGTGCGCTTCAACCCGGACAAGCTCGGCGACAAGACCATGCGCGTGCGCCTGGTGACGCCGATCCTCGAGAGCAAGAAGGTGTGGATGCCAGGGCTGCCGATGCTGGTCGACGGCAAATACCACTACGACCGGCTCCGACCATGGGCCGATGCTTTCGTCGAGCGCTGCGGCAACTTCCCCAAGGGCGACAGCCGCGACGACGTCGACACCATGACGCAGGCGCTGTGGCGGCTGCACCAGAGCGGATGGGTGCATGTCTCGGGCGACCCGACACCGGAGCCTGAATACACCAACCCAGGCGGTGCCGACGCGACGCCGATCTATTAACGCATCGTATGTAAATACGCAATTGCTATAGACAGGCGTTAACGGTCACAATTATGTTTCCGGTCCATGGCGAGACCGAGCACACTTCTGCAGGATTTCGACGTGAGCATCGCGCCCGAGTCCAAACTCGGGCCGCTCGATCCAATCGAGATCGACCTGGAGACCGGCGCCGCCTCAGAGACCGTTGACGGCGCCAGCCGGACAGAGACCGATGACGGCGGCGTGGTCATCGACTTCGCGCCGCCCAAGCCCACCAGGACAGATCCGCTCGACCCCTCCATGTTCGACGCCAATCTGGCCGAGGTGCTGGAGCCGGCGCAGCGCGACGCCATCGCGCAGGAACTGATCGAGGCGATCGACGAGGACATCAAGTCGCGCGAGCCGTGGTCGGCGATGATGGCCGAGGGCTTGAAGCTCTTGGGCACCACCATCGAGAAGCGGACCAAGCCGTTCCTCGGTGCGAGCCCGGTCTACGATCCGATCATGGCCGAGGCCGTCATCCGCTTTTGGGCCATCTTCCACGGCGAGGTGCTGCCGCCGAAGGGGCCATGCAAGACCGAGTTGATCGGCTCCGAGACGCCGGAGAACCAGCAGCGGGCGCAGCGCATCCAGGACTGGATGAACCTCTA
>CAZVTQ010000006.1:0-14813 GCA_964630185.1 uncultured Candidatus Saccharibacteria bacterium
GGGCGGCTGCGCTGGAACCGCGTCCACTGGCCGGCGGTCCAGCTATCCGAATCGAACTGGGTTCCGTCGCGCTGGATGCCCGGTTTCGAGATGATCGGAAAGACGTTGCTGTTGCTGCCTGAATTCGGGTTGTCGCTGACCGGCATGCGTCACCCGAATACCGTGGCCCAAACCGAGATGTCGAGGCCGCCCTTCTTGAGATCGCCGCCATTGTCGACGTCGAGGCCCGTGGTGTCGAATTGCCAGACCTTGTTGCCGTTGGCGGTGAAGCCCATGGTGTTGTTCCCGACGCGGTAGGCGCCGAGATTGGCCTGCGACGCGAACGTGATCGACGGGTTCGCCGCGCTGCCGTCGGCGAACTGCAGGCTCGACGGGGTCGGGGTCTCGGTGTCGGCGTCGAACACGTCGGTGCCGTCGCAGCGCACGATCACGCTCTCGCCCTGCCCGATCACGAGCCCGCTGCCGCCGGCGGTCTTCACGGTCAACTGGAATGCGCCGGAGGTGTCGTTGACGATGTCGTAGACCGACACCGCCTCCGGCACGAGCACGTTGATGTTGCCGGTCAGCACGCCGAAGTAGCGCTGGATGAAGTTTCCGGCCTGCGCCGTGGTCAGCGTGATGTCGGTCGAGCCGCCGACATTGAGGTTCAACTGCGTGAACGAGAACTCGACGTTGCGCCCGCGCCCGAGCGTGTAGATGCCGGACGCGCCGACATGGATTTCGCAACTCTCGCCGGGGTTGATGTCGAGCGACAGCTGGTTGTCGATTTCCTCGCTGCCGAACGGGGCGAGCGTCCATGCACCCGTGCCGAGATTCGAGAACAGGATGAAAAAGCCATCGGTCAGGGTCGAGATCGGATCGAACGCCAGCGTGCCGGACCCGATGCTGGCGTCGACCACGAACATGGTCGCGCGGTTGGCCGTCGTGATGGTCTGGTTCGCCACCAGGATCTCGACCGGATGGTCCTGGTTCAATACCGACGCGAGCGCCTTGAGGCCAAGGCCGGCGAGCGCGGCGGCGTCCGCCTGCGAGGAGCCGGTGCCGAAGGTGAAAATCTTCCAGGTGCCGGCGTCGGTGGCGTTGTCGAGGATGTAGATGTAGATGGCGCGCCCGGCGTTGACGGTCGCGATCGATCCGCCGTCGGCGTCCAGCACCTCGAACGAGTCGGCGCCGCGGTTGATGAACATCTGGTCCTGGCCGGTCGGCGCGCCGGATGCCGCCGGCATGGTGATCGTCCAGCCAGCCGCGTCCGGCGTCACCTCGTTGATATAGGCGACGGCCTCGGCGGTGTCCTGCTCGACCCACGGCCACTCGAGCGTGATGTCGTCGGTCAGCGCGATGACGTTGAGCGAGGTTCGGCTCGGGTTGACCGGCGTGCCGCCGACTGCGGTGAATGCGTTGCTCATTGTGCGGCCTTCTCGCTGCGGTCGGTCCTCTGGTCGGCCTTCTCGCCGGTCAGCGCCTTCGCTGCCTGGTCTAGATCGGCCATGCGCGTCGTGATGTCATTCTGGAGAAAAATATCCATCTCCAGAAAAACCGCCGCCTGTAGAACGACTGGCGCCTTCTGCGTCCAGGTGTTGCTTTGCACGGCGTCGCTGAGTGGCGTTGGGCTCTGGTCGACAACGTATTGCACCGGATAGGCTGCTGCGGGAGTTGGGCCGAAGATCCAATAGAACTCGTTGAAGTCTCCGTAGTATTTCGGGACGTTGAGGGTGGCCGGCGTCGGCCAGTAGCTCTGGATGAACTCCTTGGTGCGCGGGAACAGCGGCTTGATGCGGACGAATCCGGTGTCCCATGCGAGCATCATGCTGACCGTGTTGCGCCAATAGGACGGCTTGGCCAGCAGGTTGTTGTTGATCAGCAGCGCGTCGTTGATGGTCTCCCGGCTCAGCAGGTTCTTGAACATCATCGCCATGCGGTTTTCCGCACGTCCGATCATGGCCGGGATGTTGTCGTTGAACCGCGTGTCGGTCGTGCCGCCGCGGTTGGCATACGACTTCATCGTGGCGACCAGGGTGGCGTAGGTGAGGACGAACGCGCTCATTGCGGCAGTATTTCCTCGATCGAGAGGGCGGCGATGCTGACGCCACCGCCAATTCGGCTCGCATTGTCGCCGTTGATAAAGGCGCTTGCGGGGGCGCCAACATCGGGTCCGAATCTGATTTTATATGTCCTGGCCGCCGTGCTGCCAGCGGAGACATAATGGACAAGCGTCATCGGGACGCAGCCGGCGGCGCTATTGCTTCGCGCCGATGTCATGTTGATGGCGCCAGCGGTGGCGTCGACGAATAGTGCCACGCCGACGAGTCCGGCGCTGGACGATCCGAACATGCCGGTGAAGCTGATCTTGAGCGTGCTCGTCGCGGATTTTGGCGTGACAGCGAGCGTGATGATCTCCGTCCCCTCGGTCTGCTGGGGAATGGAGTTGTCGCAAGGCAGGTCGGTCGTGCCCTCTGTGTAGGTGGCATAGGTGGCCTGCACAGCCTGACCAACACCATGGATGATGCTGATGTTATTGGCCTGCACGTCGACGGCGTTGACCGCGCCAGCCGCGCTCGGCGCGGTCAGGGTCTGGTAGTAGAGTGCACCGCTCTCGACGCGCCAGTCGACCACGGTGCCTGCGCGCATGGTGCCGAGCGACAGCCTGCCGTCCTCGGTGGTGTCGCTCGCATCGACGATCTCGGAGAGGATGCGGGCATACTTGGTCTTCTGCGGCGTGCCGTTGTCGTCGAGACCGTTGAACTGCAACTCAGTGAGATCGTCGCCATCCTGGCCGGCGGCGCCGTTGCGGTGGCGGTAGTAGTCAGTGACCTGCGCGTTGGCGTCGTTCGCGGTGTTGGTCAACGTCAGCATCGTGCCGGCGGTGGCCTTGCTGATCTCCTGCGCAACGGTGAACACGTTGGCAAGATCGGTGTAGGCGACCTTGCCCTTGTTGCCGTTCCCTAGCGAATAGGGCGGAAAGAGGTAGTTGAGGTTGCCGAGTTGCTTCATCACACCGCCTGCTGGAGCGCGCTGCCGGTGCAGTCGACCGAATTCACCGCGCCCCCCTTGACCTGGATGATGTCGCCCTCGGCCATCGCCTGCTTCATGTTGTCGCCAAGCACCACGAGCGTGCCGCCGGCCACGAGCGTCGCGCCCTTGACCAGATAGGTGGTCACACCGCTCGCGTCGTTGGTATAGGTGACGTCGACCGTCGTGTCGCTGCCGAGCACGTTGGCGACCATGAGGTTGTGGATGAAGGCCCACGTCGAAGCCGGACAGGTGTAGACCGTCACCAGGCTGGCGTCGATGTTGGCGAGGTTGAACGGGACTGGAGTGGTCATGTGATCTCCTTAGACGGCCCGCACCCATACAGTCGGGGCTGGGAAGTCGCCTTCGCCAAACGTCGTTGCTCCGAATGGGCTTGGCAGCGTGCCGTCATATGTGAACGTCTGCTGGAGGAGCGAAATCACACTGCCAGCGGTTACGGGTTCGCTGTTGGTGCCGTAGAAGGCGAACAAATCTGCTCGGTTGTAAGATTCCGCCTGCGATACCTCCGCAACGGCGCTGCTCTCCAGAGAAATGGCGATCCAGTAGAGTTCGCCTGCCGTCAGGGCCGCACTGACCGTCGCTTCCTTGGCCCCCGACGTGGAAAGATCTATCGTCCCGCTGCTCAGCAGGTTTTCCAGGTCGGGCTTAAGATCCGCGCCGGACGGATAGATGCCAAGCACGCCGCCGATACCGGCATCCTCTGTCGTGCAGTAGATGCCGATCCGCGTAATCGTGACATCGGCGCGAGAGACGAATGGCACGGCCATCAATAGGTCGGCGAAGTTGTCGGTGGTGAGATTGTCGCCGGGGCCTGTGTAAGCGATGGGGTAGTAGTAGCGGTCGGTCTCGATTGGCAGTTGAAGTGGGAGAGTGTTGGAAATAGTGATGACCGCCGTTCCGCTATCGTCCGTCACCGCCGCGCCGAAAAAATCCAACGCGGAGGCACCGACGACAATCGGGACACCGCTCTGCGATACATTGATAGTGCTGCCGGATCCGGTTGCGCCAGTGGGTCCGGTCGGCCCGGTTGCCCCCGTAGCGCCAGTTGCTCCAGTGGCACCCGTCGGCCCGGTGGCACCAGTCGGGCCGAGGTCGCCTTGGCTGCCAGTCGCGCCGGTTGCCCCGGTAGAGCCAGTCGCGCCCGTCGGGCCGGTCGGCCCCGTCGGCCCCGTCGGCCCGGTTGCGCCTGTTTCGCCTTCCTGTCCCTCCGCGCCCGTCGGCCCCGTTGGCCCAGTCGGCCCGGTGGGACCGGTGTCGCCTTGCGCGCCGGTCGGTCCGGTGGGGCCGGTCGGCCCGGTGGGGCCGGTTGGACCAGTGACGCCCGTTGGCCCGATCGCGCCGGTCGCGCCGGTCGCGCCTGGCGTCCCGGCGTTGCCGGTCGGCCCGGTCGGCCCGGTAGGCCCGGTTGCGCCCGTCGGGCCGAGGTCGCCCTGCGTTCCCGTCGCGCCGGTTGGCCCAGTTGGCCCAGTGGGACCCGTCGGGCCGGTAGCGCCAATCGCGCCCGTGGCACCCGTCGCGCCGGTCGCACCTGTCGGACCCGTGGCACCTGTCGGACCCGTTGCTCCGGTCGGACCCTGCTCGCCTGTGTCACCGGTAGCGCCAGTCGCACCGGTTGCCCCGGTATCGCCCGTCGGACCCGTCGGGCCTGTATCGCCCGTCGGCCCGGTAGCGCCCGTGGCGGCCACGAAATCGCTGATGTCGTCCGCCGTCACCTTGAGGTTGTTCGTCGCCCCGTCGCGCGCGATGACGAAATAGTCGCCGGCCTGCAGTGGCGCGCCGTCGTCGAACTCGCTGATCTTGGTGTTGTCGGTCATGTCACAACTCCGTTGGTGTCGACGCGGCGCCAGTTGATCGTGTCGGCGTAGGCCCGCACGAGATCGGCGCTGATGCCCTGGATGTCGATCTGGTAGCCGGCGGGGAATGCCTGCGGATCCGGCAGGCTGCCGGTGGTGTAGATCGGGTAGTCGTTGTCCTCTTGCTCGATGACGCCATCGCCGTCCTCCTCCTCGATCAGACCGTCACCCTCCTGCTGCTCGATGAAGGCCGGCGGCTCGCCGTTGTCGTCCGGGCGCGGGTTTGGCAGCGGCGCCGGATCTGGCCGGAGCACCTGTTTCTGGAAGTAGGCTTGCGGCACGTCCTCGCAGCGCCCGCAGACCATGGTGCCGGTCTTCACTGGCGTCATGCCGCCGCGGAAGTCCATGTTGGGGCGCAGGTCGCTGTGCATACACGGCAGGCCGCAGCCGTCGCAGATGGCAAAGCCGACCGGGTTGTCGGTCCAGCCAGGCTTCAAGCGCTCGCGCCGGCCGCGGTGCAGGACTGGGCTGAGCTTGCTCATGGTTCCCACATCCTTGCGTCGACACTGACGCTCAGCGGCACGCGCTCGCGATCCTCGCCGATGAAGCGGGCATAGGCGGACTCGGCCTGGGACTGCAGGAACGATAGGCGCTCGGGGTTCTTCTTGGTGGCGATCCGGACCGCTAGGCCGCTGGCCATGGCGTCGAACGCGCGCTGCGGCGCGTCGAGGGTGTTGGCGAAGTCGCCAGCGTCCTGGATCATCCTCATGATGTTGAGGTGCAGCGCGCAGCTGCTGCCGGCCTGGAGCACCGGATAGACGTAGACGACAGGCGTGATGGTGCGCTGCAGATAGAACTGGTTCGGGCGCGCGGCGTCCTGCGCCTTGTTCGGGATCGACCAGTATTCGGTCCGGCTGATGCCGGCGACGGTCAGGTCGGTCACGACTCCGTTGACGGTCTGGCGCGTGAAGCCGTCGGTCACGTAGATCGTGTTGACCGGGAGATCATAGTCGGCATCGCCGGCGATCAGCGTGATCGGATACTGGTAAATCTCAAACAGGTTGGGTCCCTGGTTGACCCAATCCGAGAACATATACATGAGGGAGCGACGCGCGCTGTCGAGTTGCAGCGCGCTCATCTCGCTCGGGTCAGTGCCGGTGCCGCGTTCCCACGCTTCCTCGATAACGTCTACGGCCTCGGTAGCGGTCCCGAATGTATAGGTGCCGCTGGTGGTCATGCCGCCCTTTCATCGCTCGACTTAAATCTGCACTTCTTCCCAGCAGATCGAGCCGAAGCCGGTGACGGCGGTCAGCGCGCCGATGCAGATGAAGCTGCCGGGCGCGAGCACGATCGAGCCGTCGAGATCCAGCAGCGTCGGGCCTTCCGACGGCAGCGCCGCCGCGGTGAAGCCGGAGCGCATCTGCATGAGCCAGAACGGCGTCGGGATGGTCGTGGCCGAGGCCGCGAGACCGACGCCCGAGCCGCCGCCCAACAGGCAGTTGCGCACGGTGAGCGGGGTGGTCTGCGTGACGGCGGTCGCCGACGATGCGCCGATGATGCCGAGCGATGCGATCGCCGCTGGCGCGACCGACAGCGCGAAGTTGATCTTGTCGACCACGAGGTTGTAGCCGCTGCCGGCCGGGTTGGTCAGGCAAAGGCCGGTGTAGGTCGTGGCGAGCGCGACGCTGACCGCCTGCGCGGCCTGGTTCGCGGCCAGGAACCGGCGTCCGCGCGACGTCGCCTCGTAATACTTGGCGTGATTGTCGGCGGTGACGATTTCTCCGGTCTTCGCCTGGCGGAAGCCGCCGGCTGGGTTGGTGAAATCGGCGCCAAAGATCGGTCCGATCGTGCCTTGGTCGATCATGGTTCTCTCCTCACTAGATTCCTGCCTGCGCAACGGTCAGGTTGGCTGCCCCGTCGCCTGTGGCGATAAAGCGGCCACGCACGGCCAGGGCTGGCACGCCGAGCGGCGCCGACTTGGATTCGCTGACGCCGCTCCAACTGTCCGGCACGATGAAGGCCGGTGTCGCAACCGAGTTGACGTCGTCGAACGTTGCTTCCGCGCTCAGCACGATGGCGCTGGTCATGGCCGCCATGAGCCCCACGCTCATGGGGTTCTCGAAATCGTCGATCCGGACCCAGTTCGTGCGGCCCTTCGGTCCTGTTCCGACCGTGACAGCCGTCGCGACCGCGCCGTTGACGGTGATGCTGTCGACCTGGTTGAACTCGTTGGTGGTGTCTACGTAGCCGTTCACCGCTGGCGTCGGGCCGAGGATCGCCTCGGTCACGGTCTCTTTCTTGAGGTTCTTGCCGGTGATGGTGAACAGCACGGCGGAAAGATCGGCGGTGCTCGCGATGCGCAGCGTCCGCTGGATGCCGGGCAGGATAACGCGAGTGACTGCCTGCGCCGTCGCCGGCAGGTCCAGCAAGGTGCCGTTGATCACGAGCGAGCCGGATCCTGCGGTGGTCTGCGAAGCGCAGATCGCCGAGGCATCCATCGCCGGAAACGTGAACCTGGTGGGCCGCATTCCGCACTCCTAATTCAGCGCGGCATGCTCCCGCGTCGCCGCGCTGGCCGATCAAGCCTGTGGGACGCCGTAGAGCCCCACCTTGGTGTTGAGGTTGGCGAGATACATCGAGACCGTCAGGCGCCGCGAGCCGTTGGTCGCGCTCGACGGATCCACGGTGCCGCGCACGTCGCCGGTCGCGTTCGTCGCCGTCGTCGCATCCGCCGCCACCACGGTCGACGCATCGGCGGCCAGGACCCCGGCCCACGCCACCTTGACGATGTAGTTGAGCGAGGTGAAGGCATAGGGCATGCCGAGCACGTCACCGACGCCAGCGCTCACGCTGCCCGCCATGAGCGCCGAGATGGCGATCTGCGAGACCGTCTTGAACGCCTTCTTGCCGGCAATCGTCGCCGCGCCGTTGAAGGCGATCAACTCCGTCATGGTGAAGCCGTAGACGTCCTTGCCGGTCACGATGGCGGTCTGCGTCGTGTCGCCGCCGTTGTCCGAGGTGACGGTGACATTCCGCGGGATGTCGAGCGTCGCCACCGCCGGCGAGCCGCTGGCCAGCGCCCCGCTGAGGGTGAGGTTGCCGGCGGCGCCGACCGCCTGCGCCAGCGCGATGGCGTCGGCGGCAAGCTGCGCCGGCACCACGTCATAGACGTAGATCGGCGATACCTCGGCCCCCGGCAGCTTCTGGTAGCCGTTGTCGCCGAAGTAGTTGCCGAGGCGGAGCGGCGAGCCGAGATGAGACATACCCATGTGCGCGTCCTCCGGTTCTTACGACGCGCCCTGGCTGCCCCAGGCGCCGCGGAAGTTGCTGACGCCGAAGCTGTAGCGCTCGATCGCCTTGGCCTTGAGGTTGTCGGTGTCGAAGTCCTGGTAGACGTCGGTCTCCAGGGCCTCGCGCTCGTAGTATTTGAAGCCGCTCGGCGCGTCGGTCATCAGGAACCAGGCGTTGGTGTCGGTGAGATACAGGTTGACCCTGTAGCCCTGCGGCACCGCGTTGTTCTGGTAGATGGCCGAGATGTCGTTGTTCGCCGTGTCGGTGCGGAACTGCGAGTTGAGGAGCCGCGTCGCGGTCCACTCGAGCTCCGGCGGCACGATGAGCTTCTTCTGCTTGACCGGCTTGCGCAGGCCGGCCTGGTCCCGGAAGCGCTGGACGCCGACGATGGCGTCCTCGAGGGACGTCTCGTTGAGGTCCGCCTGGACCGTGAAGGTGTTGGCCACGACGCCGCCGTCGATCGGGTGCGAGGTCGAGAAGACCGGCTGTCCGTCGCCGATGGGGAAGTTGGTATCGAAGCCGTTGTTGAGGACCGCCGCGCCAAGGGTCTCCTTGGTCTGGATCATCGAGTCCTTCAACGCCTTCGCCTGCAGCGGGAAGGACGACTTGTAGAGGTTGTCCTTCATGGCCTGGCGGGTGATGATGAACCCGATGCCGACATAACGGTGGTAGTAGTTGGTGACGTAGCGCTGCCCCATCGAGTCGTAGGCGATCGAGGCACCTTCCGCCTTGATCTGCGCCAGACCGAGCAGCTTGACTTCCACGTCGATCTCGACCGCCTTGTCCGAGGTGTGGCGGTCGAAAATCTCGGTCCACTGCGCCGGTCCCTGCGGGTAGTCGCCGAAGACGTCGGCGAGGCCGGGACGAAGCAGAGCCTGGATTGAGGAGGTATTGATTGGCATGTGTGCTTCTCCCGATCAGATACCCGTGGTGCCTGCGCCGCCCTTGAACAGATGGTTGTTCCAGGAGACGAGCCAGACAGCGAAGTTCCCGACCACGTTGCCGGGGATCGGCGCGAGGTCGAGGATCTTCATGTTGAGGGTGGGGGTCGTGTTCTCGGTGGCGTTGTTGATCGTGGCCTGCGACTGGCCGGTCGCGGCGACGCCCGCCGGGATGTAGAGGTTGATGTTGAGGTTGCGATCGGCGAGCGCGAGCGGCGTGCCGGCGGCGCCGGAGCCGTTGCTCTCCTGGATCTCGAAGACGACATCCGGGGAGTCGATGACCATCGCCTCGACCACGGTGCCGGTCTTGGCCACGGTATTCGCTGGCCAATACGGCGAGAAGTTCCACTGGAGCCCCGAGGGACCAGGCGTCGCGGACTGGTATTTGCAGCCGGCGAAGACGCCGAGGCACGGGGAACCGGCAACGCCGATGCCGATGGTGCCGTCCGAGAGCATCGTGACGGGATCGCCAGTGTAGATCGCCGTGTTGTAGGCACTGGCGATGTAATACTGGTTGGTCATTTCCATGACCTGCGCGCTCGAAAGCACGCGGGTCGGACGAAGACCGAATGGTGCGTTGGTGCCGTTCATCGGACCTCCAGATGCCAAAAAAGCGCACAGGCAATGAGCCGTGCGCCGCGTGGCGGATTCATTTCCGGGGTTTTCAAGCGCGCTTGGATGCGCGGGACTAGGGCGCGGGACGAACCCGCGGGAGGCCGAAGCCTCAGTAGTCGGATGGGATGCTAATCACGAAACGCAAAGCGCGTCAAGAGGGTGTGACAAAGCTGAGATTTTGGCGCAGGCGCAGGTTGCCAGGGTCAAGCTCAAGCGCCGTCCGCATCCACAGCGCCGCCTGCTCTTTCTGGCCGGCATAGAAGGCACAAACGCCGCCGATGTCGTAGGGTCCGACGCGCAGCAGGTAGGGGTCGTAGGTGCCGACGCCCGGCTGCTCGGGGCATCTCAAGGCGTTCTGCACGCCCCATAATCCGCCGGTCCAGTCGCGCTCGCGGCGCCGATGATCGGCGAACGCCAGCCAGTTCACCCGCTCGTCCGGCGACTCGATGCACGCGCGCATATACCAGGATGCCGCTTGGTGCTCGCCCTCGTTCAGCCGCTCCAGGCATTCGCCGATGTAGCGCATTGCCTCGGCGCGCTGCTCCTTGAAGTATGGATCGAGATCGAGATAGCGCTGCATCTGCTTGATCGCGTCCTGCCACTGGCATGCGAACTTGTGCTCGCGCCCGAGATAGAAAGCCATGCGCGCGTCGTCCGGAAATTCCTTCACGGCGTCGATTAGCATCGGCAGGTAGCGCCGCGGCTTGCTGTCGTCCGGCTTGTGGGCGATCAGGTCGGTGTTGCAGTGGGCGATCTTCTCCTGCACGCCGCGCTTGGCGATCAGCGCCTCGTGGCACGGATATTTCCAGTCGTAGGCATGCCGCGCGTGGATGCGGAAGCCGACCATCCGCCGGCCCTTGTCGAGATCGAAGCCGTAGGTCAGGCGCGTGGTATCCGGCTTCCAGTTCTCCTCGATCGCGGCGCGCCATCCAGGCAGCAGCACCTCGTCCATATCGAGCGCGATGCACACGTCGATGTCCTCTGGCACGAGCGCGAGCGCGGCGTTGCGCGCATGATCGAAGCGGAAGGGGCGGATGCTGATGTCGTAGCCGAAAAAACTGCAGTCGCTGTCGATCAGCGCCGGGTTGTGGCTTTCCTCAAAGAAAATCCGGCGCGTGACATCAGTGGACCCCGTGTCGCAAAACACGACATGGTCGGCATCCTTCACGGAAGCAAGCCACCGCTCGACGTGCTTCTCCTCGTTGAGCGCGATGGCATAGACCGCGATCTTCATGACTTGCCCTCTTTTGCGCCGGCCTAGCGAAGCCATCCCGGAGAGGTATCGGCGCGTATCTAGCTACTCCAGAGGCGTTTAGCTCCTCCGCTCGGC
This sequence comes from uncultured Candidatus Saccharibacteria bacterium, assembly GCA_964630185.1. GTDB lineage: Bacteria > Patescibacteriota > Saccharimonadia > Saccharimonadales > Saccharimonadaceae > JACPYF01. Next base: position 11,001 of record CAZVTQ010000006.1, read on the forward strand.
TATTGGCGTCAATCCTTGAACCCGGCGTTGGACGTGACGACGCGCTCGATCTTGGTCTGGTTGACCAGGGTCTCGCGCGAGCCAAGCTGCGGCACCTTGTTGTCGCCGTCGGACCAGTTGACCGAGTTGAGCGCTTCCATGTTCTCGGCCTGCACTGCGGCGCGATCGGCGAGCACCTGCTCGGTCGGCTTGCGGCACAGGATCTGGCCGCCGCGCTGGATCATCATCGGCTTGTCGCGTCCGGGGAGCGTCGGCGGCACCAGCCTCGGGTAGTCGTCCGCCGGGATCCACGCCCATCCGTTCATGAGCTTGGTCTCGACATTGCCGTCGAGCGGATGGTTGTGGACGCTGAGCGCGATCCAGGCCACGTCGCATCCCTTCTTCTTCTCGGCGGCGACGATCTCGTCCGGCACCGCCAGCTTGCCCTTGCGGACGGTGGACGGGGCGGCGCGCTCCTGCGCCTCGCGGGTGTTCTGCTGCCGCTTCTGCGAAGTCCTGCTGACCATGGTCTTAGCCTCCTGCCCTCTGGCGTTGGTTGTCTCGGTCGACCTTCACCTGGCGCGCATAGCGCACCTCGGCCTCGGCATAGGTGTAAGGCTTCTTGGTCTCCGGGTTGATGCCGTAGGCACCCTGGTCCACCATGCCCCGGACGAACTGCCGCTGCTCGCCGGTCAGCGTGATCTTGGTGCTGGAGCCGTTGGGGTTCGGCTGGCCACCGTTGGACGATGACCTGCTGCCGACCTGACGCTGGTCGGCGCCCATCTTGGGGAGCGCGCCGTTGGTCGGCGGCTCGCCGCCGTCGTCCTCCCAGTCATAATCCGGAAACTCGGACCGGACGTGCTTCTCGATTTCCTGGTAGTAGCCCGGCGTGCCGATCTGGTCCGCCTTGCCTTGGCGATGGTAGCGGCGCTCGAGCGTGGTGGCGAAATTGCGCGCCTCGGTGTGCATGTCCTTGTCGAACTCGCCGCTGTTCGGCACGAACCAAGGGCTGCGATCAAGGAAATCCTGGAGCTCCGGCGTGAACTTCGGCTGCTCCTTGGACTGCTGCTGCGGCTTGGTCTCGGTCCTCGGCTCCGGCTTCGCGCCGGGCTCCGGTTCCGGGTGCGCCTTCTTCCAGTTGTCGACGCGGCCCTGCTCGGCGGCCAGGCGCGAGACCTCGGCGGTGGCGTCGGCGATCTTCTCGGCGTCGCCATCGTTGGTCGCCTTCACCAGATCGGCCTTGGCGATCTTGAGCGCGTTGGCGACGTTGGAGGCGTGGTTGTTGAAGGCGGCGCGGTCGGCAACCTGCAGGTCGCCGGATGTCTTCTCCAGGCGCTGCTTCAACTCCTCGTTCTCGCGCAACAGCCGCTGCGCTGTGGTCTCGGCCTCGGCGCGCAGCGCGCGTTCCTTGCCGATGCGCTTGGACACATCGCTCTTGGGCTGCTTCTTCTCGCCGCCCCGGTCGTCGCCGGCGGTCTGCTGCTTGTCGTCCTTGGTCTCGACCGCGCCGGCAGCGCCGTCGTCGGCGATGGTGATCTCGATGGACTCGAGCGGAGCCTCGCCGTCGACCGTGATGGTCTTGGACTCCTGCTCGCCGCCCTTGGTGCCGTCGTTCGTCGTCATGGTTGCCCCCTCAGTATTTCGTCGCTGTGGTGATGTTCTGGACGTCCGTCGGATCGTCGATGATCGCCATGATCTTGTCGTCCGGTAGGATCGCCATGGCCACGCCGCGGTAGCTGAACATATGCGCCTCGTAGCGCGGGATCGTGACCCAATCGCCGACGGCGCACCAGGCTCCCTCCGGGAATCGCTCGGTGCCGTCCAGGTTCTTGCCCTTGTAGGCCTGCGGGCCGATGCCGACCACGAGCGCGGCGACCGACTGGAACTTGTCCTCGGCTTGCGACTGTTCGGTGATGTAGAGCTTGCCCTCGCTGCCGTCCTCGCGCTTGATCGTCTTGATGTTCTCGGGCCGGACGTAAATCTTGAGGCAGACCAGGTAGCCGCAGACCTTGGCCTGGAACGGCTTTCCGGTCATCTCGATGAACTGCTTGTTGATCAGGTCGATCGCCTGCTGCTCCTCATGCGGCAGCACGTTGCCGAACGCGCCAAGCACGGGAACCGATTGCACATTGCCCTCAGCCATCTCAGTAAACCCTCTCGTCTGGATCCGGTGTCTCGAGCGGATCGTCCTTCGGTTCTTCCATGGATGAGGGGTCGACGATCCGCTTGAACTCCTCGTCCAGAATCTTGATCGCGAACATATAGGCGTCGATCTTCGCGTTGATCTCGACCGCCCTGGCTCCCATGAACTCCATCGTCGGGGCCGGCGTCAGCACGCCATCCTGGATCGTCGCCGGCATGAGCCGATTGCTCCGGTGAATCTCCAGGCACGCATTGCAGAGGCGGACCAGTCGGTTGCGCGCCGCCTCGCGCAACACTTCCATGCTCATGTTTCTTCCGCCCTGTGCCCAAACCGAATGCAGCGTAGACCGACGTCAGCGAGTTGATGCGCCTTGATGTCGTCATATTTCTCGTCGCCGGACATATCGTATCCGGTCTTTGTGAAATCGGTTCCGTCTGGTCTCTGCACCGTCAGGATCAGTCTCCAGCCTTTCACGTCGTTCATTTCTTTGGCTCCTGGAGCAGCGCCTCAACCGTTTTACGGGCGCGGAAGGCCGCTAGGTGCCACACCAGCGCCGCGCGCTCTGCTGGCGTAATCGTATGTCCGCCGAACACTTCATCAAACGTTCGCACGCGAGGCTCCGGTCCCTTAGCTCTGCTCGGTGGCATTATTTGCGCGGCTTCTTCATCGCGTCCGAGAGGCGCTTGGTGCCGGTATCTGCCTTGTTGAAGTCGCGCGCCACGCTCTGCGGGATGCCGACCTTCTTGGCGAACGCCGGCGAGTGAGCGGCGGCGGCCATCGTGCGCGCCTGCTTGGCTGATCTGCTTGGCATAGTAGCCTCAGATGAGGTTGGTCATCTTGGTCCGGTTGGTCGCGCCCTTGGGCTTGCCCGCCGGCGTGGCGACGTCCTTGCGGACCTTGGCGGCACCGCCGGCGGCCATGCACGCGCGTCCGCCCTTGGCCATATTGAGCGGGGCGCCGCTCGGCGCAACCGGGCGCTTCGGGCTCATCGGCTTGGTCGCCATCTTTGCCTTCTTCATGGAGTCGACTCCTGCTTGTCCGCCGGTCTTCATCGGGGTCAGCGGCTTCCCCTTGTGTAAGGCTCGCTCGTGCTTGTGGACAGCTTTAGCCGGCGTGATCTTGGCCATCTTGCTCTCCGAATGCGAGGCACATGTGAATGCTCTGACCGAGCGCCTTGAGGGCCAGTTCGTCGTCGCGTTCGTCGCCTTTCAGGTCAACGCCGATGGCATAGACCTTGCCATCCGGCATGGTGGCTTTCATCTCGACGCGGGTGCCCTTCGCCTTGGCATAGGCGATTTCCTGCGCCTGGTAAAACTCCTCAAGCGGATCGCTACGCTGGGGCTGAGTCACTGCTGCTCTCCTTGTCCGGCTTCGGCGGGTTGCGGATGACCTCGGTCTCTGCCTCGGTCTTGTCGATGTCGGCGAATTTCTGGCCAAGCTCGAGGATGCTGCTGACGTAGTCGGCCGGCGGCACCTTGTTGTCGGCGGTGTTGGCGGCGGCGTCCATGATGTTCATGCGCTCGTCGCTCTTGATCTTCGCCTGCTTGGCGCGGAATTCTAGGGTGGCTTTGTAGGAGGCGACCTGGTCCTTGCCCTGCGCGATCTTGAGCTTGTTGGCGATGTCGGTCGCTTCCTGCTCGAGTTGCGCGCGGACGATCATGTCCGGCGTGATCTCCTGGCCCTGCTCGGCC
>CAZVTQ010000007.1:0-12527 GCA_964630185.1 uncultured Candidatus Saccharibacteria bacterium
GAGCAACCTCATCACCCGCACCGCCGGCGTGGACTACGACATGGTGGATTCCCTCAAGTGGGATCCGAAATCCGAGTGGATCGAATGCTACGAATATTTTTCCATCCCCGACAACGAGTACATCGTTTGCACGGCCAAAGAGGACATCGTTCTCAGGAAGTCCACAATTCCGTGGGATCACCACGAATATCCCTTTGCCGTCGGCGTGGACATTCCCGACCCGGAAGTTTTTTGGGGAAAATCCACCGCGGAGAATATTTTCAACAGCCAGGCCGAGGTCAACGCCATCCGCAATAGCCGCATGGACCGGATGAACTTTCTCACCAATCCGATGTTCCTTGTGAAAAACCAGCAACAGCCCAGGAAGGAGCTTATCTCCCGGCCCGGCCACGTTTTCCACGTCCGTGAAAAAGACGACATTTCCCGCATGGACATGGGGAATCTCTATAACGACATCGACATCGAGAACGAACAGATCGCCAAGACGGACGCTCAGGTCACGTCCACGATCTCGGATTACACCCAGGCCTCGAGCATCACATCGACGGCGACAGGCGCCTCGATTGTGGATCAAAACGCCAGGGCCATGCTCATCGGCCGCCTCCAACACTTTGACGATACGGTCTTGAAGCCCATCGCGCGCCAGTGGCAATCCCTCCAAAAGCAGTTTTATGACGAGCCCTACAAGTTTTTTGTGGACGGCGAGGACATGGTTGTCCGGCTCAAGGATTTTGCCAAGGAATACGACTTTTACGGGGTTTCGGAAGTCGGGGCCTGGAACCGCCAAGCGCGGCAGAATGCCACCCTCCAACTCTACTCGGTCGCCAAGGGGAACCCCTATTTCAACCAGCCTGAACTTGCCAAGGACATCGTGAAAAGCTTCGGAAAAGACGCCCGGCTCCTGGCGAACCCGAACCCAACCATGCCGGCCGGGGAAGAGGGATCCGGCCAGATCGGTGGCGGACCCAATCCAGATGCCTACCAGCTTGCCCAACCGTCCGAAATGGGCGCTCCCATGGACTATAACTCCGGAGAGGGCCTATGAAGATTTTCGCAGGCATCAAAAGCCTCGCGGCCTGGCGGCGAAAAGTGAACTCCTCGGCCGCTTTTCTCCTCGATTTACCCGAGTGGAAGAACGTTGAGGCGGAAATCAGGAAGGAAATCGTCCGCCTTTACAAGCAACTCGGGGCCTGTTCTCCTGGTGAACTTGGGCCAATTCAGGCCGCCATCACCGCCAGGGTGGAGTTTTTCGAGAAACTTCACCTCATGGCCGGAAAAGTATGGGGATGGGCAGGGTATAAAGAATTAGACGATGCCACTGCCATTGACGACGAAGATGAGTTACAATCAGAGTTAGAGGAAAAGATCCAAGCCGGGGCTTTGAAGGCCGGACAGGAGTAGGAGACTTAAAATGGACCCCCAGAAAAAATTGCAAGACGAACTCACCCGGACTTCAACCCTGAATCCGGAAACCGGACTTTATGAAAATACCGGATCGGGAACATCGGAGAACCGTTCAGAAATGGCGGACGCCGAAGCTCAGCGCCGCGCGCGCCTCGACAAGGCCCACGCCGACATCACCAACGACACCTCGGACAAAAGCCCTGGTAAAAAACTCGCCTACCACACCGACAGAAATTTTTCCTTTTCCGACATTCACGACATCGTGAGTCGCATGGCAGGGAAAAAAACTCCCACCTCCACGACTTCCACGAACAAGCCGGCCGATCCTCTTCTGGCCGCCCAAAAACTCCGAAGGTAATTCATGCTCGAATCTACCCAACCCGATGTGTTGCAAGCCAAGCTCTACGAGTCTGGCCGGCAAAATGAACTCGCCTACGCCAAGGACGAGGAAATCATGCAATCGGTCGCTGATGATCTCTTTGTGCTTTCTGACAAGTTTGAAAGTCAGAACGCCAAGAGTGTCATCCGGACATTGGCCCAAAAACTGCAATCCATGAAACGCGAACTTGTCAGAGGAGGGAGCCCCGTGCCAATGGGCTCTCCTCCCCCTGGCGGCCCCATGATGGGACCACCAGGGATGGGACAGGCTGGGATGGCGCCCACGGACGGCCAGCCCCCGATGATGTAGCGAGCGAAGTGGAGATTAAAGAGTGACCAACCGTAAAGGAGTCACCAAGGGGAAAGCATGAGTGAAGTGAAAATTGACGATGCCGCGGTTTACGAGGTCGACGGTGAAAAAATCACCGGAGCCCAACTGAAATCGCAGAGGATGCTGATGAAGGATTACACGGTGAAAACCCAGGAGGTGGCCGCCGAAAAGATTCAGCTTGCGAACTTGCGTCCGCAGGTTGAAGCCGTTCTTGAGCAAGCTCCAAAACTTGCCCAGGTTGACGAATTCTTCAAAAAGGATCCCGAGTCTTATACTCGTTTCGCCCATTTTCAAGAAGGAAAGCCTATTCCGGTTGTGGACAAGGGGGGCGCTGGACGGTCTGCTGGTCAGCCCGAGCCCGTGCAAAATCCCAATCCAACACCGCTCCGTGACCCGGCCTATGACCAAAAGCTCAACTCAATCGAGATGAGACAGGCCGGAATGCAGGGAGAGATGGAAATGAGGGCCTTCTCCGAAGCGAATGGAATTGATCTCAGTTTCGTCGCCCAGGAAATACTTCCCATTGCGAGTGGAGAAATCGTATCGACCTTGCCGCCGCGGGTGCGACTGGAACGCGCATTCGAGGTTTGGAAGGGAAGGAACGTTGAAAAATTCGCCGCCCAAAGGATCGGGCAACGAATCGACGCTTCCTTCCTCGGTGGCGGAGGCCGCGGCCCTCGAATGATCGAGGAGCAACAACAAGCGGTTGAAAAGGTCAAGGAAAACCTAAAGTCGAATCCAAAACCCGGCTGGCTAAACGGAGTTAAAAAACAAAATGTCTAACCCATTTCTTTCAACATCGTGGAACTCCACGGTATCCGATCTCGATTTAACCGGCTCAGCGATCAACCGCCCTTTGGCGGAAAAACTGATCGTTCCGGATATTTCGCAGATTATGACGGAGCAAGATCCGGACCGCTACCCCTTTGTCCGCTTCCTGGAAGCCCTTGCCAAAAACAAGGCGACCCACTGGAAGCATGAGTGGAACGAGGAACGCCTCAAGGCTTTCCGCACCACTGTCAAAACGGGTTCCGGTATCATCGGATCGGCCGTCTCCACGGATCTCCAAGTCGATGATGCCAACCTTTTCGTTGGCGGAGACATGATCCGCATTCAGCACGGCACCACATTTGAGAACGTCTACGTCGCTTCTGTCACGAACTCGACCACCCTGGTCGTCACTCGCGCGCAGTCCGGCACAACCGCTCTCGCCACGATTGCCGCCGCTGACGAAGTGATTCACCTCGGCTCGGCCTCGGCTGAAAATGCCGGCGCTCCCGATGGCGACCACATCGACCCCACGCCCATTTACAACATCGTGCAAATCTTCCGCGACGCCGTTGAGCTTTCCGAAGATGCGATCAATTTGAAGTATTTCAACTGGTCCGACATCGAGAAAAAACAACTCAAGGACGCCGCGCAGAAACACCTTGAAAAAATGGAACGGGCTTTTCTCCTCGGAGAGCGTTCGTACAACAGCGGCAAACGCACCACCGGCGGATTCGAGTGGTTCATCCGTACCTACGGATCGCTCACCGACTCCGCCCTTGGACTCAGCAATAGCGTGTTCGATATGAGCGGCCTCAGCTTCAACGAACTCACGTTCGACAAGATGAGTGACCCCATCTTCCGCTACGGCTCCAAGACCAAGGTGATGCTTGGAAGCGGCGCCACCCTATCGAAAGTCGGTACTTTCGGCAAGGCCTACCTTGAGAACGATCAAGCGGCCTCCGAAACCCTCGGCCTTCGCGTGAAGCGCGTCACGACCGAACACGGGGATCTCATGCTCGTCCGTCACCGGATGTTCGATGAGATTTCCTACCTTCGGACCCGCGCCTTCATTTTTGATCCGGAGCATGTCAGCAAGTCCATTTTCACCAACTCGGACACCAAGCTGTTCATGAACATCCAGAACAACGACGTGGACGGCGTGAAGCACGAATACCGGACGAAATGCACACTCGAGGTTCGGAACCCCGGCCTCGCGCACTTCGTCATCAAGGGACTCGACAACACCATCGCCGGTTAATCCGAAAAGGGGAGAGATTCCGGGGGCTTCGAGCCCCCGGTTCTTTTTTATGACAATCGACGAACTGATCGACTTTTGCCGCCTCCAAGTGGACGAAACGGAGGACTCGTACTGGACTCCCGCCGATTGGCGATCCTACGCGCTCCTCGCCATGAAGAAGTTCCTTGTCACTACGAAACTCGGCCTCGTCCGCGAGAGAATCATTCTCGATCCGAATATCGTTCAGCCCGAGGAAACCCAGCATGAACTCCAAATTACTTGCGTGGCCGACCTCCCGCTTGGCGGGAACACCATCAACCAGCAGAGCTTTGTTCTCACGGATTTATCCGGTCAAAACTGGACTTTCAAATATTCCACTTCCGGCCAGGTTTCAACCCAGGCCGAACGTGACGCCTTTCTTTTTTGGGTCGCCATCACGGCCCTCGACGATGCCCAAACGGTCGCCCTAAAAACCCATGCCATCATCGCCGCCAGCGGCTTCCCTGCCGCCGCGGTTCTCCTGTCGGAGTTCATCACAATCAATTTCAACGTCGCCGGCTACACCACGGGCGGCCAAAACATCAACGTCAACAACGGCGTGGACACTTTCGCCATCGACACCCTCACGCAGGGTTACGACGATGGATATTTTCTCAACTTCAACATTCAGGAAGAAAAAGCCATCCTCTACATCGCGGACGGTGAGACAACCCCTGTCATGCGGATTGGTTTTGAGGACTACCGACTTCTCACCGACGAGCAAAAAAAAGACGATTTCACCTGCTTCATTGACACCTTCAAGAAAAAAATCACTGTCCCGTGGGACACCGGGGAAATTAGGGTCCACTACTACCCCTCTCCCGAGGACTCCGACATTGAGACGTTCCTCGCCAGCATCATCCCCTCGGACTACCACGAAGCACTGGCGGAATACATGCTCTACCTGGCGCTGAACCGGGACAAAAACTTCACCCAGGCCTACCAGTACCGCGGCCTTTTCAAATCTTCATGCGATCAAGCCAAGGCCGATCTTGCCGCGCGCGAACGCTCCAACTACAACGAGGACTTCGACTTCTCGAATTACCGACCACACGCCAACCAGTACCAGGATGGCGATTCCGGCCTCTTCACCCGCTTCGGCGGCAGGGGGCGGTAATTGGGCCGCGAGGTAGTCAACACCCGCTTTCTTGCGCTCAACGTCACGAAGGACCCCAAGAACCTTCAAATGAGCGAACTTTCGGACAGCCTCAACATGAGGCTCCGAAAGACCGGCGAGTATGAAAGGCGGCCCGGCGTCCGTCCGTCCGGTGAAAGTACCCGCCTGGAAAATTCCGCCGTCGGGGTGGACGTTGTTTTCGACGACACCAAGCGCCCAAAGTACCTCCAAATGTTCACGGCCGGCCGCGAAAGTCTCGAGATTTTCGCAGTCGGAAACAGGGTTTTCATCTACGACCAAGCCCTGAACAAGTTCACACTCCTCTACGAGGCTCCCGGCAACGCCCCGGTTGACATCGCCGCCTACCTCGGATTCATCCTTGTCACGTCTCACACGTCCAACCTGGCGATCCTCAAGCCCTACGAGCGCCGGTCCTACATTCTGAACCGAGGCGTCCGCCTCATCAAAAGCCAAGGGCTCATCACCGGAAACGCCATCGACTTCGATGAGGAGGACGTTCTCGAGGACTCCTACATTCAGGATTTCTGCCTCGACCAATCGAGCCTTTTCACGGCCAGCCTCACGAACGTCGGGACTCAGGCCTCATCCGTCAGCCCTTCCGGCCAAGAGATCGACAACCTCGTTTGGAGCGCGAACAACCGCTACAAATCTCCCGTGTCCGTTTTCCTGGGAGCCGAACGCCGAACGGGGAACGATGCCGTCAGTCAAAATCTGTCCGGACTAACCCTGGCCGATCAGGAATTTGGAAACGTTCTTTTCTCCGACTTCACCAACGGAGAAACGACGAAGCCTTTTGTTTTTAAAAGGCAAGTGAAATGGTCAATTTCGGATAGCGGAGGAAATGTCGTTTGCATCAGCGGAGGCCTTTACAACGGTAGCGCCATCACAACCGCGACTTTCCGACGCCAAGATGGATCGACAGAAATTTTCTCCCAATGTAGCAATGGTGCATGGTTTTCAAATATCGTTGGCGATGGATATGTGGCTTACATTCCGCGCCTCATTGTTAGCGACCAAGCCGCGGAACAGAGCTATCCTGGCGATGTTCTTTATGACGCGCCGGCCGTAATTCATCTTAACGGGAACACGATTCATATTTGGAAAAAGGATAGCTCGTACACAACATTTCTTGTCGAGGGAACGGAAGTCATACCTGGAAAAAAAAGACGAGCATGGGCAGTCATGCCAAGTAGTACATCTTACGGAAATTACACAGAGGTAAATAACAACAATGTAAAAGGAAATAAATACATTTCCATCAGCGGAGGGAATGCCACGGCCGCCCCAAAAATACTTGGATCGAACCTTATCTGGAAAAGGCCAGAGGGAGATTTCAGTTATTCTTACCGCGCCACGCCATCGTGGAATGCCTCCGTAACAGAAAGGAGCTGGTCAATAAATATTTCCGGATCGTGACAATATCTTTTCACAAATGCCGGTGGTGGTCGTGTCGCTCATGCCTTCGGTTCTACCGACTTTTTTTTCAATGTCTCATTTTCTGATTTCAATTATTCCAGACCTTCGGATTATCAGCTTTTCTTGATGCTTAATTCGATCAATGGATTTTCCACAACGGCAATCGTAGATTCTCAAAATGGAACATTGACGCTCAGGCCATTTCGCCCATACTACCGCGTTGACAGCCAGATCATTGGTAGAAGCTCGAAACAAGACGTGAATACGGTCGAGCCCTGGCGCTTCAATGGGAGCGTGAATTATCTTAACAACGCGCTCGTGAGCCAGCGCATCGACGTATCTTTTGACGTTGAATATGCCCACTCCGAGGACGAACTGGAATATCTCATCACTCCGGACGGCACGAATATCAAGCGCCTTCGGATCAGGAAATACAACAAGGACAATCTCGACATCCGCGAATCTCTCGTCGATCTCTACGGATCGAATGATTCTTTTGCCAGGGTAGCGAAGCTCCGGGAAATCCTCATCCTACACACGAATGCGGATGGGACATTTTTCCTTGGAGTTCGTCGTTCGGTTGACAAGGTGGAGATTTTTTCCGAGTTCGACCTCGCCGACTACGGAACAATGATTGATCTGAAAAACATCGTTGACCATGATGGCCGACTCCTGGCGCTACTTCTCACCGATACGGGACTCTATATTTTCAGGATTTCCTTCGGAATTATCGAGGAAGTTGCAAGGTACACCACGGGCTTTGCCACTGAAATAAAGGATTTCGTGCCTTTCGTGGATGCAAACCACACGGACATTTACTGTCTCCGCGACGGCTCTCCTACCACTTTTTTTGTCCGGATCGTTGACCTAAACGGAGATCCAGCCTTCGACGGAACTGAATATTCCACGCTCATCGACTACCGGATCAATTACCCGAGCACGCTGAACAATCCTCGCTTCCTACTGTTTGTGACCGACAACGAGGGAAACAACCGCATCGCGGCGGACGACACGGCGGGAACCCCAACGGACGTGAACCGCTACCTCGAGTTCACGGTGAACGGCGCCGTCCCATCCGTTTGGGACAAGATCCTTTCCGACCAATCCCTGAACGGTGTTCTTCAAGTTCGCCCCGTGTCTACGCCGGTTTCTCCGGATGTCGTGGCGGCGGCCGGATCCTACGACCGAACCGGACGATTCCTTTATTTTTGGGTGGTCAAGGAAAAGGACTCAGGCGGGAACGTCATTTTTGAATCCTACGGGTCGGACTATTCCATCATCGCCACGGCCACCAGCCAGAGCATCGAGCTTGATCTCATCACCAAGTACCAGCAAAACCAAGACGCCGACACGGTTTCCATCACTATCTTCCGAGCCGAACTAAGGACGAGTGACACCCGCGTCAAAGTGACGGATTTCGTTGAACTTGAGGCCACTGCCCTCACCGAAGATCCCGCGGCAAGTGGCCTTTGGAAATTGGCCGCTCCTTGGACGGACCACTTTGTTAGCGACGATATTGATTTTGTTCCGGCTCCTGGCGACGAAATTGAAGGACATGAAAATTACCGCGGCTACACCCGTTTTTACCCACGTTGCAAGTTTGTCGCTGTTCAGGAAAATGTCGTCTATCTTTTGAACGACACGAAATACCGAAACAACATTTATTTCGCGCCTCTTTTTGACCCGACCCAATGGCTCCCGCAAAATACCATTTCCGCAGAGACGTTCGCCAGGGATGAGATCAGCGCCTACTATTCGCACAACGGGCTTTGGATTTTCACCCGCGACACAACGGGACTTGTCACGGGAATTGGTCCAAATGTCGCCTACCAAGTCGTGACACATGAAGTCGGATGCGTTGACAATCGGACAATCAAAGTTATTGGCGGCTCCATCTGGATGCTTACCGAGAAAGGGCTCTATTTTTCCCAAGGCTACAGCTTCCGGAAATTCGACGATGCCGTTTCGCGCATCACGGACCAATTTGTTTTCGAGAGCGCCATTGTGGCCTTCGGAAATCCTTACGACTTGGAATACAAAGTCATTTACGACCGGAACAAAATTCTTTGCTACAGCGTCCCGCTGAATCGCTGGTTCTTGTATCAATACCCCTACGACATTATTCTCTACGGCTACAACCGGGAGAATCCAGAAACGGACATCGCGGAGCAAGTTATTGTCGTTCGCAACAATGAGCCTGGGATAGGAGACGTTTACCGCCTCATGGTCGAGGACAGCTACACGGTTTACGACTACCTGGACGGCGAGGGAGAAAACGTCAGAACCGCCGACGACGTGATGGCCTATTTCACGACGAAACAGATGGACATGGACAATGGCTATGCGGAAAAGATTTTCCGCCGCATCCATGGGGAGTTCATCCGATCCCACGATGTCAAAGGCGAAATCAGCGTCAACGAGGGTGTTTTTACCGAAATGGTGGAGCAAAACCGCCGCCAGAGATTTAACGAAGTCCCGAATGTCTGGCACCGATTTAACGAGCTTTTTGGGAGACGGATCACGGACTTTGGGCGGCGCGGTTTTGTCGCAACTGCCTTCGGTGATTTCGTCAGGAATCAAGACGGAAAAATCGACCGAACGGTCCTCCTTCAAAATGGCGCCTATGTGAATGTCGGCGACATCAAGCAGATGCCAGACGGCGCCAGCATCATGTTCTGGTTCAATCAGGTGGACAACGGTATCCAAAAACCCATCGCCTTTTCGGACCTGGCCGTCCCTAACCAAGCCGCCCTTCTCCCGGACGACCGCCTTTACGAGCGCGAGGATTTTCTCGAGCCGATGATCGACCGAGACGGAGCGACCGGAGACATCGAGGCGGTTGAATATGCCGGCGGCGTCTACGACTCCCTCGGAAACCTTGTCGTCGATTCTTTCAGCAACCCAATCTATTACGCTCTCGGCGACCTGATTTACGATTCTAATGGCGATCCGATACGCGATTCTGGCGGGGATCTTGTGGTGGACTCCGATATTGGTCCGGTAGGTCAAACGACCATCAAATCCACTAATCACGGATGGGTGCTCCCAGGGATCAGCTTCATCGTCATCAAGGGTTTGGATCCATCCGTGGACGGAGACCATGAAATGCTCCGAGAAATTGACGCCGACCACTTCATCATCGACGCCGACTTCCCCTTTATTGCCGCCGCCGGCCGCTGGTCAAGGATGGGTGATTTCAACGACGTGGCCGTGGCACTTTCGACCACTTTGGAAACATTGGTCAAGTGCGGCCTTTATTCATGGAAGTCCATCGGACCAATTTCAGACGTTGAGGCGGACCTCCGCGCTTTTGTCGGGCAGATTTCAGGGACTACAAACTGGTGGTCCGACCTCCTGAACGTGAACCCGGACGCCGGAAGCGTAACCTTAGAACTTCCCTCCGGAACATGGGACAATTTCTCCAACCTCCCGAACGGGATGCGACAAATGAGACTGCCAAACTTGGGAATCGGCTCCATGCTGGTTCCGACTACTTTTAGCGTGGGGCCATAATGGTTAAAACGGACGCAGAATTAAAAGCGCTTTTCAGCGCCGGCCAATACCCTCCGGAAAGCGCCTTCGCTTCTCTCATCGAGAGCAAGCAGGGCATAGCCGCGGAAGTTACCACCCCTTCGGCCGATGTGATTCTCGACGAGAACAGTGACCGTTACCAATCCATGACGCCGACCATGAACATCAGCGTCAAGTTCAAAAAAGAAAATTTAGTCGCCGGCGAAGTTTTCACGATTGAAAATAACTCCGCCTTCAAAATCACACTCAAGGCCGACGACCTTTCCGTCATTGCCGAACTTTACGCCGGACGCGCGATGTTCCAGACGAAAATTGCCGTCCCTCCCGCGAACACAAATTGGCGGGTTTTCAGCGTCGAAATGCCCGGTGAGATCAAACAGACAGGTAGTCCTCTTCCTATTCCCGGCTCTCTTTATTGTGATGGATCGGCTGTCAGCCGAACGACCTACGCCGCCCTCTTCGCTCATATCGGAACGGCCTACGGGGTGGGAGATGGTTCGACGACTTTCAATGTTCCCGACCTTCGCGGGGTTTTCATTCGTGGCCTGGACGACACGCGCGGGATCGACACGGGCCGCATCCATGGAGCGGAACAGGCCGAAATGATCGGTCCTCACTCTCACGGTGGATCCACTTCCGGAGTTGGCGACCACATTCACGGACACCACGCATCTGGTGGAACTGCGGCAGATGGTCAATCCTTCCGCGCCGGCGGCCCGAACGATTTTGGAAATTACAACAACAATCCTTCCGGGGCTCACTCTCACTCAATTACGACTGACAACGGATCCGGAACAGAAAACCGTCCAATCAATAACACAGCTTATTTCCATATCAAATACTGATCGGAGAAAACCATGGGACTACACTCAGCATTAAGCGGCGCAGAACTTCATTTTTCGCGCCTGAGAACCGGCACGGGAAACCCAAACACGGTTGTTTCGGCGACCGTCATTGGAGAGGCGTACTTCGATCTCACAGCCAAAACCCTCTACGTCGCAAGCGCGACCGGCCTGAATAATTGGGAAGTTCAAGTCCCTTCTCCGGCCCTCCACGCTTCGACACACTTCACGGGTGGGTCCGATCCGATTGCCGCGGCCGACATCGGCGCCATCGACATCACGGAAAAAGGTGCCGCCGGCGGCGTGGCAACTCTCGACGGTAGTGGAAAAGTTCCCGTCTTTCAACTCCCCGCCAGCGCCATGGAATACAAGGGCGTCTGGAACGCGACCACGAACACCCCGACCCTGGCCGATGGCGCCGGGAGCGCGGGAGACGTTTACCGCGTCAGTGTTGCCGGAACCTACGATCTTGGATCCGGTCCTGTAACCTACGGAGTGGGCGATCTACTTCTCTACGATGGGACCATCTGGCAAAAATCGGATTCAACCGATTCCGTCAATTCCGTCAACGGATTCACCGGAACGATTGTCCTCACGACGACCGATATTGCCGAGGGCGCCAACCTCTACTTCACTACCTCCCGCGCCAGGACGGCCGCCGTGGCCGACGCCATCGTGGACGGCGTGGTAGATGTGGCCCCGAGCCAAAACGCAGTTTTTGACGCTCTTTTGCTGAAACAGGCTACCGGAAATTACATCACTCAGCTTAGCGGTGACGTGGTTGCCATGGGACCAGGAGCGGTCACAGCCGCCATCCAGGCCGGCGTCATCACAAATGCGATGATCTCTGCCTCCGCCGCCATCGCGCGCGCGAAGATCGCCGCCGGAACCGCCAGTTACCTTGTCGTGAACGATGGCGCCGGCCTCCTCACAGAGATCGCCACCCTCAACGAAACTCGCGGGGGAACGAACCAAACGTCCTTCGCTACCGGCGACACGCTCTACGCCTCAGCCTCAAATACCCTGTCCAAAAGGTCCATCGGATCGACCGGCCAAGTCTCTAAGGTAGTCGGTGGCATTCCCGCCTGGGAGGATTGGCTCGAAGCTTCGCTAGAGACGCGCCTCTTTGAAGATTGGGTCGGGGATGGCGTTGGTACGCTCAGGTGGCTCGACGCCGACACGACCACGGGCGATTCAAAAACCACCCTCACCCACCTCGACGCCAACCATCCGGGGGTTCTCGAACTCGCAACCGGAATCGGAACCACTGGCGCGGCCATCAGGACTCTCAGCGGGGTCACGACCGGAACCGCTACCTCGGGATTCATCCTCGGTGGCGGACAGCTTACGGCTGAATGGCTCGTCTACATCGACACGCTCTCCAACGGAACGGATGAATACAATTTCTCCCTAAACCTTACCGACACGATTTCCGCGCCT
>CAZVTQ010000008.1:0-5094 GCA_964630185.1 uncultured Candidatus Saccharibacteria bacterium
GGCGTGTCGCCGATCAACCTGCACCACAACCACCCGAACAAGGGTGGCCCGCTCAGCAAGGAAGACGTCCGCATCCTCGCTTACCCCAACTCCAATTGGGTCATCGCCTACGACGTCAACGGCAACTACACCGCCGCTCGCCTTTCGGATAGGTTCCGGTCGGTCCTATCCGCCTATACGATCAAGCAGCGAACGGAACTGATCAATTGGGCGGTCAGCAATTCGATCGCCGCGACGATGGTGCAGCATCGGCCAATCTTCGAGGCCGGGCGCATGACCCCGGCGCAGTTCGAGTTGAACGATTCCGCATGGCGCGCCTTGCATGAAGCCGGACTGATCGACTACCAGTCCGACTACACCGTGCCAGATTACACCTACCCGATCATCGACAAGATCAGGGACCAGATCACCGAAAGGCTGAAACAACATGGCATCGACGTCGCAACTCCCAACCGGATTCATCGACCCGCCGAGTCCATCGGCACCAGTCGAGGACTGGATGAAATTTCAGGCGGACCTCAAGGCGGTGAAGCCGCAGACGCCATACGTGGCCCAGCAGATAGCCGAGGCGCGCAAGGCAGTCTTTTCGAGGAGCAAGGGCGAATTGCCGACGCCGGAAGCGGCTCCATTTCCGAACCTGTCCAAGCCGAAACCGGCGGCGTCCTAGCGCGCCTCATGTCCGACGAGTCCGGCGCCGTGCCGCTGGACTTCTGGACGAAGATCAAGGACGCGCTCGGGCTCGGGAAGAAGGGCACCACCGCCGAGGACATCGCAGGCGAAGGCGTGCGGATGAATCTCGGCACCCCCGGCAGCCTGCGCAGCATGTCGCGCATGGCGCGCTATCTGCGCATGGCGGTCTCGCTGGCCTCCATCGACCGGCCATCGTCGGTCTACTGGAACGCCATCCTACGGCGCGACCACACCCGCGCCGGCCTCGAGCGCCAGGGCGTCGACCAGGTCAAGGACTATCTCGGCCTCGAGCCAGCCGCCCGCGCCAGGATCGACAAGGTGCTCGAGCATGATCGGCTCTATGGCATCGACCGCAAGAAGACGGGCCGCGACGTCGTGGTCAAGATCCCGGACAAGAAGACACCGTTCGGCGTCGGACGTCCGGAACTGAGCAAGCCCGGCGAGATCGTCGCGCTCGACGCCGCCGAGACCGCGGCGCTGCACAATCTGCGCGCTTTCTTCGATGGCCGCCTCAATCTCATGGGCGAGGCGGTGGCGCGCGAGCGCGGCTACAAGGGGGCATTCGACCGCAAGAGCATCGAGAAGGCCATCGCCGAGGCCGACCATCCGCGCACGCGCAAGCAGGCCGAGGCAGCCCTCGAGATACTGGACCGCACCGAGGAGATGCGCCGCGCCGGCTACGTGCCGTTCCAGCGCTACGGCGACACCTACATCACCATCAAGCCGAAGGCCAACGCGGAGAACGAGACCGCCTGGTTCGAGATGATGGATACCGGCTCCGTCTTCGACAACGTGTTCTCGCGCGACGGCGGCAAGATGACCAAGCCCTTGGCCGCGCGGCTGGCCGAACTGCAGAAGCGCTTCCCCAAGGACCAGTTCGACTACACCGTCGGCAGCGTGACGCCGCAGGCCATCGCCGATCTCAACCTGCCGGCGATCGAGCGCGCGTTCGCGGCATTGAACGCCAAGCAGGGGCCCGGCACCGCCAAGATCATCGACGACCTGCTGCACCAGGTCTACGAGGCCCGGAAGGCTGCTCTGGGCAAGCAGAGCAACAACGTCCCCGGCTACAGCACGGATTTCGAGCGCGCCATCACCGACTATGTGCGGCAGACCAGCGCCATCGTCGCGCGCATGTCGCACCGGCAGGACGTCGACTCGGCCTACGACGCCACCCAGGCGCACCCGGTCAAGCGCGTGCGGGAGTATTGGGAGAAGCACAATCTCCACCAGGAGAAGGAAGGCGACGACTATGCGGGGCTCCGGAAACTCGGATTCTTCATGTTCCTTTGGGCCAATCCTGCGTCGGCTATCATCAATCTCACGCAGACACCTCTCGTCACGCAGATGCAACTCGGCGCGTGGGCTGGCCCGCGAGCGCCGCTGCTGGCTCATGGAGGCATGCTTGAGGGACTGGGGGCCATCCGCGCCAACAAGAATGGCCTCTATGTCGACGTCGACTCGCTCGGCAAGACCGATGCCGAGAAGGACATGCTGCGCGAGTTGCAGCAGGAGGGCCGGTTCGATGCGGCCATCGCCGAGGATCTTGGCGGCGGCGCATTCGGGCTCGGCAAGAACCGCAACATGCGACCGCACCTCCAGAAGCTGTCCTATGCCTACGAACTCGGCGCCAGCGGCTTCAACACGACGGAGACCGTGAACCGCGTCGCGGCGGCGCTGGCCTATTTCCGGGCCGCGCAGAACCCGCAGCTGCGCGAGCGGATGCGCGACGTCTACAAGCAGGACCAGAATTTCATCGAGATGGTGCAGCGCCGCGGCATGCAACCGATCGACATCGCCCGCTTCGGCGTGGACGAGACCCAGTTCATCGGCGGCAAGATCAATCGCGCGCCCGCCATGCGCGGAATCGGCGCCGTCCTGCTGCAGTTCAAGACCTACATCGCCAACTACCTGCGCTTGATGCACAAGAACTTCACCCGCATGGGACCGCGCGGCAAGATCGCCGGCACGATCATGCTGTCCGCCCTGCTGGCGATCTCCGGCATGTTCGGCATACCGTTCGGCGATGACGCGCTCAAGGCCGCCGATTTCCTGGTCGAGCAGGCGACCGGCATCGACCCGATGATCGAATACCGCACCAGGGAATTCCTGGCCGACGCCGGATTCGGCGAGTATGGGGCCGAGGTGCTGACCCGCGGCCTCGGGCGCAACGTCTTCGGCGCCGACATCGGCGGTCGCATCGGCATGGGCAACATCTTCCCGGACGACAGCATCACCAGCCTCGCGCCCGTCGTCACCGGCACCCTTGGCCGGCTGGCCGAGGCGAACGACCGCGCGCACACCGGCCAGCCGCTCGGCGCCGGCGCAGCCATTGCCGGCGCGTTCGGCGGCAGCGGCGCGCAGAACCTGCTGAAAGGCACCGTGGTCTACCCCAACGAGGGCGTGTCGACCCGGCGCGGCAACTACACCGTCCGGCCAGGCGACATCACCCTCAAGGACATCGTCATCAAGTCGCTCGGCTTCCAGCCGACCAAGGCCACGCGCGCGGGCGAGAAGCAGTATCAGGAGGGCCGCCTCGCCAACGCCACGCAGGAGGCGCGCACCGCCATGCTGACCAGGATCGCGCGCCTGGTGGTCGCCGGCATGGACGCCAGGGCGGCGGGCGACCCGGCCAAGGCGGCAGACTACAATCGCCAGATCGAGGCGCTTTACGCCAAGAACGCGGCGCAGTTGATTGACCCTGACCTGCCTGACTGGCAGAAGGTCGCGCCAGCGAAGCGGCAGGCCGTGCGTCAGCGCGTCCTGTCCCTGATCAAGCCGGAGATCGCCAACATGCGCCGAGCGGCCAAGATCAGCCGCCCGTCGCTACAAGAAACGCCTTTCGTGGAACCTTGATGGCTGGGGAATTGCTATGAGCGGGGAATCCGAAAAGGAACATAGTGTGGTATTGGACAAACGCATCTCCGTCGGCAACATCATCACCGCTTTGCCGCTGCTAATCGGCATCGCGATTGTGTGGGGCCAAAACTCCAACCGCATGGACAATTTCGAGATCGCGCGCAAGGAGGACAAGGAGGGGATGCTCAAGCTAATCGAGGAGGCCAAATCGACGCGCGACCGCCAGATTTTCGACATGAAGACAGCCGCCGAGAAGCAGGCTGAGGACGCGCGCAACTCCATCGTCCAGATACAGCAGGCTAACATCTCTTTCAGCGAGCGACTGGTCAGGCTCGAGGTGCGCGTCGACTACATGGGCGCCATCCTGGCCAAGATCGACAGCAAGATCCCGGACCCTGACAGTGTCGACATGAGGAGGAAGAATTGACCGAACCTCGCTGGCTTCAGATCGCACGCGCCGAGATCGGCGTGAAGGAACACCGTGACGGCGACAACCCGCGGATCCTCGAATATCACCAGGCCACCAGCCTGCACGCCAAGGACGACGAGACGCCGTGGTGCGCCGCGTTCGTCAATTGGGTGCTCGACCAGGCGAAGCTCGACACCACGCACCGCGCCAACGCGCGCTCGTTCCTGTCGCTGCCCAACAAATGCGAGCCCGAGATCGGCGCCATCGCCATCCTCAAGCGGGGAACAAACCCGGCGCAGGGCCACGTCGGGTTTGTGGTCGACTCGAGTCCTGAGATCGTGGTGCTGCTTGGCGGCAACCAGGGCGACGCGGTCTCGATCCAGGCGTTCCCGCGGGAGCGGCTACTCGGCTGCCGCTGGCCCGACGGCCCTTTCGTGAAAGCGTCATAGAGGAGGACAGCATGGCTGTCGCAGTCCCGCCGCCGGGCGGCAAGACCATCGGCGCATCGTTCGGAGCCGGCGCCGCCGTGGCGTTCGCCAAGGACTTCACCGTGGTGACGATCTATGCGACCGGCATCCACACGCTGCCCCAGCCGGTCATGGATGCAACCACGAGTTTGCTAAACGGCTTCTATGGTGCGACACTCGCCATCCTTGGCCTCTATCTCGGCCACCTGTGGAACAAAGCGAACGCCAGCTGGGGGAACGGTGTGGCCCAGCCTCCGGCGGAATCCTGATCCACACCGCATGAAAGGAAGGGCACATGCGTAGATCGTTTGCAGTGCTGGCGCTCGCGGCGGGGCTATCCCTGACCGCCTGCGCCGGCAGCAAGAACATCCCGCCGGCGGAAGGGCTGCGGCTGAGTTGCGAGGCCTTCGCCTCGGAACTCAAGATCCTGGCGCCGCTGCGCGCCGACGGCACGCTGAGCGCGAAGGCGGTCGGCATCGTCGAGACGCAGAAGGCGGCGACCGACAAGCTCTGCGACGCCGACGCGCCGCAGGTCGATGCGTCGGTCAGCAAGGTCGCAGTCGATGCCGGCGTCGCGGTGCTGACCGCGCTGGCCGGCGAATTCATCAACTAGGAGGGAACCATGGGAGCTTCTGCAATCGTCGCGCTCGCCCTCAAGTATGGCGTCCC
>CAZVTQ010000009.1:0-5050 GCA_964630185.1 uncultured Candidatus Saccharibacteria bacterium
GAGAAACCCAAGATTTCGCCTACCGGCGAATGGGCTGAGACGGTACTTGATCCTTTTTGGCAAACGCTCAAAAAATTAAACCTACTCCCAATCGCCACCTCCAAGCGCGACTCCACCTTCCATGCCCTGCGCGCCATCCTCCTCCGCTACCCACTTCCTGAATCTCAGTACGTTCTGAAAGACGGCGAAGAACTCAGCCGCCGATGGCTCACCCACATCAGCGCCAAGGGCAAGCTCCCACTCGGGGAGAATAACCGCATCCGCTGGGCTGTCGGCGAGATTGAAATGTCGCTTGAGGCCATCGCTCGTTTCGGCTTGGCTCGGTGCATCGAGGATCTGGAATGGGCCATCAATGACGAATCGTTTTGGGCCGCCGCTTTTCTTTCCCTCAAAAACTTCCCGATGATCCAGGCTAAGGCCGCCAAAGAGAGGACCGCATGAGCGAAGCCATTCATACCTACCAAGGCTCCACGCCTAAAGGCCTGGGCTCACCCGAGGATGTTCTCCGCTCCATGGAGGGACTTGGCATCATGGACACCGGGAAGCGGTGCGATGTTAAGTGCGCGGACATCGAGTGGAAACAACGCGAGGAATCCCGCGAAGTCTACTACGTTGTCGGCGATCCTCATGAGTGCGGTGGCCGGATCTTTTTCTCGAAAAAGGAAAACAAAAAGTTACCGTGCGGACTTTGTGCCATCCGTGGCGCGGACTGCATCGGTGCGGCCATCAGGCTCAAGTGGAAGGAGAAGGGGAATGATCCGGTCGGTACGGAAATCCTTCGCGCCTTCACAAACAAGCTCATCATCTACAGCGGTTTCGACGGAGCGCAAAAATTTATTTTCGACAAGGCGGAGGTCAAGTTCAGATACCAATACGAGGAGCACCTGATTGAAAAACAGAAGCGGGAACAGGCCGCGAGAGAACGTGAAGAACAAAAGAAAAAATACAGGATGAAATTATGAAACAACCAAAAGCCGAAAAGAATCTGCGCCAGGCCATCCTGGTTGCGCACGACCACATTCACAAACAGGAATTCGACAAGGCTCACGAAGCCTTGCATTGCGGATTGAACGGCAAGGCGCCGGCAAGCGAAGCGATCAGCCTCCAACTCGGGCCGCGCCTCCAACAGTTCAGCGTGGACTTCAATTCGTTGTGCCTCCGGTATGACATCAGTTCCGCCTTCCTAACCCTGGCGCCAATGAAACAGCCGGACGGAAAGATCCGCGTCTCGATCCAGATGGGCGGCGCCGTGGACCTCATCAAAATGATGCAGTCTGCGCTCGGCATGGGCCCGAAGAATACAAGTATTTTCAAACGGATGGCGAAATGGATTTCATTCAAAAAGTAGTGAAGGGAACTTGTGGCCTCGACATCGTGCGCGAGTTCCGCTTTCACCCCACGCGCATGTGGCGATCGGACTACGCGCTTCCCGATAAAAAGATCCTTATCGAAATCGAGGGTGGTGCTTGGAGCGGAGGCCGGCATACGCGCGGCAAGGGATTCATCGCGGACATGGAGAAGTACAACGCCGCGGCCATGCTCGGCTACCGCATCCTTCGCTACACGCCCCAGCAAATTGCCAACCTGGCGGACGACCTGAACGCTATCAAAAAGGAGGAGTGGAAATGAAAACATTTGACAGCTATAAAGACGTTCCGGATGGCTGGATTTGCCGACCAGTAGGAAGTGGCGAGACGCCTTTTCTAAAAGAATTGTGGATCAAGAATAACGGCGCATACGGCATGAAAGGATTTTTTCTTCGTGATGTCCTCGGAAAGTGGGAAGGAGAATCAATATCCATCACCATCACAAAAGATTCCGCTCTCAAAAGAATAAATGAGTGGCTTTCAGCATATCAATCTACTGCGGACCAAGTATTTAAGAATGGCGCACGTCTGGCCATCGAGGAGCTATTCAAATGAACCCCGATTCAAAACCCGGAGCGGACAGAGTGGCGGTTTGCGCTGGCATGTGGAGGCCTGTCGAAATGTCCGATGGCGACATTCTCAAGCTTTTCCAGAGTGGAAAACAGGGCGAGAAAAACTATCGTCAATTTGATGGTGAATGGTACGTGCTCGACGAATCCCCGGAAGCGATTGCCGAGGCGAGGCAGGAAGAGCGAATAAAAGACCTCGAACATTGTTTTAATGGTGCCAGAAACGGAGAGAACGCCAAGTATGAAATCATCTGCAAAATGATCGAAGAGATGAAGCTGAAAGTTTCAGAGATCGCCAGCCTCACCGCAGAAAAAAATCAGCTTGCAGTCGAAATAGACATGGCTCGACGCGATAGGGATAGGGCCGAATCCGAAAACGAACGGCTTAGACGAGAACTAAAGGATCTAAAAGAGAGTTACTATCCACCGAGGAAAAAGAATGAAAATTGAAAAGGCTTATGTAAAATATGCCAAGGCGACAGGCCGTCCTAGGAAAGAATTCTATATCGGTTTCCGCAATTTCTCTGCCGGACACGCCTCCCGCGATGCCGAAGTAGCGGAGCTGAAACGACAGCGGGATGAGATTTTAGGATATTTAAAAAATGCTCTTGGCTTCTTCGATCAAATAAGACTCTACACTGATGTGGATACAGACGAAACGGACAAATGGGAAAAGGCAATCGCCGCCATCGAATCCAAAGGGGAAACCAATGAGCGCACGGTTTAAAAAATTAAAATTAATTGGTGGTGGGGTATCCTATCTCGATCAAGAAGATTTTGAGTTATTTAGATTTTTCAAATGGCGCATCGATAGGGATGGTTATGCAAGAACAAGCGTTTGGGTTGATGGTGCAAATGAAACAAGGTTGCTCCATCGGGTTATCATGAATGCCACAAAGGGGATGGAGGTGGATCATATAAATCATAGACGAGCAGACAATAGAAAGATCAATCTTAGATTGGTTACAAAGAGTCAAAACCAGATGAACTCCAAGAAGAAAAATGGTTTTTCTTCAAAATATAAGGGGGTTAGTTTCGTAAAATTGTATGGTAAGTGGCAAGCCACTATAACTATAGACGGTAAGAATAAAAATATTGGCTCATTTATTTCTGAGAAAGAAGCGGCAAAAACTTATAACAACTATGCTAGGAAACATTTTGGAGAATTCGCATGTCTAAACAAAATAAAATAAACGCCGATCTCCTGCGACCGAGTGAGCCTCCTTCTTTTCAAAAATGGTGGGCCGATAACAATGAAAAAAGTCTCGACTATGATGATCCAAAAGATCTAATTGAATTGGGGTGGAATGCCGCCCTCGCCTCCCTTCCCCGCGCCGACTCGCCGGGGGTGTGCGATTTCTGCAATGGTCGTGGCGAGGTTGATCGTGATGGTGAGGGCCATTCGACAAGCTGTCTTTATTGTGACGGAACCGGCAAGCGTCAAAAAGACTCTCCGGAGAAGTGTCCGATGTGAAAAAACATAATCGGCAAAACATTTCAATCACGAAGCAATCCTCATGTACTTGTTTCATGCCCCAAGTGTTATCCACCTCGTCCATTTTCAGGAGAAGTATATGAGTAAGCCAAAACCAACAAAGGAAATTAAGCCGGTCCGGGGCTATGGTTATGTTTATGGTCGTGGTGGGGATCATGCCCATCTTGGATTAGAGGTTGCAAGGTATAAGGGGGTTGGAGATATATCGGTAACTATTCTTTCCACCCGCGACTACCGCAAGCTCCTCGCCGATGCCAGAAATTGGAGAGATTTTAAAAAGGAAAATCTATGAAGATAAGGGGGAAGAATGCCTAAAAATTACGTCGATCTCGACGACACTGCGATGTGGGTTTTGGCGCAACTCAAGGACGACCCGGACATCCTTCGCTCCGAGCTTGTGCGCCTCAGCGGCTACAACAAGGACCGTATCCAGGTGGCGCTCACCAAGCTAGTGAAAAATAAGCTCATCGAATATACGCCCCACGGCCGCAAGGTGCTATAATGTTTGATGACCCAAAACGAGAGTGGAGCCGTGCGAAAACAAAATTCGTCTGCCCGATCGCCTTTGAAAAAGAAGGAATCTACTACCCCATCGACGATGGATATTGGCCGGGAGAATGGCATCACGCCGGCCTCGCCGACACCATCACCAACCGGGCCGCGTGTCCGCTTTACATCGACTCGATCTGGAACGGTCGCCTCGTCTCAAAAAAATACCATACGCAATGGCGCTCTTGGGGTCGGCACTCCTACGAGAAGGGCGTCCGGCGCGAGCGTTTTCTCGAGCGCCACCCGCGCATAGCTAAGTGGATAAATAATCCGGTGGGAAAATTGTTTTGAAGAAGTGGATGCCCGACCCTCTCTTTGCCAGGAGCCGAATTGTGTACGGGTTTGAGCATCGCGCCACTAGGCCGCGGAGCCACAAGCGACACGCTTGCATTTTGCTTTTTATTATTCAGGCCATTTTCGGAAACCTTTTCTCGATTACCAAGGCCGAACTTGCACGGGTTGTTTCAGATTCAGATTTTATTTACCGGGAAGTGAGCGACGAAAAGGCATTGGCTTTTGTGAAACAGTTCCCCGGAAATAAAATGACTCCCGCCCAAGTCCAATTCATAAACGAGACATGCCGAAAGGAAAACGTTTCATTTATTTGGGTGATGTCCAGGGCGCAGGGAGAGCAGGGCCTCGTCGTCAACCTCGATGACTGGCGGCATCACATCCGCATCGAAAGGATTTTTAGCTACGGGCTTTCGATTATCGACAAGCGCACGGGTGTGTCCCCATACCTTGGATTCACCAACCAAGTGACGAATGCCATCCGGCGAATGCGAGAGTTCGCCGATGAGTGGAAGCCGGGCCGGGCCGCCCCCGTGGACAATTTCGGCATGGTGGATTGTAAAAACGCCGCGGTTTATTCCCTTCACCGATACAATTGCCGATGGGGTGCGGCATCGAATTGGGGAGTGTACAATTTGGGCAATGAACTTTTCGTTATTATTCTCCGCGATTTCCAAAAACGCTGGCTTTCCATCGCGGAAAGTAAATGACTTCAAGGAGGTTTTTATGAAGTCCCTTTTCATTCTCATCGCACTTTTCGCCGGCTTGTCTGCCGGTGA
>CAZVTQ010000010.1:0-4908 GCA_964630185.1 uncultured Candidatus Saccharibacteria bacterium
AGCATGTGAAAACTCTCGGGCCGAAGTTCACTGTCCAGCCGCGCATCGGAGAATGGACCAAGTGCCGGCACTACTGCCACGCCGCTCAGTTTTGCAATCAATATAAAAAATATCAGGCGCAATTCGCCCAGGAGCAAGATGATGAGTGACAACATGGATGAGCCGACAGTCGAGTCGCCAAATGCCTCCACGCCTACCGCCGCGCACCCCGGCCGCGCCGTTGTGGTGAAGCCACCAAAGCCTGAGCCCATTGGCTTTGTCCCGGATGTTACCCCGGAGCAAAACAACGTTCCGGCCACCATCAAGGAGCGCCATGTCGGGATCGCAACCGAAGCCTTCAACGAGGAGATCCAGAAGGTTCTCAAAACTCCGATCAACCCGGACGACATTGAGATCCGACCGGACGGCCTCATCTTCCTCCCCGAGATCAAGTACCGAAAAATCCTGAATGACGCCTTTGGTGCCGGCGCCTGGGCCATCCAGCGCCGCCAGATCCAGGTGGACAAGGTGGTAAATCAAGTCTACTTCGACGGCGCCCTGTTCGTTCACGGTCGTTTCGTCGCCGAGGCCATCGGAGAACAGCAGTATTTCTCGAACGGCGACATGACCTATGCCACGGCCGCCGAAGCCGCCAAGTCCAACTGTATGATGCGGTGTTGTAAGGATCTCGGAATCGCGTGGCAACTCTGGAATCCTCAGTACATCGAGGAGTGGAAATCGAAATACGCTCAATCACAATGGTGTTCGCACAAGTACGAAAAGTCGAAGCCAAAATACATCTGGACCCGCAAAGGCGCGAATGTCCCTTACCCTTGGGTTTCTGCCAAGGACGCCGCCGCCGCGCCCCAGGCCGCCACGCAAGCTCCTACCGATCCCAAGCCGGCGCCAAAGCACGCCCCCGATTCAAAGACACAATGCCGCGGGTTCTTCGCGAAGTGGGAGAAGGTGGTCGAGTTCACCGACGACATCAACGCCGGCATTGCCAACCTTGACGAGCTTCCGATTGACAAACACCGTGACCTCTACACGGCCATGGTGTCAATCGTGAAGGACTACAACCCTAAGCAAAAGGCGGGAGGGTAGATTATGATTAAGCATACGGGTTTGCACCTGTACAAAATCGCGGCTTTGCGGCCGCACCGGAAGGGAGAAATAGCCGAGGGCATGAATACCCCAAAGCGAAAAGGCCCGTATTCAGACCGTGTTTATCCGAGCGGACCGGAAGTCGGATTTATTTTTCAGGGAGGCGTCCAATGAAAGACGACGAAACCCTGGATTATTTCCGCCTAAAAATCAAAGAACTCGAAGGGCGCATCGAATCACTCGAAGGTAAGCGCGAGGCTCCCCGGCCTGAGCCGTCCAATTTTCTACCGGTCATGATGCTGATGAGCCTGACCGACCCACGTGCGGCCGCCATCTACCGAACACTTTCCAAAAACCCGATCACGTCCAGCTACCTCGCGCACCCCTTGGCGCCACGCCTCTTCGACGAGGAGAAGCTGAAAAAGGACTTTGGCGCCAACGACCAATTCGTGGACGGTGACGGAGAATCCAAATGGCCGATGATCGTCAACTTCCTGATTCACTCTCAGATCGAAAAGGATCTCCGGACGCCTGACGACCCAAAAATCCTTGAGCTTAAAAAGCTAGTCGAGGCTTTGAAGGAAAGCGGAGAAGAAGGATGAACAGCGCGGGGTGGGCGAATGGTCAAGCCGCCAAGCTTCTTTCCTCTCGGGAAGATCATCTACTTGGAGAATCCAGGTTCAATTCCTGGCCCCGCTAATATGTTTGTAGAAATAATAACCTCTGAGGGGATCGTGATGATTGACCTTAGTTTCGTTCTTGTTGCGTGGTCCCCAATCAGCATCGAGAGAGACGACGATGGTCCGCCTTTTAAGATCATGTTGTCGGACGGACACTCCGATCCTTTCAATTTTTATTTCAACACATTCGATAAGGCAGAAGATGCCTTTCAAAAGATACGTAACAAAATAAGAGAATCGAAAACAGTTCAACAATTATAGGAGTACACATGGCAAAGCCGATCCGATCTTACAAACTTGGGAGCATTGAACTTGCCGTTTGGGCAGGGGACAAGGGGGAGTCGTACTCGATTCAAAAGTCCTACAAGGACAGCGCCGGCAAGTGGGTTCAAACGAACTTCTTTTTCGCCAGCGAAATGCCCATCGTCCAGGCGCTTGTCGCTCGGGCTGTCGGTGAAATGAACATGGTCCGCGCCGCAGTGGGAACACAGGGCTCCGCTCCTGGCCGGGCCGCCGCCAATGACCCCTTGAACTTTGAACCGCTCGGAGACGACGAAGTACCCTTTTAGGCAATGCAGTTCAAGAGCGATGGAATCATCCTCATTCCGGCCGACGACAAGGCGAAGGCCTACATCGCCAAGCGCGTTGGGAAGGATATTTCTATGGTCGAGTCCGGCTACAGCGTGGAGCAATTCCATTCCGTCATGGACTATGTGGAATGGTGGTACGAGAACTACCGCGCCAACAAGGACCAGAACATCGGGAGCTTCCGAGAGCAGATCAGCTTCGCGGTTGACTGGACTGAGGAGCTTGTCCTTCGCATTCCCAAGTACACCATCTTCCGGATGCTGGAAGAACTCGAACGCGCCAAGTCGAATCCTACCGCCCCCGTTCACCGCATCATCGCCCGGTCATGGTCGCCGGCTTCAAACAACAGGGAGCAATTAAATGAGCTTGCAAAACGTGTCAGTGAACTCGGGGAGCGAAGAACAAAAGTTAGCCTTGAAACTTTTCTCAAAAACTACAAGGAATATCGTCCGGCTTAATGACAGCGAGGTTTACCCCATGGTTGAAAATCTGTTCGGACACACCATTTCCGCCGATCTCCTGGCCGATCAGAAGCGCCTCGACGATGGCCGAATGATTCACGTGGAACTTAATGCCGAAGGTGAGCGATTACGCGACGATGGCATCCGCCGTGCCGCGGACCATGCCGATGCGGTCGTACCAAATTGGGGTGACATGGCCTTCCGCGCCGCACTCCGCTACATCGACCGGATGAAGGGGAATACCTTCACATCGGACCAGCTGAGGGCATGGGCGGAGCGCTACAACTTCCCCACGCCTCCCGACAAACGCGCCTGGGGATCGGTGTTCCGCCGTCTCAGTGCCAAGGGACACATCACTTCCGCCGGCTACGTTCCATCGACAGATCCAAAATCGCATTGCTGTCCGTCAACACTTTGGAGGGCCATGTGAAAAAGATCGTTTTCGTGATTGTCTGCATCGCCTATGTGTCGTGTCCGTCCATTCCTTTGGTCGAACACTTGATCCGGTGGTGGAATAAATAAGGTATTGGGAAGAGGAATACGGTGATCCGACCGCCAACGGGCGTGGCCTTCAATGGCTCCGGATCGAATGCCGTTCGCGGCATAGGAGGAAGTGTCATTGAATATATCTCGGCAATACTGGAAGTGAATCTTTGATGATTCGGGCCGAATAAAAAAAAGTCCAGATTGAAAGGGACCAACCATTTGGAGTCTACGATCAGATATTCAATGACACTCCTACTCAAACAGGGGGATTAATGTACGACAAAATTGAAGCGGCGATGGAGAAAGCCTTCCCGATGCTTCCGATGTCCGTTATTCGTCACGTTTCCAAGATCCTTTATCGGGAGCTTGTGAAGGTCGGTATCCAGAACTGGAAGGAACGAGAATGAAAAAAATAAAATCACTTGGAACTATGAGTTATGTTGATGCCGATATTACAGCATTCAATGGGGGTCGTGGCTATGTTGAAATTACCCTGACTGATAGAAATAAAAAAATAGTATTAGAGATGAGTGTTTACTGCGCAAAAACATTAATGAAACTCGCAAGAAAAATCACCCACAGGCAAAGAGAATTTGCCAGGTGGCAGGAAAACATTTATCTCAACCTCAAGGATGAATCCGGATATGATCCAAGCAAAAAGGAGTTTGAATTGTGAAACCGCCACCAGGAAGGCCAAACTTTCTCGACACTGTAGGTGTCATTGCCGTTTTCACCGCCATCATTTGTTGCATCTACGCTATCACCCACACGATCGACAAGCACGGGCTAAAGGGAATCTTGGAGTGGATCTGGCTGGGTGGCGGAAAATGAAATCACCCATCTGCGACTACTGCGACAAGCCGCGCCCGAGCGCCAGGCCACAGAAAGACTTCTACGTCCGCGATCCCGACTTTGGCGAGAAGGTCCGCGCCGGGGTGTTGTGCGTCGAATGCGCCAACAAAATAAGGAACGAACACGGCTACTCAGAATACAACAAAAAAATCGACAAGTTAATCGGAGCGCCAGATGCAAATGTATAAAATCTTCTTTGTCATTTTCGACATCGGAACGTTCGATATTTATTCCGAGTTTTACTACAAGCACGGCGGCGCGGCGCGTGACTTCAACGCGCTGTCAAAGGCATACGCCGGGAAGAAAACCTTCAAGATCGGCAAGGTCGTTTGGGATCTCAAAGACAACAAGATCAGTTCATCGGAACCGGCCGGGCTCAAGCTCAAGGCCGGGACCGCACACGCGACAACCACCCCTCGTTTCGTTGCCGGCGAATAACCATGGAATTTTCCTGGCTCAAGCTATCCACCGATCTCCCGACCGACCACAAGGTCGATCAAATACTCATGCTCCAAGACGGTCACAAAATTGCATGGTGCTGGATCTGCGTCATGTGCATGGCGATGAAGTCACCCAAGCCAGGAAAGCTCCTGATAAGCGCCAAGGTCAAAGCCAATTCCGCCAATCTCGCCTCACGCGCCAAGGTAAAAATCGAAATTGCCAACGCCGCCATTAAAACATTTCAAGCGCTGGACATGATCTCCGTTTCGAGTGACGGCCTAATCGAAGTCGTGAACTTTGGAACGCATCAAGACCTA
>CAZVTQ010000011.1:0-3904 GCA_964630185.1 uncultured Candidatus Saccharibacteria bacterium
GCGACGCTGCTGGCCTTGCCGAGCGTTTGATTGAGCCACTTCTGATACCAGGACGGCAGCGACGTGCTGCTGATGTCCTTCTGCGAGACTTCCGGCGCGGTCTGCGCGCCGAAAATGAGATCGAGCGCGCTCATGCCGCAATCCCCCTCATGTATTCCGTGATGCTCTTGGCCTTCGGCGGGATCGCGTTCGGCTTCGCGCCGCGCTTGTGCGCGCGGATCGCTTTCTTGAACTCCTCGATCCTGGCGTGGCCCGCATCGCTGCTGCCGTCGCCGAGCATGGCCACGGTGTCGGCGTCGATGACGTGCTCGTCGCGCGCGAGCATCGCGGGGATGTCGTCGCTCTGGCCGGTGCCCGGACCCTTCACGTTGCCACCGCCGCGCATGTTCAGTTCGTCGACAAAGAACGTGTGCTCCGGGCCGAATTGACCGTAGGTGTAAGGGTCGCTCAGTGGCTTGAAAGTCCGGCCAGTCGGTGCGCTTCCATCACTAGGTTGATCAGCAGGGCCTGGTCCGGATCCGGGACTGGTCGGGGAAGCCGCGCCGCTCGCCGCAGCCTGCACGATGCTGCCGATCTGGCCCATGTTTCCGTTCCCTGAACCGCCACCCTGCGGCGCTCCGCCGGAGTTGTTGCCCCCAAGCGAGTCCTGATATTCGCGGGCCATGTCGGACACATAGCCTGGTCCCCCGTGATAGATGTCCGGAATGCCGAGTTGGTTATCGATCCAGCTGCCGACTTGACCGAGGCCCGGAAATCCGAGTCCCAGCCCGAGCCCGGTGCCGACGGCACCGCCGACGTTGGTGCTCGTGTGCCAGTCGCCGCCGGCATAGGAGTCCGGGTTGGTGACGTCGGGCGGCTTGGCGTCGATGAACGGGCCGCCGATGAAGTCGAGCACGTCCCAGCGGTCCAGTTCGTTCTCCGGGTGCTCGGTGCGATAGCGGTCGGCGGCGCTCATGTAGCCGTGCGGGCCGGCGAGGTTCGCCATGTTGCCCTGCTGCATGCTCTTGGAATACTGCTCATAGGCCGCGCGCTCGCGGTCGCTGATGCCGCCGCGCGACTGCGCCGTCGCGTTGGCGTTGGCCTGACTCGAGCGGCGATCGGCAATCGCCTCGCGGCGGTCATCGCTGCCGCCGCTGCCGCCGCCTCCGTTGCCGCCCTTGGACTCGTTGCCGCGGTCGGTGCGCTCGCGCCCGTCGTTGCCGATGCCGCCCTCGGCCATGTGGACGCGCCCGCCGGCCGCCGCCTCGAGCGGCTGCAGCGACGGATTGACGTCGTCGAAGAATTGGAACTCGGGCGAGAAGACGCCGTAGCTGTAGGGGTCGCCGTCGTAGCCGATGCCGTTGCGGTCCAGCGGCTCATACTCGACGGGCTCGCTGTTGTCCGCCGCGATGCTGCCGCTGCTGCTCTTGGGCGCGTCGTAGGATCCGGCGCCGAGCGCCGCCGCGCCGAGCCCGAGGAACGGCAGAGCGGACGAAAGGCTAAACCCGCCGCCTTCGCCGCCGCTCGCGACGCTGTCGGCCATCGCCGATGCGGTCTGCATCCCGACGTCCGCCGCGTCCTGGCCGAGCCATCCGGC
Source organism: uncultured Candidatus Saccharibacteria bacterium (assembly GCA_964630185.1). Classification (GTDB taxonomy): domain Bacteria; phylum Patescibacteriota; class Saccharimonadia; order Saccharimonadales; family Saccharimonadaceae; genus JACPYF01. The sequence continues at coordinate 1,577 of CAZVTQ010000011.1, forward strand.
ACCGGATTGGAAGCCGCCGCCGACCATGTCGCCGAGCCCGCTGCTCTGCGCGCCCCACGCGCCAAGGCCCGATAGCAGGCCGGTGGTGAGCGCCTGCGAGGTGCTGTCGCCCATGAGCTTGCTGACCGCTCCGCCGCCGATCGCCGCGCCGACAGGACCGCCAAAGTAGCCGCCGGCCAGCGCGCCAGCCGCCTTGGCCACGCTCTTGAGCACCTTGCCGAATTTGAAATACTCGCGGCGCCCGGTGTATGGATTGATCGAGGGGCCGCCCTGGAGCGAGTCGAGGATGTCCAGTTCGTCGCGGGAGAAGTGGGCAAGCTCGGTGTCGCCATTGCGACCCGACGCGGCCTCGGCATCCAGATACGCTGTAAGCCCTTGCCGTGCCATCAATCCCTCCCGCTGACGCGGAAAATAACACACAGAAATGTTGCTGTCATGTCGTTCCTAGCCATGCTAACGCCCACTCCCGCCAGTCCTGGAACGGAAGGGGATCGGGGGCCAGGGGAACGGTCTGGTAGAGCGATTCCGCCCATTGCTTCCACATGGCCTCGCTGACCGGCACCGCGGCGACATTCTGGTCGCTGACGATGGTGCTCGCCCATTGCATGAAAGTCAGGCGGCGCGGGTCCTGGATCAGATTGCCGACGTTGGAAAAGCCGATGATGAGCGCGCCGCTCAGGTCGCCCAGCAGGATCAGGCCGCCATCGGCTTGGGTGAGATAGTCGAATCGCTTCATGCGGTCCTCTGCCAGATGTAGCAGACGATGTAGGGGTTCATGAGGCTGAAACTCGATCCGCTGCCTGCGTTGTCGACGGTGACGCCAGTCGTGTTGCTCTGATTCGTCGCGGTCGCATTCTGGTTGGTGGCCGTCGCGGCCTGGTTCGTCGCGGTCGCATTTTGATTCGTCGCGGTGGCGGCCTGGTTCGTCGCGGTGGCGGCCTGGTTCGTGGCGGTCGTCGCGGCGTTCGATGCGTTCACATTGCTCGCCGCCGATGCGCCCTGGACGCCGACAGTTCCCGCGGTGCCGGAGTTGATGATGCGGGGCGCGAAGCTGTTCTGCGTGTGGTTGTGGCTATTCTGGGTATGGTTATGGCTGTTCTGAGTATGGGTGTGCGCGTCCTGCGTGTGGTTGTGACTGTTCTGCGTGTGCGTATGCGCGTCCTGGGTATGATTGTGCCCGGCATCGGTGACGGCGTGGTTGTGCTGCAGCAGCGCGGTCGATGTCTTTGAGCCGCCGGTTTCTCCGGGAGTATCGAAGTCAGGATCGCCGCCAGTCTGTCCGACAAGGATGCGGCCGCCGGCGATCTGCGACCATGTGCCGTGGCCAAAGACGGTGCCGGGGTTCGTCGAGTCCATCGACAGATAGATCGAGCCGACTGGATAGATCAGGTCGATCGCGCCCGTCGCTGTCAGCGGACCGGTCGCTCCTGTTGCGCCCGTCGCACCAGTGTTGCCCGTCGGCCCGGTTGGACCGGTCGCACCCGTTGGCCCCGTCGGCCCGGTCGGTCCCGTCGGCCCTGTCGGCCCGGTGGGACCGGTGGGACCGGTGGGACCTGTGCCGCCCGTCGGTCCCGTCGCGCCTGTGGCGCCCGCCGCGCCCGTCGGACCGGTGGGGCCGGTCGGCCCTGTAGGTCCCGTCGCGCCGGTCGGACCTGCCGGGCCGCTGCCGAAAGCGGAACCAAGCAGCCGGTATGTGTCGCCGCCGCGCTGGATCGGGATGTCATCCGCCGACTGCAGCGCGCCGCCATCCGGCAAATCAGCGATTGTTGAGTTGCCCATCAGGCGGTCGCGTCGCCGGGCTTCAACTTGATCATGGTCTCGCCCATCTCGTAGAAGCCGTTGAACGTGTTGGACTCGAACCGCAGGCTCATGAGTCGGCCTTGCTTGCTGACGTCCATCTTGAGTCCGTTCATGTCGGCGAATCCCGTCGAGACCGGCAGATCGAACGGCGCGCTGTTGTCCGGCGTGTCGCGCGCGTAGCGGCGGGTGACGATGGTCACGGTCATGTCGCCGGTCTGGATGAGATCAGGCTCGATGCGGTCGATCACGACCTGCTTGTCGACGCCCATCCATCGATCGCCGAGCGGACCCTTTGCGACGAAATCGAACATGGCCGTCTCGATGTTGGCTTTGATCGCCAGCGGGACGCCATTGATGACGCTGTTGAGGCCGAACTCGTGCTGCAGCAGCGAGTAGCCGCGCGCGAGGAAAAACACCTCGGCGAGATCGAGGGTGCCGCCGCCGGTCTCGCGCACGCGCCACGCGCGCGCGTTGATCGGGAGCGACAGGTTGAAATAATACTCGAGGTCCGCGGTGTAGCTCTGGCTC
>CAZVTQ010000012.1:0-3515 GCA_964630185.1 uncultured Candidatus Saccharibacteria bacterium
TATTGTCGATACATTTTGTTTTTCCGGAAAGAAACTTATTCATTCCGCCAACGGCACCGTCAAAAGACGACAATGCCCAAAGTGTTGATATGATTTCCTCCTGAATCCTTCCCTCGACACTGTCCTCATACTGCATCGAGCAAAGGTAGGCGAAAATAGCCAATCCTTGGAACTTGTGAAGGAATGACCCGTTGGCGTAAACGAATAGTTGACGATGAATTGGGTCAAATTTTTTTTGAAGTTCCTGATTCCTGTCAGCAAAAGCGAAAGAAAAAATAAAAAGAAAGAAAATTATTTTTTTCATTTGTTTCCCCTTTATTTTAGCATATGCAATAAATAACAGGTTGTCAAGTATGTGCTTTCAGAATGTTTTCGATTGTTTCTTTGCCGCAACAGTATCCGAAAGTCCGAAAGGCTCGAGGACATCGGCGGCGGCGGCACTGTAAACATCCGGGATGATGGTTGCCTTATTTTTTGTCATTTCCTGGGATAATTTGTTTGCGATTTCTCCCTTGTATTTTGCCAAATATGGCTTGATGAACGGAACAATGTCTAGTCCCACTTTCTCACCAGCGATTAACGCCGCCTTGTCTCTCGGGTTTATGTTTGGGTCCATTTGATAGTCGGCTTTTGCCTTTTCAACATAGGGATTTAATACATATGTCCCAATGTCCTTCGTGTTTTGATTATACGCCTGTGACTGAACCCCTACGCCGGCCCGACGAGTTGCGTCCACAAGGTAGGCGGATGGATCGAATCCGTTGGCGGTGTATCCTTTTGTTTGAGCCAGTTTTTGAATGATGGGAGTCGCCTTGGAGAGAGTATCGTAAAGAGATCCATCTGCGGCGGCGGCGGCTTGGATTACCTTTGGACTTGTTGAACTCAAAAAAGAATTGATATTTGCCAATGGCCCGGACCAATCTCTTGAAAGAGCATCACCGGATGCAGATGCCATCTGTTGAAGTAATGGCTTTACGCGGTCACTGAGAAACATTTTTCTCAGATCATCCTCGGCGACATTTTTTCCAGGGTTGTTTCTTACGAAATCATCCCTGTATTTACTCCAATCGGAGGCAAGAACCTGTCCGCTTTTTGTGGATCCTCCTCCATGACTTCCACCGGCTCCCCTCATTTGCGCCATCCGAAGGCGAAGCGCCGCGTCGAGCATGTCCTTGTATTCCTGGGAGTTTTGTTTGGCGCGGTTGGCGAAGGCCGATGAGAGGACGTCCACCCCTCCGCGGATGCCCTGGGTGACGGCGTTCATGGCCGCCATGCGATTGCGGAACTCGTTGTAGCTTGTGGGTTGATAGTCGGCCATGTGTCACTCCTTAAAAACGCCTCGCACGGTTCCCAGCTTGACCGGCGCCGATATTCGCACCAGCGCCACGGCCAATTTTACCACCAAGAGAAGCGCCGCCTTGGGCTCCGCTGACGGCCAGGAATGGATTCAGTGTAAGAATTCCTGGAATGGCGCCAAGGATTCCCCCGGCGATACTGCCTAAAGTCTCACCGCCTTGGGTGTGTTCTTGGAGTGTTTGGTAAATGTCGTTTTGCGCGGCTTGAAAATCAGCCTGAGCCTTGTCCTGTTGCTGTTGGATCGTATTGGCAACATTGAACTCGGTCGTGCGCGTGAGTTGCGCCATGGATTTCCGAAGCTCGTCCATCTGCCGGCCGTAGTCTTTGTCGATCTCTTGAAGATGGTCGCGGACAAGCTGAGTTTTCAGCATGTTCACTTTTTCCATGTCGTATTTCTGGCCGGCGACTTTCGCGTTTCCCTTGGCTCGAGCGGTGTTTGTCGCGGCCGCTTCTTCGCCTGGCGCCGCGAGGTAGTCGGCCATGGCGGATCCGGCAATGCCGCGGCCTTGAAGCGAGGCTTGCGCCTGTTGGCTTTGAAGATCCTGATTCTGCTGGGCCATGTCGGCATTCATCTGGGCCTGTTGCTCGAGATTTTGTTTTTCAAGGTCGAAGCCCATGTCTCGGTACTGCGTGTTTACATTGGAAAAATCGGTGTTGTAGGGGTTGTAGCCGGTCCCAAGTTTTTGGAGTTGTTCCTGTGTCCTCGCCCATTCGGGAGAAGCGGTCACGACATCCTGAGCGACATTCTGATTCCAGTCGGCCATGGTCTACCTCACATTTCCCCAATATTCAGGGCTGTCCGCCCGGTTCGGCTGATTCATTCCGGGTCGTAAAGTACGAACTACGGAAGGAGATCCACCGCGCATGGAAGCTTGATATGCGGCGAGTGGATCGGAAGCTCCTTGAGGGAGTCCGTAAAAATTATTATATTCGGATTGCGGCTCTCCGAAGGGATCGCTCGGGTTCGTGATGCCCAGCGTATTTTGATTCAGGAAAGTATTTGGATCTTGTCCGCCCAAAAACATCTGATTGTAGGCGGCCGTTGTTTGGCGATTCGCCACATTCTGATCGCTATTTTGGTCAAGGTTTCCAAAAAGCTTAGCCGCCGATTGCGCCCCGTGCTGGATGAGGCCGCCGATCATTTGTTGGTTTTCTTGGAATTGGTAGTCCTGGCCGATCTGTGAAAGGTTGTCCTTCATTTTCTGGCGCATGGCTTCAATCTGCTGTTGCGCGCGGACGAGTTCTTCCTCTTTCTGTTTCCGGTATTGATTGATCTGGTCCTGGGCTTGGGCCGTGGCGTATTGGTGCTCCTCGTCGGTTGCGACAAGCGCCTTGTTCAGGTTGCCGGCCTGTTGCCGGGCTCCCGCGCGCGCGCCGCGGTACGATGCCAAGGCTTGATTAGCTCCGAGTTGGGAGGCCTGACCGAGGCGCTGTTGTTGGCGCTCTCTCATCTGCTGTTGCATGACGCCACCGCCACCAGCCGCGTTTAACTGGCCTTTGAAGGTGGCTGTGTTCGTGGCGACCGGCCGCCGCGCGGCCTGAATGTCGGCGCTCAAGTCTTGAGGCATCAGTGGATCAGCCATTATAGGCCTCCCGCGATGAGTCGTTTTTCATGGTCGTCAACCTTTTTCTGCAAACGGATGATGTTGTCGATCAGGGTTTTCAAAAGGGATTGAAGCTCCACCGGAGTATTTGGCGGAATCGGAGGGAGGTTGATAATGGCGCTCATCTGATTTCCTCCCTGCGGTAGTCCACGGCTAATTGTCGGATGGACATGAAGTTTTTACTGGAAAATCTGAAAGAGGCTGTCTTTCCCTTGTGGACACCCTTCGGCGGCGTCCAAACACGTTCTTCAAACTCGGTTCGCTGGTTGCCCCAATCGACCACATCCTGAACGTCCTGGTCGGTGACGGCCATCGGGTAGATCCGGAAATCGTCAATGCGTCCCTCGTACTCGGTCCCTTGAATCGAAATGAAGCTGTGCCGGCCAATGACGGCATCTCGGATCGTAGAGAAAAGCGACACGTTTCCCATGTAGGTCGTGGTGGCGATTTTCTCTCCGTCGAGGTAGACGGAAGCAGTTTTATTGATATTGTCCACGGTCACGGCGCAATGGCGCCATGTGTTAAAAAGGACTTCCCCGGAAGCCAGATTGATTG
>CAZVTQ010000013.1:0-3459 GCA_964630185.1 uncultured Candidatus Saccharibacteria bacterium
TCCAAAGAGAGATCCTTTCGCGCCGGCCGCTTGGATGGCTGATTCTACGCCTTGCTGTAGCACGTTCAGAGGTCGGATATTTTTGAATATGGCGGCAATCACGGACTTCCGCGGGACTTGAAACCCGAGGACGTTTTTCTTTTGCTCGTCGTACTGCTCAATCGGCTGGTCGAAATAGGTGTCCCAATTTCCCTTGTATTCAAAAGGCGCCTTGATGAACGGAGAGAGGAGGCTCCCTAGAGCATCCCACGGTTTGATGAAATCCACAATTTCGGCGAATGATGTGAGGCCTTTAAGACTCACGAAACGTGGCTTTCCGTCCTCATCACGGCCAAGCTGTACGCTGGCGTCTTTCAGGAAATCAGGCAGTAGCCCACGATTGAATCGCTCGTCGTCGGTGTACATAAGCTTGTCCCAAAGAAGCGGGATATTCAGGCCGGCGCGTAGCTTGAAATTGTCCGTGAACATTTTCGCCACAAGGTATTTCGAGATCCCCTTTTTGAAAGCGTAAAACGGAAAAATGCGCTGGAAAAATTGCTTCTCGAGTGGGCTTGCATTTTCGTAATCGAAGTGAACAAGTTTCGTTTTGGCCGCGGCTTGGTCGGCGGACATCGTTCGTCGGAAATGGATGTAGCTGGTGAGGCGGTTCATGGCCTCGATGTTCTCTTGGATGCCGCCTAGCTTTTGAAGAACATCGTCGATCTTTTCCCCGGTTCCTTTTGCAATGGCCTCGGCCTGGCCGCGGAGTCCGTCCAGTTGCTTCGCTGTCTCGATCTGATCTCCCGAGAGTAGCCCCATGCGGCGGAGCTTTTTCTCGACGGATTCTTTCCCACCCAATGCGCCGGCCGGCCCGGCTCCGGATGTCATAACGCCCTGGTCGTAGAACTCTTTGAAAATGTCCTTGGCGCTCAAGTTTTGACCCGTGGCGGTCGGTAGCTTGAAATTGTCCGCTATCCCGAAAAGGCCTTTCATTTCCCCGCCTTTCCCTTGCCAAAAAGGAAGATCGCCAAATTGAGACAGCGCGGAGGCGGCCATTCCACGGGCCTTTAAATCGTAGGCGCTACCCTCAAAAGCCATGCGGAGGGTGTCGTCGATGAAGTTCCTGACGAAATATGCCGGCGTGGTGAAAAGAGTAGTACTTTTCCAAAGGCCCTGCATCTTGTCGAAAACGCCAAGGATGCCGTCCCAAACGGATTTATCGATCCCCTTGAGCGGATCTTTTATGATCTTGTAGGCACCAGTGTCTTTTAGGTTTTGGTAGAGGTCGTCCCTCATAGTGTAGATGTAACCGCCACCAGGCTCTTTCCCGTAGGCCTTGGCGATGTCATCCGGGACGGAGGCAAACTTCATGTCGTCCAGCCGATGAAATCCTTTTGGAACTTCTTGTCCGGGGCGCACCATGTCCACCACTCCGCTCCGGAGGCCGGATTCAAAGGTTTTGTCCCAAAACTGGATGGCCGCCGTGCGCTGGGCTACCTCGGTCATAGACGTGAACTCCGTGACCGGGATGCCGAAGTGGTAGTAGTTTTTGGCCTCGGTCTGCGCGGCATCGTCGAACATTTTCCCGAGGTCAACGTTCTTGATCCCGTGGAAAATCTCGCGGCGCTCCTTCCGGCTGAGGCCTGAGAAAAGATCGTTTTGGCGAAGGAGTTTCGTGAAGTTTTCCGCAAGCTCTTTGGCGCTACGGAGGGCGTCGGCTTCGCTCACCGTTTTGGCATTGTCGATCAGGGAACCAATGTCGGCGCGGCGGCCGGTCGCCAGGACATCTCCGAACTTGTTGCCGATCCAGCGGGAATCCTTGGTGAGGAGAGCCGCGGCCTTCTCAGCCAGGGAAGTGTTCTCGTCCGAAAGAACCATGTCGCGCATGTGTTGGAGGGCGTTGGCCTCGATGGACGTGTCGGCCCGGTAGCTCCTGGTCGTGCCCTGGATGGCCTTGATCATCTTCGCAAGGAAGGATGAGGCGCGAACGGCCTTATTGGCGCTTTCGACTGTCGGGACCGACTTTGCCACGCGCTTGGCGTAGTCGTCGATCAGGGCAACCTGGGCGTTCAGGTGCTTGGCGCTGTTGGCCGCCTCACCAAGTCCCTCAGTTCGGAGGCGGTTGGCGACGAAAGGCTCGGATTTCACCCACTCGATGAGCGGCCGCATGTCCTCAACCACGCCCTTGTCAACCGGGACAATGTAGTCGATGGATGCCGCCCCACCCTTTTTGCCGGGCATACGAACCCGCTCCGAGGCGAACCCGCCCTGGCGGAGGACATCATCGGCCGTCTCTTTTTTCTCGATGAAGCTGTGGAGGAGTCGGCGCATTTCGTCGTCGAGGCCGTCCTTGTCCATGGTTTTTGCCACGTCCTGAACGGTAGTCCCGAGGCGGTTGGCGCGCGCTTGATAGATGTCCGGTAGAGCTTCCTTGATCCTTTTGGCGTATTTCAGGGCCATGCCGCCGGCAATCTTTTCGGCGGATCCTGGCGTCGAGGCCTGGCGCATGAGGTTCCCGATTCCAGGGAGGATCTTTTCGGCCGCGTCGAACTTTTGGTTTTCAGTGGTGAGCCAATTCTTCACGGCCGGCATCTTGTCGAGAAGTCCCTCGTAGCCCTTGGCGACCGTCTCAATGGCCTTGGCTTGACCGGCCCGTCCTCCGATCGGAAGCCCCGCCCAGGTGAGCCCGTTGTAGCCCTGGCGGACCTGTTCGGCAAGGCTCATATTCGGCGTGATGTCGCGGACCACCTTGCCGGCATCGTCAACGACACCGGAGGTTTTCAGGATTTTGGCGGATTCGGGAAGCGCCTGAGTGAGGAGCTTAGGATCAACGATGTCGCCGGACTTGAAAAGAACTTTGCTACCTTCTCCTCCTTGGAGAATGTCGCGCGCGGCAACAAGCGCCTTTTCACCCGAGAAGAGGCTTTTGGTGGCGAGGCCCATTCCTTCCAGGAGCTTGACGGCGCCACCGGCGGCTGTTTTTCCTCCGCCAAGATATGAGGTAGGGTCCAACGCCATGCTGGAAGCAAAGTCATAGAATCCTTTTCCTCGTTGAAAGGAAGGATCGCTTATAAGTCCAGGATTTCTTACCTCGAGAATATCGGAAAGATTCATCCCGATGGTCGGATTAAATGAAACTGGCGGAAGCCCCTTCGACTGAGCGTAAAGGTTGTAGACGAGTTTTGCCGGAAGATTGTAAAAACTCCCGAGAACGTTAAGTGATTTTGCCAGACCGGATTCCGTCTCTCCCCTACTGGCAATCTCTTTGGCTTTTTGACTTAGCGCTTGATCCTGAGAAGCCCCGAGTAATTCCGGATCAGTTTGGAACTGAGAAGCCATTTATCCGCCGTCTTTCAGGTATTTGTCACAAAACTCAAGGGCGTCTTTTTCGGCGTTAATCTTGAGTATTTCTTCGTAAATATATTTCAATGTTGGCTTGGCATTTACTATGTCATTTCCAATTTCCTTTTTCATGCTCTC
>CAZVTQ010000014.1:0-3411 GCA_964630185.1 uncultured Candidatus Saccharibacteria bacterium
TTTCCGGAAAGCATCCGGTTACACTTTTTGGTTAAAAGGCTTGAAAGATGGTCGTGGAGTTCGGAAAGTCTTTCCCAACTCCACATTTCACCCGCCGAATAAGGCGAACCACATTCCAGGGCCTCATGGATAAGCCTGGCTTTATAAGATCCTCCGGAAAGTTTTCCGGACTTCAAGACCGTCTTTTGATTTCCCATCGTGTACCCCGCGAATCAAGCGCGTTTACCGCGCCGATGAAATTATTATCGCAAATGCGAAAATGAATGTCAAGGCGAAAACGGAAATTTTTTCGCGCATATCAAAAAAGCTTGTGGAATGCTTAGAAAAATGCGATAATTAAAAGGCCATGAAAACAAAAACGATCATGAAACGCAGGCCGGGCCGCCCAAAAACGGGCCGGGCAATCGAGAATCGATGCCTCCGTGTGGAAGATGCAATTTGGTCGGCCTTTTCAAAATGGTCTAAGAGACTCGGAGGGGAACCAAACGCCTCTACCCTCCGCCGGCAGGCCTTAATCGATTTCCTCAAAGCCCCCGCGCCGAAGGACCTTCACCCTCCCGCCTCCACAAGGACCGGCCACTTTGCCACTGCCAACGGCCTATTGACGATCGGGACCGCCGGAGACGCCTTAAACTCCGCCCAAACGCTCCCAGCACCAAAAAGGCTTGTCAATACCTAAAAGCCATTTAAACACGTCCACGCGCGCCCACAACCGCCACCACAAGCCCCACAACCTCCGCGCCACCAACTCACCAACCTACCCGCCTACAGTAATCCAGTAACCCTTACCCCATAGACACTCAAGACAGCCAATCACTCCACCAACCTCATTCCACAACCTTTATAATTATCAGAATGCGTATTACCAAAGAGACAAAGTTCACTCGCATTTCCCGCCTCCGTCCTGTCATTTCCCCGCTATCCGCTACCCCGAACCCCGGAAACCCGCTATTCCATACCTCAAGATTCTCAGATTCCAGCTTTTAAGAATATCAGCCTATCGAAATAGACATTCAGCCTTGAGCAACAATACGAACCATACCCCGGACCCCGGAGATCACCCAATCCGAGGTCGTCTATTTTTGATCCTAGTTCCCTCAGCACACTCACAATATTTTCCAATCGGGTACTGCCATGGATGAATCGCTACTGCGGAAGATGATCTGCGACCATGTGGTGTTTCGTAGACCGTTTCACAAGCTGTCGAGCAAGTACAAATTGCCGGCACCTGAGCTTCGTGCGTTGGTGGAGAAGCATCCGAACTTTGTGACTGATGCGAAGAGGGCACGGAAGTCGATCATGCGGCGGAACTATGAAAGTTTGGCGCCGAGGGCTCAGAAGGCTTTGAAGGATATTCTGGCCCTGGACCCCGTCGAGCCGGTGATGGTGAAGGACGTTATGGTCGGTACGGTGACGAACGCGAGTTTGGTGAAGGTGCAGAAGGAAGTGGCGGAGGGGATTCTCGAGGCCATTGGGGCGAAGCACGTCAAGCCGAAGGGCGGCGGGATCCATCTGAATATTGGCGACACGGGAAGGACCAGGGAGAGAGGCGGGATGGATCATGTGAGGGCGAGGCCGGTGAAGGAGATCCTTGCGTCGTGTTCGCTTGAAAAGGGCGAATCTGTTAAAATCGTTTCGACGAAAGAGCTTGAAAGCTCGGGAGTGAAAGATGGCGAATGAAGAAGAAATGGACGACGAGGTGATCGAGGATTTTGTGGAGCCTGGTCCGGAAGAACCCGTGAAGGAAGTTCCTCCCGAGGCTTTCGAATCTCCGGAAGGTATTCCGGAAAATGCTCCGAGCGAGAAGCCGAAGGTCGTGAAGGAAGAGAAGAAGCCGGAAGTCAAAAAAGAAACGTCTCGACCCAACGAAAAGACCGAGGCTACCAAGGCGAAGTCGTTCAGCGTTGACAGCATGGTCACGAACGCGGCGGGGATCCCCAGGCCGAAGGTCGAACTGAGGAACGGCCGCGAGGCTCTTCTCACCCGTGCGCTCCTGGCGGAGATCGGCGATTACGACGAGCGCGGCACCCCCAAGAACAATTTTTGCGAAGAGCTTCAAAAAGTCGAACGCCTCACCAAGCTCCTCACGCTTTGGGAAAACGGGGTGACAATTTGAACAACCCTCCCTACAAACTCGTCCCCGAACTGGAAGAAAGATTTTCTTTCCAGTGTCCGGAGGAAGGGGCGCACTGGTCCATCGACGATCTGATCCGGAAGTCTTTTCATTCCGCCGCCTACAACGTCTATTACAACCTGGCAGATTGCCGCGAACGGGCGATGGCCTTAACCAAACTCGAAGAAGGCTTCATGTGGGCGCTTGCTCCGCTGAAAGCCTCTTCAAGGGCTTCAAACTTTTAAACGGAGGACCACATGGCTAAAAAGAAAAAAGGCAAAGGCTCGAAAATGCCCATGCCCAAATACTGAAAAAGAGTCTTAAAAGATTCTTTTTAATACCCTATACTTACTCAACAAGGAGAGTTTTATGGCCGCACAAGTCTCACACGCTCAAATGACCGACGACAGCAACCGCGCCCTGATGGGCCGAGGCGTCCCCGGCATCGCACTTCCCAAAGCCCACCACATGATCCCGATTCTTTCCGGCGAAGACGTTCTCGCCGCCGGGGTGAAAACGATTTCCAGCGCCAACCTGAAAGCCACCGACATCATCATCCTGACTTCGCTCTCGGCGAACCCGGTTTATGTGTCCGCTCGGGCCGCCGGATCGTTCGACGTGACCGGAACCGGAACGGGTGGATTCACCTTCCTCGTCATGCGCGCCGCCGCGCCGACCGTTTAAGCCATGATTAACCAAACACAATCACGGCCCTACAACGCGGCCCGGTCGATCACCCCGACCGACGGCGTGACGGTTGCGGACCTGGCGAACAAGGCTTTTTGGGCGGATGTCGCCGGCGCCGTGTCGCTCGTCATGTGGGATGGCAATACCATCACTTTGACGGTCGCGGCCCGGACGCTTTACCACATCCACTTCAAGCAGTTCAAGGCCACCGGCACGACTGCGACAGGGATCACCGGATTCGGATGGATATAAATTGTCGCTACTCGACAAGAGGCCAAAGGCTTTTGCGAAGGTAGACGTAGAGAGGGCACGGTCCCTCCCGCTCGGGGAAAAGCTCGAAGTTTTCTACGAGTCCAAGTACCCCGAATCGACCTGGTGGTTTCACAAGATCATCGGCATCGGCCAGGAAAAAAATCTTTCCGGCGCTGATCAGATGAAGTTCGTCAAGCATCTTTGCGAAAACGACCTCTACTACTTCGCCAAGGTCGTGGAAAAGGGCGGCTTCGCGGCGGCGGGGCGCAGCCTCGGGCTCCCCAAGTCGCGCCTGTCGCGCCGGGTGGCCCTGCTGGAATCCGCTCTGGGCGTCCGCCTGCTGCAGCGGACCACGCGCC
>CAZVTQ010000015.1:0-2724 GCA_964630185.1 uncultured Candidatus Saccharibacteria bacterium
GCGCCGCCGGCCACCACCGCCACCACGGCGACGAACACGATCTCCGGCCCGTTCTGCACCATGTATCGCCACACCCTGCGCGCCATCTCGATCCCCCTCAATCCATGTATCTGTCGTAGTCCCTGCGCTCGAGATCCCGGCACAGGTCGCCGACCGAGTAGTGCTTGGTCAGTTCCTTGGTCGTGTCGACGTTCTCGCGCAGCCAGCGCGCAAGCTCCTCGAGGCTGGCGCGCTCGGGAGGCCGCGACACCCTACGCCACCCGGTTGATGCTGACGATGGCCTGCTGCGCACCGTCGGCGTTCTCGTCCCACGTCACCGCTGAGACCGAGAACACGGTCTCGCTGTTGCTCGGGCCGAGCCGCACATAGTCGCCCACCCGCGGCACCGCCGACCACGCGCGCTGCGAGAACGGCTTGCCGCCCTCCATGAACCGCACCTCGATATTGCCACCCGTCGCCATAGCCACCTCCATCAGCCGAAACGATCCTGCAGATAGCGCATGATGCGCCCGCGCATCACCTTATCATGAACCGCGCGCAATTGCTCGCAACACTTGTTCAGCGCCCCAATCTCGAATTCGACGTCCGCAGGAACTTTGACCGGATGCGCGCGGCGAATGTCCGTCCCCGCCGGCACCTCGACGAACTGGCCAGCCTGGTCCTCGCCGGTCTCGTCATAGCCCGCGTGGACGTCGGTGTCCGGGCTCGTGACCGGGTTGAAGCCGCGCTTGAGCACGCCCATGACGTGCTCGCCAAGCGCCGCCCGGCTCCACACCGCAAAGTCGTGATTGCGGGTGCAGTGTTGGTCCCACGCGGTCTCGAGCGCCAGCCGAATCTGTTTCTCGCTCCAGGCCGGCGGAGCCAACGCCGGATCCTGCCCGCGCAACTCGTCGGCGCACATATCCTCCGGCTTGCTGTCATACCAGCGCCGCAGATCCGCCAGCGCGTTGCTCAGTTCATGCCTCGAGCATGTGTCGGCGTTGAGCACCGCCTTGACCAACGCCAGCCCCTGACGCCCGTGCCTGTTGCCGCCCATCTTGCCCTCCGCTATTTCCACCAGCCGCCGACAGCCGGCAACCGTGATGGCAGTCGAATTCTCCGCACACATGATCGAGATCAGATCGTCCGTGATGCCGAAGAACACCTTGCGGGCCCACTGCAGCAGCAGCGCGTCCTTGGTCTCCTGCGAGAAGTCAGCGACGCGATCTTGGGCCATTCAGCCAATCTCCTATCTCGAACGCGCCGCCGAGCCCGAAGTAGAGCAGCCCGGCGAGCAGCGCCACCGCCGGCACGGGCGACAGCAGGATCAGGGCAACGACCATGCCAATATCCAAGCAGCGATCACCATCCCTGTTTTCATTGCCGCCGCGAACGGCCATAGCAAAGCGAGCATGACTGGATCGCCATTATCCCATCCCTCTGTGTGCGCCGTATATGCAAGCACCCCAACTGTCGTGAGCACGTAGAAGACCCAGCCAAACCAGATTGCCCATGATCTCATGTTCCGGCACTGAAATAGCGTGGATCCGGACCGGCGGCGACGCTGGCCTCGACCGCCCGCAGCCGGTTGTGCAACACCATCAGCGCATGCCGATCGCGCGCCTGGTCGAGCCGCTGCTGCGCACGGACAAGCGCATCATGCGGCATGCCGGACATCTCACAGAGAGTTTTGACCACGTCGTGAGCAGCCGCGACGGTCGCCCGCGCCTCAGCAATCTCCTCCTCGGAGAACCCCGTGCCGCGCGCTCCCAACTCGACCTCGGTCGTGAAAGCAACCATCAGCCCTTGTCCTCCGGAGGCCGCGCGTGCATCACGCCGCCGGCCACTTCATAGGTCTCGTGAATGGTCCAGCCAGCCGCACCGAGCGCTTTCGCCGCATGATCCTTGGCTGAGACGATGTAGGCCAGCCCAGTGCCGTGGTTCAAAGCCCGGATCACCGCCAGTAGACCCTCCGCCAGCATGGTCTCGCGCGTCGGCACCGGCTTCTCGATCAGGTCCATGATCTCGGAGACGGTCTCGCGCACCATCCACGACGCGCGCTCAAACTCCACAATTGTCTTGAGCGGGTTGTCCGGGTGACATGGCGTTTCGACGTCGCCGCAAGCCAGCGCGAGGCTCTTGTCGAGAGGACGGAAATGCTTGATGGCGCCGACGGCGACGCCGCGCACCATGCCATCCTCGCCGTGCAGGCGGATGAAGCACTCGGTCATGGTTGCCTCAGATAAGGGCACCACCCGCGCGTCGGGTCGTGCAGCCAGCAATACACCTTGTCGCACACGTCCGCGCAATCGTCGTCGAAGTCCAGGCAGCGGTTCTGCGGCCCCATCGGGTCGATCTCATCCTGCAGGGCCTTGCGCTCGCGCAGCAGCCGGTCCCGCTCGGCCAGCAGCCGGCGGTGCTCCGCAGCCGCGCGCTCGAGGAGGGGGTTCATCGCGGCCATCGCAGTTGCTCGCGCGAGATCAGCCGCTCGCTGCCGATCCGCGCCGGATGGCCGGTGACAGCCGTCACGAGCCCGCACAGCGCCGCCTCGACCTGTCGGATCTGCGGGCGCATGTCCATGGCTGGAAGATCCTTCTCGACCCCGACCATCGGCTTCGGCGGCACCAGCGTGGCGACACGGCGCCGCAGCCCATGCTCGTCGCGCGCGGTCGCCAGCAGGATCATGATGTTCTCAGTGATCGCATCCGCGACGCCGGCATCAAGCACGATAGTGTCCATTCAACC
>CAZVTQ010000016.1:0-2366 GCA_964630185.1 uncultured Candidatus Saccharibacteria bacterium
GTATCGAACGACCGATGAGGTCCACGCGTCTTCCGATGAATTTCGGCCTATCCGGTGACACGCCGAACTTGGGATCGCCAAAGTCGACCTCTGCACGCCGGCGTGGCGGAAACATTCGCTCGGGACTCTCTGTGAAGAAACTCCAGACATCCAGGTCTTTGATACCGTTCTTTTGGTCAAGATAGTGGAGTGCGCCACCCTGGCAAAGGGCAACGGCGAACAGCCGGTTCGCGTAGAGCTTGCCTGTCTCCGGCTTACGGGCAAAGAAGTCTTTGCGATCTCCAGCTGCGAGGCGACCGAGGCGTCGGAGGTCTTCATTGCCGATGAGTACTAGCGAGCGAGACATGTAACGTCCAACGTTTGAGCTCACCTGCGGGCGACAGATGGCGAAGCCGGTTGGCGAACGTCAGATGCAACGAAGGGTGAGACATAGCCATAAACGCGAGCAACGCACCTGTTGCAGCCCTGCAGCGGCACCCCGTGCGCAAAGCGCAAAGAAACCCGCGTGCCTCCGTAAGCTTCCCCGTCAAGTAGACAGATCAGAAGTAGACACCTTAGCCGCGAGGAGATTCTCGCGGTAGCGCGCTGGCGGCAAGCGTCCCAACGCGTCGTGCGGACGGATCTCGTTGTAGCGTCTGAGCCAATCGTCGGTGATCTCCTGGACCTCGGCGATCGATTCGAACAGGTGCGGGCTCAGTACCTCGTTGCGGTAGCTGCGATTGAAGCGCTCGATGAAGGCGTTCTGGTCGGGCTTGCCGGGCTGGATGTAGCGCACATCGATACCACGAGCCTTCGCCCAGTCCGCGAAGGCTTGGCTGGTCAGTTCCGGGCCGTTGTCGCAGCGAATCGCCGCGGGTTTGCCGTGGACTTCGATCAGTTGATCGACGTAGCGGATGACGCGACTGGCCGGAATGCTGGTAGCCACATCGATACCCAGAGCACCTCGATGAGCCTCGTCGATGACGTTCAAGGTCCGGAACGCCCGTCCGCCGTAGAGGGCGTCGTGCATGAAATCCAGGGCCCAGACGACGTTGATCTCTGAGGGGACAGCCAGGCGCTGGCGCTCACGCTTGGGCAGGCGCCGCTTGCCACGTCGCTTCTGGTTGAGCTTGAGCGCACAGTAGACCCGATGGACTCGCTTGTGATTCCACCGATGCCCCATCTGGCGCAGCCGGTCGTAGCATTTCCAGAAGCCCCAGCGCAGTTCAATGGCCACCAGTTCGTTCAAGGCGGCGATGATCTCGCCGTCTCGCGCCGTCGGATCGACCACCAGCCGGTAGTACGCCGCCCGCGACAGCCGGGCTGCTGAGCAAGCGCGCGACACCGGCAGTTCCATCTCTTCGACCATGATCCGGACGACCTCGCGCTTGGCGGACGGCGTTACAGCTTTCGGGACAGCACTTCCTTGATCGCGGCGTTCTCCAGCGCCATGTCGGCGTACATCCGCTTCAACTTGGCGTTCTCGGCCTCGAGCTCCTTGAGCCGCTTCAGCTCCGCCATGCTGGCCCCGCCGTACTTCGATTTCCAGTTGTAGTAGGTCGCGTGGCTGATCCCGTGCTTACGCAGGATCTGGGCGACCGGCACGCCGGCTTCGCCCTCCTTCAGGATCGCCACGATCTGCGATTCGCTGAACTTCGACTTCTTCATCAGACCTCCCAGCCTCGTGTTGCCTGCCGGGGAAGTCTACTTCCAGACTGTCTACCAGGAGGGGAAGCTTACGCATCTATCAGACCGTCCATCCCCGCGAAGGGCATTTGATCCCGGAGATTCGAAGGGCTCTCAAGAAAGACTATGTCGAGCATTTGTTCGACGGCGTGTATGTCTTGCACAACCCATTTGCCAAACATCCACTGCCCAGCGGTGTGCTCTCACATCCCAGGCTGGCTGAGGTTCGCGTGGCCGAGGATGGCGAGTTGCGCATCGATGCGCCAGATGATTTCCTCTTAGTCAGGATGCTTTGGTCAATTCACGAACACAGCGACGCCGACGGTGTGTCCTAACCCGGCAATCGACCGAGACGCCCAACAGCAGGACCGCTGTTTGGTGTCCGTTTCGCTGCGCGCGCCAGAGCCCTGTCATTGTGAACGTTAGGGCGCCGCGCGGATGACATCTCTTTTGGATGACGGACGGCTTGCCGGCGGCATTGCCATGGGTATTCTTGTTGGCCTGGTTGGCGCACTAGTGTACTTAGGTGCTTCAAAGAGACGTCGTGCTTCAGACGTACTTCTCGCCGTCTTCGTCGCCCTCGCCGGGGTCGTATCTGACATGGCCCTTAACAGCCTTGAGCTACGGACAATCCCCACAGTGCGAGGCGAGTGATGGCGGCTGCCGCTATCGCATTTGCTGTCGTCACAACGATTGTAATT
>CAZVTQ010000017.1:0-2318 GCA_964630185.1 uncultured Candidatus Saccharibacteria bacterium
ATAAAAGTGAATGGCACCGTCGAACACGCCGCCTTCATTTCGGTTGGTATAGATAGCAAGTTGGTTTTTTGCTGGAATGCCGGCCACGCCAGGGTTTCCGGCTGAATCGACCACCAATGTTTCCAGGGAAATCATGTCCTTAAAAACCGCCCCACTAAATGATAGGACAATTTTTGACGTTGTTCCGAGGAATGCCGTTTCCCAGGCCACCTTGTTGTAAAAATAATTTACGAGGTTGTGGGACATTTACCGCCGCCAGACGACCATACCTTCGTTGTAGGAGTCGGGAGAAAATCTCCGATAGACTTTTGACAAGAAATAGTGACCAAGAACAAGAGAGAGGATGTTATGAAACTCCCCCCACATTGTCAAATAAGCGAGGCCCATGGCGGTCGTCCACCCTTCCAGACCCCTGTTGCCAAAATGCCCGATGGCTCCAAAAATCAAGGAAGCCGTAATGAGTGAGGCCCTTTCGCTTGCTCCGGATTTTTGCATCCAAAAGAAAATAGACACGACCACGATCTGCTGAGCGATGACGAAAAGAAAATATTTCCAGTCGAGGAGCGGAGATAGTTCCGAAAGGTTTCCAGAGAGCATCGGTACATCTCGCCGGAACCATGCGGTCGCCATCATCACGGCCGAAACCACGATGATGAAAAGCCACATCCACTCCGCTCCGATCAACGGAGCGGTAAGGAGAGTTTTCAGGTAGTCAATCATTTTTTGTCCCTCTTGATAAATCGAAGGTAGAACGGACGGACCAAAAAGTCGTAGGCGAGAATATTCACAACGCCAAGGAAAAAACCGCCGACCAAAATAATGGCAAGCGGATAAGGGACTACTTTCCATGATGGCGACCCTGTCCCGATGGTTGCCAGATAATTTTGAACCATCGGCCAGACCCAAAGCCAAAGCCATCCGTAAATGACGGCGGAAGCTCGATAAATCGTTTTTGTTCTCCTCTCACCGACTGTCTTTAAATACGGATCGACGAAAACCTTTGTCCCGCGCACCATCAGCATAATCGTTGCGGTCGGGAGAATGATTGGCAAAAGGTGTGGCTTGATGGTTGTCCAGATAGTCGTCAAAAGTTCGGACTGAATTGACGAAAGCGTGGCGTGAATCACTTCGTTGGTTTCCAAATTATGCTCCTAGCGCTTCCTGAAATCTGATCCAGAATTCTTTGCGTTCTTCGTAATGGTTGGCGTATTTTAAAATAGCGTTTCCTTCTTTGTCGTAGGTGAGGACGCCGCCATTCACTCGGTGAGTGCAGACCTTGAAGGCGTTTTCGTCGTCTTTGTCGGCAACGGTATTCAGACCGCGAGACTTGAAGAAGTAGGCGGCGGCCCGGCATCCATCCTTCGGTAGACCAATGAGTTCGGGGTGGTTCAGAAGATCGAGGCCAAGGGCGTTTCCGGTGAGAAGATAGTTGGTATACCCGGTCGTCTGGATCGGCGATCTTCCGCGCCACCAATACCCCGGAGTAGATCCATGGAGCGCGGCAATGCGGATGGCGTTTTCTTCGGTGTTTCCAAGGTCGGCGCGTTTGTCGTAGGTTCTTTGGGCATCGGTCGGCCCCCAAATTTCCTCCATGTAGCGAAGCTCCCCGCTTTCATGGGCGACCTGAGCGAGAAACATTGCCATTCTCGGATAAGTATTGATCTCAAACTCCTCCATGGCCGCATTGAGAGGTTCGAGAAAAATGGAGAGCCTTTGCCCGATGTTCGGCATCCCCGTCAAAAGTTCGTCGGCTGTGAGTTTCATTTTCATTTAAAAACGAAATGGAGGATTGCCATAAGTATAAGCATGGCGACCCCGAAAGTTCCGTTTAATTTCCAGAATTCTTTCGTGAGTTCGTCTTTCCATTTTTTGAAATCACTGATTTCCGTTCCATGGGCATCCATTCTCTGAGCGCCCTCACGTAGGTCGCCACGAATGTCGGGAATGACCTTCGTCCTTATTTCGTCTACTTGCCCTGCTGTTTTATCGACAACTAGCCTGAGTTGTTTAAGTTCAGCAAGGATCGCGCTTTCTTCGCCAGAGCCCATTCGTTACCTCGCAGACGTGAATCGCTGGTAGAGCTTGAAGTAATCGACGTAATTTCTCCGCGAGGTTGTTCCGGCCGTCTTTGCCATCGACACGCGAGGCGCAATGACGGTTCCGGTCGGAATGTTGGTCGTGGATGTGCCAACGGAAACACCGTTGATGAAGAACTCGACCGATGTTCCGAGCGCATTGACAACGGCTTTGAGCTTGATCCAAGATCCGGCCACAACAGCAACGCCCGTGTCTGTGTTTGTCGTGACACTGGCCGAGCG
>CAZVTQ010000018.1:0-2289 GCA_964630185.1 uncultured Candidatus Saccharibacteria bacterium
TGTCGCCCAGGTCGCGGATGCGCGGCGCGAAGCGGAAGCCCAAGAGGTGCATCAGGGCGAAGACGTGATCGGTGAAGCCCGCCGTGTCGGTGTAGTGCTCCTCGATCCGCAGGTCGGATTCGTGGTACAGCAGGCCGTCGAGCACGTAGGTTGAGTCGCGCAGGCCGACATTGACCACCTTGGTGTGGAATGGCGCGTATTGGTCGGAGATGTGGGTGTAGAAAGTCCGTCCTGGGCTGCTGCCATATTTTGGGTTGATGTGCCCCGTGCTCTTTGCCTTGCTAGCGGTTCGGAAATTCTGTCCGTCCGATGATGATGTGGTGCCATCGCCCCAGTGCCCGGCAAAGGGATGCCGAAACTGAGCGTTGACCAGTTCAGCCAACGCTGTCGAGTACGTTTCGTCGCGGGTATGCCAGGCTTGCAGCCAAGCGAGCTTCGCGTAGGTCGTGCCGGGGCAGGACTCGGCCATCTTGGTCAGGCCCAGGTTGATCGCGTCGGCCAGGATCGTGGTCAACAACAGGTTCTTGTCCTTGGCCAGATCGCCCGATTTCAAGTGCGTGAAGTGCCGGGTGAAGCCCGTCCACTCATCGACTTCGAGCAGCAGTTCGGTGATCTTGACGTGCGGCAGGACCATGGCTGTCTGGTCTATCAGCGCCTGCGCGGTGTCGGGCACCGCCGCATCCAGCGGCGTGATCTTCAAGCCCGACTCGGTGATGATGGCATCCGGCAGGTCGTTGGCTGCCGCCATGCGGTTGACGGTGGCAAGTTGTGCTTCCAGCAGCGTCAGCCGCTCATGCAGATATTGTTCGCAGTCGGTGGCCACGGCCAGCGGCAATTCGCTGGACTGCTTGAGGCTGGTGAACTTCTCGGGCGGTACCAGGTAGTCCTCGAAGTCCTTGAACTGGCGTGAACCCTGCACCCAGATGTCGCCCGAGCGCAGGGAGTTCTTCAACTCGGACAGCGCGCACAGTTCGTAGTAGCGCCGGTCGATGCCGGCGTCGGTCATCACCAGTTTCTGCCAGCGCGGCTTGATGAAGCCGGTCGGTGCATCGGCTGGCAGCTTGCGGGCGTTGTCGGTGTTCATGCCGCGCAGCACCTCAATGGCATCAAGCACGTTTTTGGCGGCGGGCGCGGCCCGCAGCTTGAGCACGGCAAGGAATTCCGGTGCATAGCGGCGCAGGGTGGCGTAGCTCTCGCCGATGCGATGCAGGAAATCGAAGTCATCGGGTTGCGCGAGCTTCTGCGCCTCGGTGACGCTCTCGGCAAAGGAATCCCAGGACATGACGGCCTCGATGGCGGCAAACGCATCGCGGCCTGATTGCTTGGCGTCGATCAGCGCCTGACCGATGCGCCCGTACAGACGTACCTTGGCGTTGATGGCCTTGCCTGACGCCTGGAACTGCTGCTGATGCTTATTCTTGGCAGCGTTAAACAGCTTACCCAGGATGCGGTCGTGCAGGTCGATGATTTCGTCGGTGACGGTGGCCATGCCCTCGATGGCCAGTGCTACGAGGGTGGCGTAACGCCGCTGCGGCTCGAACTTGGCCAGGTCGGCGGGTGTCATCTGGCCGCCCTCGCGGGCAATCTTGAGCAGGCGGTTCTGGTGAACCAGCCGCTCGATGCCGGTAGGCAGATCGAGTGCCTGCCATGCCTTGAGGCGTTCGATGTGTTCCAGCATATGCCGCGAATTTGGCTTGGCCGGAGACTGGCGCAACCAAGCCAACCAGGTCGTCTTGCCGTTGTCCCGGCGCTTGAGCAGATCGTCGAGGCGGCGGCGATGCGCGTCCGCCAGTGGTTCGGCCAAGGCGTCGTAGATGCGCCGGTTAGCACGGGTGATCGCCTCGGCACTCGCCCGCTCGACGGCGTTGAGGGCGGGCAGAATGACCGACTGCCGCCGCAGGTGCCCGATCAAGGCGCTGGCCAGCACGATGCCTTTGTCGGTTTGCATCGCCAGCTCGGTCAGCATCTGGACGGCCTGCCGGTAATGGCTCATGGTGAAGGGCCGGAAACCGAACACGGTTTGCAGCTCGCTCAGGTGCTCGCGCCGGGTCTGCTCCCGCTGGCCGTACTCGTTCCAGCTTTCGACGCCGACCTTGAGCTGGTCGGCGACCAGCTTCAACAAGGGCGGGAACGGTAGTTCATCGACGCCCAGGATGCCGCCGGGAAAGCGCAGGTAACAGAGCTGCACCGCGAAGCCCAGCCGATTGGCTGGCCCGCGCCGCTGTCGGATGATCGAGAGGTCGGTATCGTTGAATGTGTAATGTCGGATCAGGTCGTCCTTGGAGTCCG
>CAZVTQ010000019.1:0-2115 GCA_964630185.1 uncultured Candidatus Saccharibacteria bacterium
CATCCGGCGTCGCGTCGCGGTACGTCACGCCGAGCACCGTGCCGCCCATCGCCTGCAGGCGCTTCTGCGCGTCTTCGAGCAGCGGCGCCTCGTCCTTGCACGGCCCGCACCAGGACGCCCAGAAGTTCAGGATCACCGGCTTGCCGCGCAGGTCCGCGAGCGACGTGGGCCCGCTCGGCCCGATGCGCGGCAGCGTGCGGGTCGGCGCGGCCGGCTGCTCGCCGGACTTCACCGCGTCGTCGATGGTGTTCCCATCGCCGCCGTTGATCAGGCCGTAGCCGAGCAGCGCGATGAGCGCGGCGGCGGCCACGGCCGCGACGATCGGACCCACTTTGGACATCACCATGAGGGTACGGGACGGGCTCAGTGGCCCGAGGCGACCTTCAGCCCGCCGGCGCACGCGACGATCCCGAGGACCAGCAGCGCGCGGACAGCGGTCATCTCCTCGCCAAGCCACAACCACCCGGCCAGGACGGTGCCGGCGGTGCCGATCCCGACCCAGATCGCATACGCCGTCCCGATCGGCAGGTCGCGCACAGCGAGCCCGAGGCACGCCATGCTCGCAACGATCGCGCCGGCGGTCAGCACGGTGGGGAGCGGCCTCGTGAACCCGTCGGTGGTGGACAGGCCGACGGCCCATCCGACCTCCAGCAGACCGGCGATGATGAGGAACAGCCACGGCATGAGACGCCTCCTGACGACACGGGAACCCTGCGTGCGTCGTCGTGCGTGACCGGGTACGGCGCTCCTCGTCCGGGCCGGGCGAACCCGGCATGAACCACACTAGAAGGTCGGCGGCGACCGTCGGCGCCGATCCGGCTACGATGGCGATTCGCTGCGGACGTAGCTCAGTTGGTAGAGCGTCGGCTTCCCAAGCCGAAGGTCGCGGGTTCGAGGCCCGTCGTCCGCTTCACAAGAAACGCCTGCAAATCGGCACATTCCCTGATCGGGCCTTCTTTGTAGACCAACGGCTAGAACGGCGGCGCGGGCATAAAAGGGCATAAAGTCCCGCCCATGAACCGCAACGGCCGGCCTCGTCGAGGGAACATCGAGACACGTGACCTGGCGAACGGCGAGGTCGCTTTCGTCGCCCGGTTTCAGGCACGCGGCCGCCCCCAGAAGGTCACGCTCGGCCACACCCCAGAGTGGAACCGCCAGCGAGCGGAGGAGGAACTGGAGAACATCCTCGCCGACGTTCGCCGCGGCGCGTGGCGGCCCCACGTCCCCGTCAAGGACAAGCCCGTCCCGACCATCGGTGAACTCGCCGACGAGTACGAGGACGACGCGAAATCCCGGGGGCTGCGACAGAGCAGCCTGGACGCCCTTGCCTTGGACCTTGAACGGCTGAGCGCGCTGCACCCGCTAGCCGCTGACGAGGTCACCGACAAGGACATCAAGCGTTGGGTCCAGCGCAAGACGCTCGAGCGCGAACTTCTCACCAGTGCGCGGCACAAGCTCAACGGTGGCGCACAGCCGAAGGATCTCACCAAGGACGAGCGCGCGGTCATCGAGACGTACGGCCGGACGGC
Source organism: uncultured Candidatus Saccharibacteria bacterium (assembly GCA_964630185.1). Lineage (GTDB taxonomy): Bacteria > Patescibacteriota > Saccharimonadia > Saccharimonadales > Saccharimonadaceae > JACPYF01. Next base: position 1,530 of record CAZVTQ010000019.1, read on the forward strand.
GCGAGGCCTCTCTCCGAACATGATGCGCCGCGCGCTGACCAAGCTCGCGGCGCTACTCGACCTTGCCCGGGACGAGCACGACGTTCCACTCACAAAGAACGTCGCCCGCAACAAGCGCAACTGGCCGCTCGCGGATCAGAAGCGACGCAATCACGCGGAGGCCCCGCAGCTCGCCGCGCTCCTCGAGGCCGCGCAAGCGATCGAGGACCGCTCCCGAGGGACCTGGCGAGTCGATCGCCCCGTCCTGATCGGCCTGCTCTTCCTGGCCGGCCTGCGCATCAGCGAGGTCGGTGCCCTGAACGTTGGCGACATCGACCTAGACGAGGGACACATCAAGGTCGGGGTCGCCAAGACCTTCAGCAGCTACCGCGACGTCAACATCGTTCCGGGTCTCGAACCGGCCTTGCGAGCGAAACTCGCGCGGCCGTCGGGACCCTCAGACGCGCCCCTGCTGGTGACCGCCAAGGGACGTCGATGGAACGCCGACAACGTCCGCAAGACGTTCGCGGGGGTAGTTGAGCACGCCAACCGGCTGCTCGAGGAACGGGGTGAACCCCCGCTACCGGGCGAGATGTCCAGCCACGAC
>CAZVTQ010000020.1:0-2025 GCA_964630185.1 uncultured Candidatus Saccharibacteria bacterium
ACTACTCGCTCACCGGCCGCTCACCGTTCCGGCGATTGGTCTACCCTGTCGCCACGCACGCCCATCTCGGCGTTCACGTGACGCTCGACCTCGCCGGCCAGGCGCGCTTCGGCCCCGACGTCGAATGGATCGACGGCGTCGACTACACGTTCGACTATTCGCGCGAGCCGCTGTTCTACGAAGCGATCCGGCGCTACTACCCGGGATTGAAGGACGGCGCCCTGAGTCCCGGTTACACAGGCATCCGTCCGAAGATATAGGGGCCGAAGGAGCCGGCTGCCGATTTCCGGATCGACGGGCCGAAGCAGCATGGCGTCCCCGGGCTCGTGAATCTCTTCTGCATCGAGTCACCCGGGCTCACGGCAAGTATCGCGATCGGGCGGCATGTGAGGGAACTGCTGGCGTAGGCGCCTCTGGGAGCACTGGGCGGGGAGCAGCGAGTGCAGGTATGGAGACGACCGCTCGCCCCCATCCCAACCTTCCCCCACCGTAGGTGGTGTATAGCCTGGGGACATGGTTTACAGGTGTTCGGGGACATGGTTTACAGGTTGGTGGTCGCGCAGATCGATCTGCGCGATGCACTGGTGCATGAACAACACGTCGAAGAGTCCGTCGCGCTGGGCGTTGGGGCGCAGCGCGACGCTCTGGCCGTAGAAGGCCTTGGAGACTCGGTACTGTGTGCCCCGGAAGCTGATCCAGCCCTGTTGCTGGACGCGACGTATTTCGAAGCCAGGTGCGTAGTGCACCTCGGGCAGGATCTCCGGATAGGGCCTGGGGCTGATGCGGTAGCGCGCGGCCGGCGGATGCATGTCCAGGGCCTGGTGCGGGCGCTCGAGGTTGTAGGTCTCGCGCCACCCATCGAAGCGTGCTTGTGCCTCGGACAAATCGGCGAAGCAGCGCCCGCGCAGCACCTCGGCCTTGAGGCTGCGGTGGAAGCGCTCGTCCTTGCCCAGGGTCTGAGGGTGATAAGGGCGCGAGTGCACCACCCGGATGCCCAGGCGCATCAGCCACACGCACAGCGCGGTGTAGGGCTGCTCGCAGCCGTAGCCCCAGGGCGGGCCGTTGTCCATGAGCATGCGCTGCGGCAGTCCGTAGCGACGGAAGGTGTTGCGCAGCTTCGCCTGCACGGGCCCGCCCCGTTCGTCGGGCAGCGCCTGCAGACACAGGCTGAAGCGCGAGTGATCGTCCAGCACCGTCAGCGGATGACAGCGCCCGCCATCGCCCAGCCCCACGTGGCCCTTGAAGTCCATCTGCCAAAGATCGTTGGGCTGCGCGTGCTCGAAGCGTACGAAGGCCCGATGCTTGTCCGACTCCTGCACCTCGATCAGCCCGTGGCGCTGCAGGATCGCGTGCACGCTGCTTACACTTGGCAGCGCAACGCCTCGGCCCACCAGCACGTGGTGCAGCTTGCGTGCACCCCAGGCCGGGTGCTCCCGACGCAGTTGCACCACCTGCTGCTCGACGCCCGCCGGCGTGCGCCCCGGGCTCTGGTGCGGGCGGCGCGATCGATCGCTCATCGTCTGCCCGGCCCGCCAGCGCTCGATCCACTTCTCGCCCGTGGGGCGACTGATCCCGAAGCGCCGACACAGCTCGCTCTTGTTCGCCCCCTCCTGCGTGGCCAGCCTCACGAACTCCTCCCGCGCAAACATGATCGACACCTCCGTCCAAGGCATGGCTGCTCTCCTTCGTGCTCCAGGATGACAGCCCGAGGGTGTAAACCATGTCCCCGAACGGGTGTAAATGATGTCCCCACTCCATACACCACCGAAGGTGGGGGAAGGAGTGCCTCGGGTCGTGTAGCCTCGAACGGTGTACGTCCCCTCCCCCAGCAACGCTTTGGGGGAGGGTTAGGGTGGGGGCAGGCGGTGCGCAACACACCTTGCGATATCTGCAAGCACGTCCGCCCTCCGTTCAAGCACGTCGCTGTTCCAGTACCGCACGACGCACCACCCCACCTCTTCCAACCGCTTCGTCCGCAGCGCGTCCTCCACGGATTGCTCGGCGTGTTGCCCGTCGTCCAGTTCG
>CAZVTQ010000021.1:0-2023 GCA_964630185.1 uncultured Candidatus Saccharibacteria bacterium
GTCAAGATCCTCCTCGGAGAGAGCCTTCTTGTACTCGCGCATTTTTATGTTGCGGCGCATATCTTCCTTGGTCAGGAAGATTCTCTGCGAACACCATTTGGCGTTCGAGAGTTCGGTCGCAAGCGGATCAACGAAAAAATTCCTCGGCGCCGTCGGTTCCAGGCCGAAAGAGTTCTCCCGAATCTTCATTCGGCCATCTTCAACGTCAAAGTCGAAAACCCATCCGGTCCGGAAAATTCCCACCCCGTAAAGGCTTTTGTGCTGGAAAAATCGGTGGAACTTGGCGACGACCGATTTCACTTTATTCCGGAGGCTGTAGTTGAAAAGAGACGTCACAAGCGCCGCGGACTCAACGTCCTCGGATTTTGTCGCCATGAATTTCCCGAACCCATCGGCGTTGAAAACGGATTGCTGTTGGAAGGCGACAAGCTTTTCGATGATCTGATGCGTGAGCGGCACGAACATATTGGCGCGCCGCGGGATCTTTTTTTCCATGTAGGAATGCCAGTTTTTATAGGACTTTTCCCAGGAAAAAACCTTCGATTGGCGGACCTGATCCTCAGACGAGGAGCGGATCCGACCGAGAACCATTTCGCAAATTTTTTGATCTTCGTCTTTCGCCATTTAGCACCTTCCCGTCACTTCGTCGTATTCCGGGTAAAGCTCTTCGTACTCGGCCGCTTCTTCTTCGTCAGTCTGCGGTTTTTGGGCGATGTCGCGGTATTCGGAAAAAACCATTTCAAGAGCGTCCAAAAGATCCTCATGGCCTATATGATAATACGGGGAGAAGTTTTTGTATTGTTCGATGAACTCCGTCATGTCCTCGCGGATGTGGACGGAGTGGGTCTGGAAAAGACCCTGCATCCCCATAATCCTAGTCGATTTCGACCTGGACTGATGCTTTACCTTGTCGAGGGTGAAAGACTTTTTCCGCTTTTTCATTTCATCTTCGAGAAGCTTGTTGATGCCTTTCTGCGTGGAAATGTCCTCGGAGGCAAGCGCGATGGCCTCGGGATATTTTTCAAAGAAATCGAAAACCTTGGTCACAACCTCATCCGGAGGAATCCGGCCGTTGAAGTATTCCAGGAGCCACATATCGCCGCGCCAATCAATTCCCACGGCAATAAGCGCCGTGGGGTCCTTGCCGGTGTTGGAGTCCTTGTCCGCCCAGGATGAGTCGATGCCGAAATAGACGGCGATGGGGATTTTCCGGACTTCGCCGGTAAGGTCGGTTTCGCTCGGGTCGCCCTTGAAGATTTCCAGCCATTCCTCTTTGAAGGCCTTCTCCGTATCGGGAACGGGATTGTTCAGGTAATTGGCGGAGTAGCGGTACATGCCCATGCTTTTTTTCTGCTCGAGGATGGCATGGGTCAGGCCGATGTCCTCGCCGTAGAGCTTGCCATTGGGCAAAATGTCCTCGGCGCTCTTGACGGAGATTTCGGAAAAAAGATGCTTCTGATGCTTCATAATCCGGGCCGGCGGGTCGTCCTGAACCCAGCGGGTGGCGACCATTTGGATTAGGCCGTCCTTCATCACAAGCGGCGTCAGGGAGTTGTACTGATCCCAAGCCTTGTCGAGTTGGGAAAGGCTCTGCGTGTTTTGCTCGGAGCAAAGGTCATCAATGAGGGCCACGTCCGGGTGGACGCCGTTTACCGAAGAGTCCAGGCCGGCGTGGGTCAAGGATGGGTCGCGGCGCTCGAACTCCTTGCGGCCATGAACAAAAAGTTCCGTCTCATTCCAGTGGCGGGACTTGAAAGAACCCCAAAGGCGTTGAAGTAGCTCGTTCATTTCCATGGCCTTCTTGCAAGCGTTATAAATCTGTTTGGCCTGTGAATCAGTCTCGGAATAAATAAGGATCGAGATTTCCGGGTTCTTAGATAGGAGCCATACCGGAAAAGCTATCGAGGCGATGGTCGTTTTGTAGGTTTCCCGAGGCTCGAGGATGAGTTTCCGCTCCTGGCGGTCGGGCCAGTGCCGGCTCATCACGCGCTCGGCCATTTCCCGGTTGGGCTGTTCGCGGAGC
>CAZVTQ010000022.1:0-2011 GCA_964630185.1 uncultured Candidatus Saccharibacteria bacterium
AAGCTATTTCGAGGAGAACCAGCTATCTCCGAGTTCGATTGGCATTTCACCTCTATCCACAGGTCATCCAAGCACTTTGCAGCGTGCGGTGGTTCGGCCCTTCACTACCTATTACAGTAGCTTCAGCCTGCCCATGGATAGGTCACCCGGTTTCGGGTCTAATCCTATGTACTTATTTCGCCCTATTCAGGCTCGCTTTCACTATGGCTCCGTCAAATGACTTAACCTTGCACATAAAATTAACTCGCTGGATCGTTCTACAAAAAGCACGCCGTCACAGAATAAATCTGCTCCGACTCCTTGTAGGCACACAATTTCAGGATCTATTTCACTCCCCTCCCGGGGTTCTTTTCACCTTTCCATCACTGTACTTGTTCACTATCGATCGTATATTATATTTAGCGTTGGCAGGTGGTCCTGCCGGATTCAAACAGGGTTTCTCGTGCCCCGTCCTACTCGAGTAAATGTGATATAAGGTCAGCAACGCTTTCGCATACACGGCTTTCACGTTGTATCGCTAGCTATTCCATACTATTCTGCTAGCATTGCAGTTTTCTTACCTTACGACCTCCATTACAGAGAGATCTCGCAAGTAAGAAATGTTGATAAATCAACAACTCTTACCTGGTCTTCACACTCCTCACAACCCCTCTTAAGTATTCGTCTGTAAACTTATTTATTTCGATAAATCGATATAAAAACTTAAAAGGTTTGCGCTCATCCGGTTTCGCTCGCCACTACTTCCGGAATCATTGTTTATTCTCTTTTCCTCGACCTACTAAGATGTTTCAGTTCAGTCGGTTCCCGTCAACTATCCTATATATTCAGATAGAGATAACTAGACATGACTCTAGCTAGGTTTCCCCATTCGGATACTCCTGGATCAAAGCTTGATGACAGCTCCCCAAGACTTTTCGCAGTCTTCCACGTCCTTCATCGGTAATATACGTCTAGGCATCCATTGTGTGCCCTTGAGTACCTTTTTATGCATTGACTTGACTAGTAATTGTTAAATACAATCACTTGCCGTCAATCTAATTTTTACTTATGTCTAATTGTTAAATTGCGTGTGTCCTATGCCAATTACAACTTGGCTTTGAGCGCACATAATAGAGACCTAAATAATTCCTCGGTAAAAACTCGCAGTAACTTGGGTCGCAATTATTTGCGTTCAACTTTATTGATTCTATCAGATATTACAGAGGTGTGTAAACATCAAAATTGATGTTTCTTTTGCTACACTCGCCTGTTCCACCTAGTAATCGCCAGAGGTTTCATACGGAAACTTTCGCTTATTGGTACTAATTGTACTCTACCGAAGGCTTTTTGGCAACAATAAAATGCATTATTTTACAGATTCAAGATAACTTTTGAGTCTTGGTTTTAGAAGTGGCACATAATCTTCACTTTTCATAAACTCATCAACCTCAACAAATTTATGCTCCTGGCCTTCACTACCAAACTTGATATTATCGACATTTTCTTCACTGAGCTCTGCGACCATGAAGTATGCACTTTGAGTAGGGTCGTGCATAGCAGGAAATATCTTTGTAAATGTAATTTGAGTTTCTTGTAGGCTAATTTGTAATTCTTCGATTATTTCTCGCTTGATGCACTCAAAAGGAGTTTCTTGTTTCTCTCTCCCTCCTCCAAAGAAGTCCCACAATCCAGCAAATCTTAAACCTGGCTTATCATCTCTCAGGTAAACTAGAAGCTTACCTTCGTATAAGAGAGCGATTTTAACGCCGTTGAATTCACTATCCATGGTGTAAAGTATAGCAAACTAAATGGGACAGCGGGCTTTGCCCTTTTCCGCTCAGTCATGCTCGAAGTAAACTTCTGCGCGTAACTTCGCTACACTGTCCCACCGACTGTTGTCTGCTTTGCAGCCAAGTTGGAGGTTCGAATCATATATGCACCAAATTAAAAGAACACCGCAAGGGTGTTTTTCTAATTTGGTGGGCGATGAGGGACTCGAACCTCCGACCTCGTCATTATCAGTGACGCGCTC
>CAZVTQ010000023.1:0-1806 GCA_964630185.1 uncultured Candidatus Saccharibacteria bacterium
GCACCATCGAGGACGCTTATCTCGAGGCGATCGACGGAGCGCAGCGCGACGTCCTGATCGCGAACGCTTACTTTCTCCCCGGCCGCCGGTTTCGTCGCGCACTCCGCGGCGCCGCACAGCGCGGCGTGAAGGTGCGCCTGCTGCTGCAAGGCAAGCGCGAGTACTTCTGGGTGCACTACGCCATGCGCGCCCTGCATGGTCGGCTGCTGTCGGCCGGCATGGAGGTGCACGACTACACCGTCGCGTGGTTGCATGCGAAGGTCGCCGTGATCGACGGTCGGTGGGCGACGGTGGGTTCGTCCAACATCGATCCGTTGAGCCTGCTGATGGCGCGCGAGGCCAACGTGGTGGTCGAGGATCGAGTCTTCGCCGGCGAACTGCAGGCGAAGCTCGAAGCGGCCATGGCGGAGGGCGGCGAACTGATCCGCACGGAATCGCTGGCGCAGCGCCCGTGGCTCGATCGGCTGCTGTCGTGGACGGCGATCGGCATCGCGCGCATCGCGGCCGGGTTGATCGGGACTTCGAGGATGGAGGGGCGGTAGCGTTGCCCCCATCCCGGCCTTGTATCTTGGAAATGTGTCGGGGTAGCTTCCGGCACGGGAGCGGAGACCGCGATTCCCGGCCTAGACCTTGAGTCCGTGGGGAAGAGGTAGGCCCGCTCCATTTCTGTCGCCCGAGGCAGACTGAACGGTATCCGGGGCCGGCGCCTTGCGCCTGAGCCTGTATGCACAAGGTGGGTCGGCAACAGGGGCGACGCGGTCTCGAGGACACTGGGGAGGCAGTGCCATGTACGTACTGGGGGTAGATGTCTCGAAGGCAAAGCTGGACTGCGCGCTGATCATTCAGGCCGAGCCGATGAAGCGGCGCCAGAAGGTGGTGAGCAACGACGCGGCTGGCTGGGCGAAGTTGCTGCAGTGGGCGTGTGCGCTGGTGGGCTGTGAGGCGGACCAGCTGAAGATGGTGCTCGAGCCCACCAGTCGTTACCACGAGGGGGTGGCGCACTACGCGCACGATCGGGGTGCCCGGGTGTGGGTGGTCAATCCGAAGCAGGTGCGCGACTTCGCCAAGGGGATGGGGTTGCGCAGCAAGACCGACGCGCTGGACAGCGAAGTGTTGGCGCGCTTTGGGCTGACGGGGCAGGCGCAGGAATGGGAGCCGGCGCCGCGGGAACTGCGCGAGTTGCAGGCGCTGTTGCGGCGGCTGGAGGATTTGGACAAGACGCGCCAGGCGGAGTTGAACCGGGTGGAGGCCGCACAGGCCGGGGAGGCGGTCTCGGCGCTGGTGATGGACTCGTTGCGGCGCTCGGTGGCGTTCCTGGATGAGCAGATCCGACAGCTCAAAGCACAGATCGACCGGCACATCGACGGGCACCCGCAACTGAAAGCCGATTACGCCTTGCTGCGTTCGATCCCGGCGGTGGGTCCGTGCAACGCGAGGCTGATGCTGGCCAAGCTGGGCGGGGGGCGCTTTGACAGTGCCGCCCAGGCCAGTGGCTTCCTGGGCTTGCGTCCGATGCATTGGGAGTCGGGCAGCAGCGTGCACAAGATGCCGCGACTGGGCAAACACGGCGAGCGCCAAACACGCCGCGCCTTGTACATGGCGGCGCTGACGGCCAAGCGCACCAACCCGGATGCACGTGCTCTGTACCAGCGTTTGGTCGCCGCGGGCAAGAAGCCCATGCTGGCGCTTTGCGCGGTGATGCGCAAACTGGTCCACATCTGCTTCGGCGTGCTCAAGCATCAGCGACCTTACGTCCCACAGATCGCTTCGGGCGCTTGACGTCGAAGACGGTATCTTCCCCCACCG
>CAZVTQ010000024.1:0-1768 GCA_964630185.1 uncultured Candidatus Saccharibacteria bacterium
TGGCAACTTTGTTTCAACCGAAAAACGGGGATTTGGGGAACGGAATACGACCCTGCGGCGGACGTGCTGCGAGTTCCGCTGCGCGAGGAGGCTTTGCCGGAACACGTTGAAAAACTGACGATTTCGATGGCGGCGGCGGGCGGCGGCGGCGTTTTTCGGGTGGATTGGGAACGGACACGGCTGGCAGTCGATTTTGGTTTTTAACCCCGACACCGCGGATCGAAATTTTTCAAAAGATTAGCAGCCGCTTTGGACGATGTTCGGAGCGGCTTTTCTTTGAAAAATTGCTGGCAACTGCGCGACATTCGCAACGTACTTTTCCCAAACCGCCAGATGAATATGAGAAACCACGCACTTGCCTTGCTGCTAAGGAACGGATTTTAAATAAAGGTACAATTTATAGTTCTTTGCCAAAAAGTTGAGGTGACAAGATATAATCAGATAACGGAAGGGTTCATGCTGAGTCATTTTGCGCGGCTATCGGAGCCGCAACGCAGACATTATGCCTATTTAGAGGCTGAAAAGTTGGGTCGTGGTGGCAAAACGTACATCAGCAAGTTGTTGGGCATCAGCCAAAAAGCGATTCGCAAGGGCGAAGCCGAAATGAAGGACGCGGCACTTTTGGGTCAAATTCCAGCGGGTCGTCAACGCCGAGCGGGCGGGGGCAGGAAAAAATTTTGCCCGCTTCCCGGACAGGGGAACCTTGCTGGAAGCCTTGATAAACCGGCACAAGGCGGGCAGCCCGACTGACAGCAGGGTGTTTTGGACGCACTTGAAGCCCAAAGGGTTCGCCCAGCTTTTCTTGGAGGAACACGGCATCCCGATAAGCCACCGCCAAGTCAAACTCAAGCTGCGCCAGCTGGGCTTCCGGTACCGAAAACAGGGCAAGCACCTGCCCACCGGTGCTTATGCCGCTCGGGAACAGCAGTTCCGAATCATTTTCAGCCTGATGATCGCCATGAGCCTCAACAGCCCGATAGTGAGCATGGATTGCAAGAAAAAGGAGCGTCTGGGCAACCTTTACCGGGCGGGCAAGTGCTATTCACAGGGTCAAGTAAAGGTCTATGACCATGATTATGAGCACCTTGCGACGGGAAAAGTCATTCCGCACGGCATTTACGACCTGCAACGCAACGAGGGCTTCATCACCATCGGCACGAGCCACGAAACAGCCGCGTTCATTGCCGAGAACCTGCTGTGGTGGTGGGACAACTTTGGGATGCATCGTTATCCCGACGCGTCCGTCATCCTCGTGTTGTGCGATGCGGGAGGAGCCAATTCGTATCGGCACCATGCTTTCAAGGCGCAAATGCTCGCCCTCGCGGCGACCATCGGAAAGGACATCGTGGTCTGTCATTACCCGCCCTACGCCTCCAAATGGAACCCGATTGAACATCGCCTTTTTGCTCATGTCCACCATGCCATTCAGGGCGTGGTCTTTTCTGATTACAACATTGTCAAAGAACTTATGGAAAAAACTACTACAAATTCCGGATTGAAAGTCAAGGTCCGAATCCTCGATAAACACTTCGATACCGCAATCAAGACGGACAAAACCAAAATTGACTTCTCTCGAATTCAGCAACACCACCATATCCCGGAACTGTCTTACCGTATTGCCGCTTGAGTTGTACCTTTATTTAAAATCCGTTCCTAATTTTTCAAACAGCAGCCAATATTTTTTCCCAAAAACAAACCGACACTGCCGCCGTCCGGACGATTTTCAAACTCGCCCTGCAACTCGAACAGCGCAATCTGGACAGCAGCC
>CAZVTQ010000025.1:0-1688 GCA_964630185.1 uncultured Candidatus Saccharibacteria bacterium
CTCGAGTTGCGCGCGGACGATCATGTCCGGCGTGATCTCCTGGCCCTGCTCGGCCTTCCACTGCTTCATCGCCTTGGCGGTCAGCACGGCGATCTGGTTCTCGATCTGCGGCGGGAGCGGTTGGCCCGGTTGCGGCAGCGGCTGGCCAATGATGCGCTCGATCTGCTGGCGCATCTGCATGGCCATGTGCTCGGCGATGTGGGCTTGCATCGCCGGTATCTCGGCTAGTGCCGAATGGACCTGGATGTGGGCCTCATGGTCCTGGTAGATCGCCGCTTTCAGTGGACCGCCGGTGATGGCGGCCTGGTTCTCGGTCAGCGGGTCGGTCGGCTGCGCCTGCTGCGGGTCTGGAAGGATAAGCGCGATCTCCTCATCGCGCATGCCCATCGACCGATAGATGCCTTTGTAGGCTTCCCGCAGGTTGTGGATTTGCGGGTTCTGCATGGCGAGGCGGAGCTTGGCCTCGGCGCGAATGATGCGCTGCGACTGCGTCACCACGTTCGGATCGCTGACCGGCCAGATCATGACGTTCGGGATGAAGTCCGACTTCATGATCGCCGACTCGCCGCCAGGCGTCGGGAACGGGTATGGCTTGTTCGGCAGATGCTCGCCGAACAGGTTGCCGAGCATCTGCAGTTCCTGGCCGAACGACTTGTGGAACAGCTGTAGCGATGCCGACGTGATCCTGTTGGCGGACTCGAGGAGGGCCAGCGTGGTGCCGACCGGCGCGTCCTGGCGCCCGTCGCCGACGGATAGCTCGGTCTGGCTCGAGACGCCCTTGCCGCGCTCGATGACGTGCTTGAGGGTCAGCAGCGGAACCTGGGACAGTTCCTTGTAGGGCATGACCATGACGGCCTGCTGGATCGGCAGGCCCGCGGTGTCGATCTCGCGGAACTCGGTCGGCCCGATCTGCTTGTTGTTGTCGTCGAAGCGCATGCCCTTCACGCGCAGACCGCCGGGGAACATGCTCAGCGTCTGGCTGTCGATGATCTGGCGGGTGAGGCTGGTGCCGGTCAGCGCCGTGTTGCCGAGCACATGCGCGTAGCCAAAGCCATAGAAGCCGGTGCCGGGCAGGAATTTGTGGTGGACGAATTGGGTCTTGCGCTGGAACGAGTCGTCGCCCTGCCGCCAATTGCGATAGATGGCGAGGCACTTCTGCGTCTCCTTGTCGATGGCGACGCGGTAGGGAATCGGGTAGCCATCCGGCGACGACTGGCCGCCCATGGTCTTCCCAAGGTCGAGGTCGACCTCGCACTCGTAGATGTCGAACACCTCGTCGCCGCGCCACTGGCCAGGGATGACAATGCCCTGCGTGACGTCGATCTGCTGCTTGAGCGGGTCCTGGCTCTGCGTGAGGCTCGGCTCCTGCAGGTCGATGTCGAGCCAGATGCCCTTCAACTGCCGCAGCCTGATGTCGCGGCGGCTCATGTGGTGGACGCGCGTCAAGCGCTGTGCGTCCTCGATCGAGACCGTCGCGTAGGGAACGATCAGGTCCTGCGGCATGATGAACGGCGAGACCGGCCGGCGACGGATCGGGTCCTGGTAGACCTGCTTGAACACTGAGCCGACCAGGCCAAGCCAGAAGGCCGTCTGGTCCATGTCGGGATAGAACTCGGGCGCGAGGTGCGTGAGATAGAGGTTCATCCAGTCCTGGATGCGCTGCGCCCGCTGCTGGTTCTCCGGCGTCT
>CAZVTQ010000026.1:0-1677 GCA_964630185.1 uncultured Candidatus Saccharibacteria bacterium
AGAATGATTTTTCCTTTTGACATTTCTTACTCCTCGATTTTGGAGATTGAATCCGCTTCATTAAAAATTATTTCCCCTTCTTTCCGCTTGCGAACAATCGGCCACGCGCGCTCCTCCGAATAGCAAAGATTAAGCAGGGTGTTCAGGGACCGTAGTTTCGATCCCTTGCAAGGGACATAATTTTCAAAGAGCCATTTTTCGGCCTTGTCCCATGCCTTTTGTTCCGACACGCTTTTTGCTATGAGTGTGCGGGATCCGTTTCCGGGCTGTAGAAAAACTTCGTGAATAATCATTTTTCCCCTCTTGCCTTTTTGACAGCGTCTTTGATGATGTCAAAAACCCCTGTCTCAATATCATAGGCCTTGAAATATTCTAGGGCGTGTTCACATGCCATCAAAAGATCCGGAGCGGCGTCCTTCAATATTTCTTTTTTATCCTTTTTCCCGAGAACATCGGCGACACATTGACGAACAGCTTCCCGAGAATTCCCGTAATAGAAACCGCACTGATAAGCTTTTCGGATAGCTTCCCGGTCGAGGTCGTCGAGTTCTTCATCCTTCAATTTGGCCTCGACTTCATCCGCGTGAAAATCTCCGTTCTCATAAAGTTTTTCGTGGACATAATCGTCATTCGCTCCGGCTTCCGCCGCCTTATAAAGTATTCTGATTTTTGAAAGTTCCATCTTGAGCCCCCTATAACGCCAAAACCCCGTCCCATTTCAGGGCGGGGTAAGGCGTGGTGAATGGTGAAAGTTAAGCGACTTTTTCAACCTCCTCTTTTCCGTGCTTAATTCCGGCACGGTCCATGATGAACTCCGCCGCCTTTTGGGCTGGTCCGGAAGCTTGCAAAATAATATTCGGATCCTTACCGATGACGGAAGCCCAATTTTTGATATAGGCAGGCGTCATGTCGGGAAGATTGTCCGAATCGACTCCTGTAATTTGCGCCAAGGTGGCGGCGCAAAGTTCGGCAATCAGTTCTTCCTTTGCATACGGAACGGATCCAAACTCCGATCCCTTGAGACGGGCAAGCCTTTTTGAGTGGCCGGTCCAGTGTCCCAATTCATGGAAATAGACTCGGAAAAAATAGTCGAGTTTTTCAAACTTTTCACGCTCCGGCATCCGTATCTGGTCAATGGCAGGGACATAACAAGGTTCGCCGATCCCTTTTTCATGGGGAATGGCAAGGATTTTTTCGGCCATTTCAGGACCGGGTTTTTGCTGGGTTAATTGTTTTTCGGTAAGGTGAAGGATCCGGAGTGTTTTTTCGTCCGCTCCGGACATGTCCCAGCAATCCCGAGAAAAAACGGCGAATCGTTTCCAAGTGATGCAAAAGATTTCTTTTCCTTCGTCGTTTTTCTTTGGTTCGCCTTTCTCGTCTTTGGGATTAAAGGATCCGGCATAAACAACCGGCCACGATTTAGAGCCTTCCTTGACGCGAATTCCGCATTGATTCAACTGGTTAAAGGTGGCGTATTGCGTAGGGGGAAGGATGCGCGCATTGATCCCGGAATAAACCGTGCCTGAAATTGGGTTACAGGCCGGAATAGAACTCCACGGCCTGCGCCATGGAAGGACGTTTCCAGATTCAATTTGGCGGATGACAGCATCGGCCACGGCCTGCGCCGTGGTCTTTTTGGTAAACGTTTCTTTTTCGCTCATGGCTTACCCCTTAGTT
>CAZVTQ010000027.1:0-1542 GCA_964630185.1 uncultured Candidatus Saccharibacteria bacterium
GGTTTGAGGCAAGACGAGAGCAATATCAAGACCAGTTGCTCGCTCTTAGTTGCACTGGCGATTGGAACGAGTGGATTTCATTCTTCGCCACAGGAGTTGAAGCTGCCGCAACTGAATCACGGATCAAGGTCGAGAAGCTTCTAGCTTTGCAACAGGAATATGTGGAACGTGTTGACACTGCTGGAAAGCGCGGCGTTCCGGCACGACTCGCGCCGATGCTTATCGGTAAGCCGACACTCACTGCGCGAGAGGCTTCGTCCATGCTCAAGGTGACGACGGTCTCCGGTCGTCACGCTGTGAACGCCCTGGTTGATCTTGAGATTCTGAAGGCAACTGATATAAAGGTCGGAAACGGTGCTCAGCTGTTTATGGCAACCGACGTTTTCAACATCATCGCCGGTTAGCCCGTGGGCCACCTCATTCGGGAATTTCCTTTTCTTGCACGCCATGAAATCTGACGGATGACTTCAAACTGAGATGTGACTGACATCCGCGCTGCACGGTCGTATGTGGCCGGCTCGCATAAGCGCTTGGTGAACGCCACAACTAGGGGCGAGATCCTCGGAGTATCCGCAGCCACGGTAGTACCACGTCTACGTCCCAGGGCAAGATGCCGAGCATGAAACTTCATGACGGCCAGCTCCGATTCGGTCTGATTGACTCTGACCGCTTGCGATGAGCAACGATTCAGACCATGACAGCCACAAGGCACTGAACGATGCGGCGGCTGAGCGGCGGCATGATCGGTTTCTGCTGCTGTTGTATCTCTTGGGTAGCGTGATCAGCGCCGCACTGCTGATCGAGCTTGCGGCGCGTTCGGACTACATTGGCCGGCCCTACGAGACCGAATGGCTGAGTATCTGGCAGGTGGTCGGGTTCGCTCTTTTGGCAGCACTCTTTTTCCCGTGCTGCATGGGCGTCCGAACTTTATTGGCCGAGATCCCAAGACTTCCAGGCGCAGCCGTCAACGTCCTTACCGTCTTGCTCATCCCGGTGGTCCTCGCGGCGGGCTGGTCTCTTCTCTATAGGGGCAATCACGTGCGCCAAACTGAATCCCTAGCCGCGTTCGACCGTTACTACCAGCGTATTCCGGACGGAAAGCTTGGACCCCCGTTCGTCAACTGGCACGACGAAACTGACAATAACGATGTTGAAGTTTGTGCCGATCTCGGAAAGCAAGACGACAGCGATTTCATCTGCGCACTGATGGATCTCGACCATCCTGACGGCTACCAAGTCGTTGGAGGCTTTGAAGCGACAAACGTCGACGTTTACGACGAAGCCGGATATTTCGACCGCGCGTATGAAGGGGTACGAAACTGCTGGGGAGAGGTGTACATTTGCGATCTTGAGTGAGTCGATATGACTCCGGCGGAGATAGCGCCAGCAGGTGCAATAAGCGCGTAAGTGTTAGTCATGCGTTAGCTGGCAAAGTTCAGCCGAACAATCAATCGCGCGCAAACCAGCATCAGAACCGAAAGCGGACGACGGGGTTCGAACCCGCGACCTCAAGCTTGGGAAGCTTGCGCTCTACCAACTGAG
>CAZVTQ010000028.1:0-1514 GCA_964630185.1 uncultured Candidatus Saccharibacteria bacterium
CGAGAGTTTTAACATGCTACTCTTCGGAGGACATGTCATCGAAAAGCTTTGTGGCGCGTTTCGCCCCTTCCTTCATCACGGCGAAAGAATCGTCCTTCTGCCAGCGCTCCTCGCGGGTGCATTCGGGGAGGTCGTCGTCCGGCGTGTCGTTGTGCTTTTCGAGCGTGGTCACGCGGTCGTAGATATAAAGCTCCGTGTCCTCTTTCGCCCACCTTGCAATGGGGATTGTGACGGTCGCTTCTTTCGGGTAATTTCCGTAGACGCGGGAGCGTTGCCAGTCCCGGATCATCGCCACAATGTAGAGGTCGCGGACAGGGAAATTGTGGGCCTCGAAAAGGTAGGCGTAAATGTTCAGTTGCGCCTCCCATTCCCTGAGCGAACTCATATTGGAAACGGTGTAGGCGGACGTGAACTTGGCGTCAAGGATGTCGCCGTTCTCCTCGTAGACATCCGATATCCCGGACATTTTCTTGCCCAAAATGTCCACTTCCAAATACTCCTCTTGAAGGTGGTTTTTTGATTGAAAACGCTTGATTAATTCGTGTCCGGCGATCCCGAAAAGAAGCCAAATGAGCGACCCGATGTCCACAACAATGTCCTTTTCGTGGCGCTTGAAAAGGTGGTGTTGGCGCGGTGATTTCTGTAGCCCGGTCGTGCTGTAGTCGCCGTGCGGATGGTCGTGCTTTTCAAAGAGCCAGACGAGTGCGTCGAAAAAGAACTTTGGAAGGTTGGGCTTATTGGTGTAGATCATTTTCTTGCTCCGTTTGGATGAAATCAATTCGTTGGACGATAATCGAAAGGCTTGGCTCAGGCTTGGCGGAGGGGTGGTTTTCCTGGCGGCTCCGGATGTGACCCTGGCAAACGATGTTTCGACCTTCTTTCAGGCGCTTGGACATGACTTCGGCCACGCCACCAAAAAAGAAACATTTAAACCAGTTCTTTTCTTTCTTGTAGTCGATATGACAAAGGTCGAAAAAGACGTAAGGACTTCCGTTTTTGTCCCTGTCGAGCGTAGCGCCGGAAACGAAACCCTGAATGATTGAAGTGTTAACCATTTGATCCCCCTCGAAGTATTTCGACCGGCGCGGTAGCAATGCGCTTTACCGCATCACTTTCCGCCCGACCGAAAACATATTACTGCATATAAGGAATATATGCAAGTGAAAATTGAATTATTTTTTTAAAAGGAAACTTATTTTCCAATCCCGGCCAATGTCAATCACAACGCCTATGCCGAAGCTGAGGCCGGCCACCCCGAGGCCGATTCCCAGGGTGTAGACGGATGAGGTCTGTAGCGGACTAGCAAAGACGATTCCGCATGTGAGTCCGAGCGCCAGGCCGCCGACGATCCCGCCGACGATGCGCCCGACGAACTGTTCCTTTTTGATTTCAGCGTTGTTCGTAACATACTGAATGCGTAGAACGTCCTGGAATTGGACGTTGGTGATTGTCTTTTCCTTGATCTCTATACGGTATTCGAGGCGCGGAGCGGCCAAGATTCGTCGAAGGACTTC
>CAZVTQ010000029.1:0-1513 GCA_964630185.1 uncultured Candidatus Saccharibacteria bacterium
CGCTCAACAACGTCGTCAAATACATGGAGAAGACCTACGGTATCTCCGCCGCCGCTCCCGTGGCCAAGGCCGCCGCTCCCGCCGCTGGCGCTGCACCAGCCGGTGCTGACGACGAGAAGTCGAGCTTCGACGTCGAGCTCGCCGACACGATCCAGCAGCTGCTTGGAGACGAGGTCCCTCCGCGCGGTGAACGGCCGCTTGATCCGCTGGGTCAGCCACCTCGCCTTCTCGCTCGCCCCCGAGCGCTGCCCCGCGCCGCGAAGAACCGACGTCAGCTCAACCCCCGGTGTGCCGAGGTCCACGCTCGGGACGTGCGCGATACGCAGACCACGGGCTCCCTCCTCGATGAGCCCCTGGTAGTGCGCCTGCAGAAGCGGCTCCATCGTGCCGCCAGCCGCTCTGGGCGTGTGCCCCAGTCTGATCTCGGTCGCGGCGCGCGCAGCGCGCGCGGCTGCCTCCTGCGGATGCTCGAAGACGTGACGCATGCGCGCCGCGAGCTGGTCGACGTCCGGGTCAGCCCAGACCGCGTCGGGCGGATAGGGGTCAGCGTGCTCGCCGACAGGCACCAACTCGTAGTCGACGAGGTACGCATTGTCGTCCGTGAGGAACTCGAGCACGCCGCCGTAGTTCGTGGCGATCACCGGGGTCCCAAGCAGCATCGCCTCGGCCGGCGTCAGACCGAAGCCCTCCGAACGGTGCGGAGACACGTAGCAATCGCTCAGCGCGATCAGGGCATTCTTCTCCCCCACCGACAAGTACGTGTCGACGAACGAGATGTCGGGGTGGTCGCCGATCTCGAGTAGCACACGATCGTGGTGCGCGAACATCGTGTCTGCGTTGATGCACTTCAGGACGAGATGCGCGCCGCTGCCCGGCGGGAACGCCTGCTTGAACGCCCGGATCAGGCCCGTCGGGTTCTTGCGTGCCTCGGTCGAGTGGTAGTCGTAGACGTAGAGAAAGATGAACGGCTCATCGGGCAGCCCGAGGTCGCTGCGCGTGACGTTGGCCGCTGGGGGGTCGCCGACCGGCAGCGTGATCTTCTGCACCGGGACCGGGCAGCTCGGGGCGATGAGGTCACGGATGTGGTCAGTCGCAACCCACACCTCGTCGACCCAGCGGAAGGACTCCTGCCAGGTCGGCGGCAGGTCTCCGACCTCCCACCACCACAACGCGATCGTCTTCTTCCCCGCGAAGAACGCCTCACCGGCTTCTTCCGCGAAAGCGGGGATGGCATCCCCGTTAAGGCACAGGATGTTCAGCGGATAGGGCGCCTCATCGGGCGTCGCAAAGGTGAACTCCGCCCCTTGACGGCACGGCGGGACAAAGGACCCCTGGACCGGGAGCGCCGGGACACGGGCCGCGTCGAGGCCTGCAATCAGCAGGCGGGCGGCTTCGCCCAGGCCAAGACCCAGACCGTCAATCTCCAGCTCGGCTGGCTGGCCGGCAACAACCAGATCGGCGAGGTCGCCGCCAAGCACATGGGCTACTTCGAGGAGGAGAAGCTCAACGTCGT
>CAZVTQ010000030.1:0-1483 GCA_964630185.1 uncultured Candidatus Saccharibacteria bacterium
CTCCCCGAGGCGGTGCGCGCCGACTTGAGCGCCGTCTCGCTCGAGGTCGCCGACATCGCGGAGCTTCCGTTCGCGGACAATGCGTTCGGGTTGGTCGTCTGTCTTGAGGCGATAGCGCAGGTCAGCGATTGGTCCCGCACACTCGACGAGTTGCGCCGTGTTCTCGCCCCGGACGGCGTGCTCGTCGTCTCGTCTCCGAACGCTCCCGCCTACGGCGACCGCAACCCTCACCATGTCCACCAGTTCTCACGCGACGAATTCCGCGCAGAGCTCTCGCGCCGATTCGCAAAGGTCGCGATGTTCGCCCAGCAGCAGTGGATCACCTCGAGCGTCATGACGTCGGAGGCCGCCGCAGCCGAACGAGTTGAGATTGCAAGCGCGAATGTGCTGAAAACCTCAGGTCTGCCGGCAGAGGGAGAGACCTATCTCGTCGCCGTCGCCTCCGACGCCCCTGTCGCAACGCCGCTGCCGACGTCAGTGATGTCTGACAGCGCGGAGCTGAAGGTCTGGCTCGAACGCTGGGAGGCGCAGGACAGATACCTGCGCGAACTGCGCGGCGAACTCGACGCTCTGAGGCTCGACAACGTCGACGCAGTTCGATCGCGGCTGGTCGAGAACGCGCAAACGCTCGCCGAACTCGAGCGACGAAACGCTCAACTTGAGTTGGATCTCGAGGTGCTGAAGTCGTCGTTCAGCTGGCGCGTGACCGGACCGCTACGGCGCTTCGGGCTGTTTCGCAGGATCGCGCGTCGAGCCCGTCGCTGACCGACTTCACGCTGCGCGTTTGCCGCGGAGTCGGCGTATCGCCCGCCTGGGAAATGTCCTCAATGCCGCCAGCACGGTGCGCCACGGGATCTGATCCGCGGGCGGGGCGGGAGGTGCTGGCGGTTCGGCCGGCATTGAAGTCGCTTGCTGGGCCGCAAGAGCGACAAAATCTGTGTCTCGCTCCACGTCGCGTCCACTCAACGCCAGTGCGCCCAGCGCGAGCGAACCGGGGGGGACACAGACCTCGATCATCGACGAACCACCGGTCACCGGCAGCGCTTCGCGGGTGCAGACGATCACTCCGAGGCCGCCCCAGAGCTGACCGCGATATTCGGTGACGATCGACACCGCGCCGGGAACGAAGTCGAGATCAACAAGTCTTATTTTCGCGTGAGCGCTGAAGTCGACAGACTCGATGCCGCGTCGTACCTCTTCGTTGATCGTGTCGTGGAGGACGATCACGGTCTCACGCACAGCATCGGATGCCAGCACATCCTCCAGGTCCTCACGAACGCCGTCGGCCGAATGGTCGCCGTCGATCAGCACGAAGTCGACGTTTCTGCCATTTGCGGCGAACTCGGCGAGCAGCGCCGGCAGCCGTTCCCGACTGTCGCCACCGTGAAGCCGAACATGCGGCTCGTCGGCGACCGGAAACTGGGGTGGAACAAGGTCGATCGAGTGGACCTCGCCGCTGTGAGCGGCGATGCGGCTGAGGCTG
>CAZVTQ010000031.1:0-1479 GCA_964630185.1 uncultured Candidatus Saccharibacteria bacterium
GTAGCCCAACGCCGCCGCGCGCTCGGCGGGCGGCTGGTCGAGCGAATCGATCCACAGCTCCAGGAAGCGCAGCGTCTTGGGCGTGCGCACGTGCGGGTTCAGCCGCGGCTTGTAGCGGCCGCCCTCCAGGCCGGCGAACTCGTTCGCGCTGTGCACCCGGTAGATCGACAGCTGCTCGCGCAGACCATGCAACGTGGCGGCACGAGGAGCGCCGAGAGCAAGGCGAACTCAGATCGCATAACCGAATGCTGAACCGAACCGTGTTGCGATTCAAGACCGAAATGCGACAATTAAGCCAATGCACCGTGACGACACTTCACAGGGCGGCTACGAAGGCGAAAAGGTGACGGCCAGCGGCGTCGTCCAGTTCTTCTGGGACTCGGGCGACGACGAACGGCACCTGCTGGTGAACATCGAGCCCGACGACCACCACAAGCCCGACGCCTACGAACTTGTGGACGAACTGCGAGACGCGGCGATCGAGGAGATCGACGAGGGCGTGCGGATCGAGATCGACTACCTGGTCGAACACCACGAGGTGGTCGACCCCGATGGCGCCACGACGGTGGACAGCCATCGACCGAGGATCCTCGCTGTGAGGATCCTCGGCCAGGCCTGAATCACTAGCCGACGGGCGCGCAGCTCGGAAGCGGCGGGTTGGCCGCGTCCATCTCGGCGACGGTCGGAATCACGTCCGGAACGCTGGCCTTCGCCTTGACGTTGCGTCCGGTGCGCGGCGCCTTGTAGGTCGACGTGAGGTCGTAGATGACCTGTGCACCAGCCGGGGCGATCACCGGGTTGGAGAGCTTCGTCCACCTGTTGCGCTTGGTCAGCGTGACCTTGCCCGAGCCGTAGCTCGCGCCGGTCGCGGCGTCAAGCACCTTGTAGCGGACGACCACGTTGCGCGGCAGCGGCGAGTTCCTGCGCTTGATCTTGGCCTTGAAGACGAACTGGAACTGCAGCTGGTCGACGGCCGGTCGGCAGAGGTTGGCGAAGTCGTAGGAACTCGTGACCTTGATCGAGCTTGACGCTGCCTGCGAGCTCGGCACGAGTGACAGAGCCGCGACAGCGGCTACGGCGGTGAGGAGTGCGATCTTTTTACGCATGGGGGACCTTTCAATGGATGGTGTTCGGTGGATCGACCAAGGAGCTTTCAAAGCTCCGACGCCGGCCGCAGGTTGGCGACTACGTCGCCCTGGCCCAAGATCGCTCCAATTGCAATCGTACCGCCAGGGACCACGCCGCCCGGGAAAATAATCGAGTCTCGTACAGCCGCACCGGCCCCGATCTCGGCGCCGTCGCCGACAACGACCGGGCCTTGAAGCCGCACGCCGTCACCGATCTTGACGTCGCGGCCTACCCAGATCGGGCCTTCCACGAGTTCTGCGGCGTCGAGTGCACCCGGCGTACCGCTGTGTACGGACTCGCTGCCGCCGGTGCCGGCGATCTCAATGCGTTCGGGAAAGCCGGGATCGGCGA
>CAZVTQ010000032.1:0-1478 GCA_964630185.1 uncultured Candidatus Saccharibacteria bacterium
GGCTGCCGTTCGGTCTGCGCGAGCCCAAGGACATCAGCTTTCCCTTCGCGCCGATGTATGAGAAGAAGGGGATCCGCTTCATCAACGAGGCGGCGGTCGACATCGACCTCGACGGCCGCAAGCTCACCACCTCGTCAGGCGAGGAGCTTGCCTACGAGCGACTGCTGCTCGCCACCGGCCCCCGCCTCGCGTTCGAGAAGATTCCCGGACTCGGCCCGGAGGGCGGTTACACCCAGTCGGTCTGCAACATGGAGCACGCTTTGCTCACGCGGGCGGCATGGGAGAAGTTTCTCGAGAACCCCGGACCGGTGGTGGTCGGCACCGCGCAGGGCGGCTCCTGCTTCGGCGCGTCCTACGAGTTTCTGCTCAACACCAAGCATCGGATCAAGAAGGCCGGCTTGGAGGACGTGGCTCCGGTCAAGTTTATCACCGCCGAGCCGTTTCTCGGCCACTTCGGTCTGGGCGGCGTCGCCGACTCCGAGCACCGCGTCGAGAAGTTCTTCGGCAAGCTCGACATCGAGGGGATTCCGAACAACGTGATCAAAGAGGTTCGCGACGGCGAGATCGAACTCGACGGCGGTCGCGTGCTGCCGTTCGCGTTCTCGATGATCGTGCCGCCGTTCACCGGGGTCGATCTGGTGACCAAGACCGAAGGTCTCGGAAATCCCATGGGCTTCGTCGCCGTGAATGACGAGTTCCGGCACAACGAGATCGACTCCGTCTACGCCGCGGGCGTCGACATCGCGATCAAGCCGCCGCAAGAGACGTTGGTACCGGCCGGTGTGCCGAAGACCGGACACATGAGCGAGATCATGGGCCGCACCGCCGCCCAGAACATCGTCGCGGACATCCAGGGCGGGGAGCGCAAGAGCCTGCCGTTGAGCGAGCTCGAGGCGATCTGCGTGCTCGACGCGGGCAACAGTGGGATCATCTTCAAGGCCGACCACGTGCTGGGCGACCCGGAGCACCCGCGCGTGATGGCCGGCCCGCAGGCGCATTGGGCGAAGCTGGCCTTCGAGCGCTTCTTCATGGAGACGCGCAAGCGCGGGATCGCTGCGGTCTGACGCCGGCGCCCGCTGACGGGCTGCGCCCCCGGACAGAGCGAAACCAATACGATGGCCGAGAGGTCTGGGGAGACCTCTCATCCAAAGATTGGGGAGTTCAATGATGCACTCGGTACCCGGCGCGCGCTCCGCGCTCAACACGCGCGCAAGCCGCTTCGTGCTTGCGCTTGTCCTGACCACAGCAATGGTGATGCTGGCCGCCACGGCCGCAGCCGCCGGCGGCAAGAGTGGTCACCACCCACACGCGAACGCGCCGAAGGTCAAGGTGCTCTCGCGGAACATGTACTTCGGCGCCGACCTGACGCGTGCGATCACCGCGACGTCCGTTCCGGACTTCTTGGCGGCCAACGCGCAGATCTGGACCAACGTCTCCGCCTCCGACATCGACGCGCGTGCCCGCGCCGTCGCTCGGGA
>CAZVTQ010000033.1:0-1472 GCA_964630185.1 uncultured Candidatus Saccharibacteria bacterium
GCTGCAAGGCGGATATTCGGTGACGCGGCTGGCGCGGGAACTCGAAGTGAACCCCAACCAGTTGCATTTGTGGAAGCGGCAGTTCGAGGAGCGGCCGAACTCGGCGTTCTCCGGCGAAGGCCGGCGGCGCGGCGAGGAGACGCAAGTCGCCGAGCTCGAACGCAAGATCGGCCAGCAGGCCATGGAGATCGATTTTTTAAAGGGCTGCTTGCGACAGATCGAAGATCTGCGGAGGTCGCAGGCGGAGACAGTCAATCCGCTCTCTGCCGGAAGATCCGGGAAGAACAGCAAAGGGGCACCGCGATGACGCTGACGCGGATGGCGGCCTTGGCTGGCGTCAGCCGGGCCACTTACTATCGCTTTGACCCCGAGACGGTGCCCGCTGTGCGCGATGTCGATCTGCGCGACGCAATCCAGCGGATCGCCCTCAAGCACCCGGCGTACGGACGCCCGCGCATCACCGCCGAGTTGAAGCGGCAGGGCTGGGAAGTGAATCACAAACGTGTTGGCAGGATCCTGCGCGAGGACAATCTGCTGTGCATCCGCAAGCGCAAGTTCCAATCGACGACGGATTCCAAACATGCATTTCCAGTGCACGCCAACCTGCTGCGCAATTTCGTGCCCAGCCAGCCCAACCAGGCGTGGGTGGCGGATATCACCTACATCCGGCTGGCCGATGAGTTCGTGTATCTGGCCGTTGTGCTCGACGCCTACTCGCGGCTGGTGATCGGCTGGAGCCTGGAGAGAACGCTGGAGGCCAAGCTGGCTGTGGCCGCGCTACGGATGGCGCTGAGCAAACGCGAATTGCCGCCGGGTCTGATCCATCACTCCGATCGCGGTGTGCAATACGCTTGCGCGGAATATGCGCAGATCTTGGAGAACCACAAGATCCGCATCAGCATGAGCCGCAAGGGCAATCCGTATGACAATGCCCGGGCCGAGAGCTTCATGAAGACTCTGAAGCACGAGCAGGTCCACCGCGAGGAGTACCGCAACATCGCCGATGCGCGCCGCCGCATTGGTAAGTTCCTGGAAACCACTTACAACAAGAAACGATTGCACTCCGCGCTTGGCTATCGTCCACCGGCTGAGTTCGATACTTTGGCGGCAGCGTTGCCAGTGCCGGCGTGAGTTTTTTGAGGAACCACGAAGATCTATCAATCCGAGATCGAAAAGCCGGGGTCCTGGACGCCTCCCGTTATGGTCGTCCATTCGCCCAGCTAAATCGGTCAGCCGGGAGGTCGCATCGCGATGAGTCTCGTCTTGACGAGTCTTCGAGTGGAGATCCCTCGGCGAGTTGCTCTCCAGCAGAGCTCGCTTCCGTCTCTCCGACTACAGCGATTCTGCTAAAACTAAGACTGGCTGTCCAGTGCTTTTTCAGCCTAGCGGCCGACTGTGTCTAAACTCGTGTATCACGGAAAGGGACAAGCCCAATAAGAGCGCTGCACTGTTCATCGCGGGAGGGTAGAATT
>CAZVTQ010000034.1:0-1468 GCA_964630185.1 uncultured Candidatus Saccharibacteria bacterium
GGCAGGACGTCGAGGCGGTGCTCAACGCGGGGATCGACGCGTGGACGACGGTCAACGTCCAGCATCTCGAGTCGCTCAACGACCAGGTCGCCGAGCTGACGGGCGTCAAGGTGCGCGAGACGCTGCCCGACAAGGTGCTCGCCGACGCCGACGAGGTCCTGCTCATCGACCTGCCGCCCGATCAGCTCATCGCCCGGCTGCAGGCCGGCAAGATCTACCGGGCCGACCGCATCGCGGCGGCGCTGAACGGCTTCTTCAAGACCGAGCATCTCGCCGCGCTGCGCGAGGTCGCCCTGCGCCAGGTCGCCGAGGAGGTCCAGGAGAAGCGCCTGCTCTTCGACCGCCCGCTGCGTGCCGCCACGCGCGACGACCGCGTCCTGACCACGCCCGTCCCGTTCGGTGAGCGTCTGCTCGCGCTCGTCACCCCGGGGCCGAACGCGCAGAAGGTCGTGCGCCGCGCGTTCCGCGCCGCCCAGCGCCTGGGCGCCGAGCTCGACCTCCTGTGGGTCGCGCCGGCGGGGCGCGAGCCGTCCGCCACGCAGCAGGAGGAGCTCGACGGCCTGCGGCGCCTGGCCTCGGTGCTGGGCGCGCACCTGCTCGTCGAACCGGGTGACGACGTTGTCCAGACCGTGACCCGTGTGGCGTGTGAGCGCGGGACCACGTACATCCTGCTCGGGGTCCCCTCCCAGCGCTCGGGCCTGCGCCGGTTCTCCGAGCCGCTGGCGATGCGCCTCGTGCGGGCCCTCCCGGGCGTTGACGTCCGGATCGTCGCCGACCGCTCCCGGCGCAAGGAGCAGGCATGAGCGGGCTGGACTTCCTCGTGCCCATCCTGACCGCCGTGGTCCTCGTCCTCGGCTGGCTGCTCGTGCGCCGCCGCCGCGCCGCGGAGCTGCATCCGACGGCGCACCGCATCCTCTTTCCGTTCCTCGGTAGCGCGGTCTCGCGCCGCGCCCTCGACGCCACGCTGCGTCTGGCCCGGGCCGAGGACGCGGTGCTGGTCCCCGTCTACCTCGCGCAGGTGCCCCTCGACCTCCCGCTCACGGCGGCGACGCCCGGGGCCGCCCTGGCCGCGATGCCGGTGTTCGAGGCGATCGAGACGCGTGCCGCCGACCAGG
Organism: uncultured Candidatus Saccharibacteria bacterium; assembly: GCA_964630185.1. Classification (GTDB taxonomy): domain Bacteria; phylum Patescibacteriota; class Saccharimonadia; order Saccharimonadales; family Saccharimonadaceae; genus JACPYF01. Next base: position 1,116 of record CAZVTQ010000034.1, read on the forward strand.
GCATCGCGGTCGACAGCCGGATCGAGCGCGGGCGCACGGTCCGGCACGCGCTGCGCCAGGCGATCGCCCACGAACGGTTCGACCGGATCGTCGTCGCCGTCGCCACAGACGAGACCGACGGACTCGCGCCGGAGGACGTCGCCTGGCTGCTCGAGCGCGACGACTGCGAGATCCTCGTCCTGCGGCCGGCACGGCGCGAGACGCCCCAGGAACTGGGCGCCCTGTCCAACTCTGAGCGTTAGGGCGCCCTCATGCACGCCGGCCGGAAATGTGCTTAGGTGTACCTAATGCAGCCGCCGTCCACTGCCCCCGCGACGCGCCGCCCCCTGCCCTCCCTCCGCATGCTGTGGTGG
>CAZVTQ010000035.1:0-1449 GCA_964630185.1 uncultured Candidatus Saccharibacteria bacterium
GCCGATAGTGGAGCCCGCGGTCGCGCGCCAGCCCGCCCCGCCGCGGCCGCAGCAGCCGCCGCAGCCGCGCGCCGAGCAGACGTTCGCGCCGCCGGCACGCCAGCACGACACCGGCATCTCGATCCCGCCCCGCGCGGAACGTCCGGAGCGAGCCGAGGCCCGCCCGGAGCGCGCGGAGCGTCCCGCCCGCGAGGAGCGGCGGGAGCGTGCCGAGGAGCCGAGGGGCGGCAGCGAGGCGCGGCCGAAGCTGCCGCCGGTGCACGATCCCTTCCTGACGTGGCGCAAGCTGCCGCTGCTGGCCATCCCGCTGGCGCTCTACTTCGCGTATCCGGTGCTGGGCGGCGGGCCGTTCCCGCACTGGCTGATCTTCGCGACCGCGCGCCTCGCGGTGCTGCCCCTCGCCGGCTTCATGGGTGAGGCCACCGAGCACCTCTCGGCCCGCACGGGGCCGACGCTCGGCGGGTTCCTCAATGCCACCTTCGGCAACGCCGCGGAGCTGATCATCGCGATCGTGGCGCTCCGGGCGGGCGAGGTCAGGCAGGCGCAGCAGGGGCTCGTGTCGAGCGTCCTGCGCGTGTTTGATGACCTCCGGCACATGGCCGCCACAGCGAGCGACCCGGCCGGCCAGCGCGATCTCGGTCTCGCCGCTGACGCCCTGGCCGATGCCCTGGAGCGCAATGGCGTCGAGGTCCGGGGGGTCTCGCCTGGCGAGGCATTCGACCCGAAGGTCCACAAGATCGCGAGCGTCCGCTCCACGCCGGACCCCGAAGCCAACCGCACCGTGGCAGAGGTGGTCCGGCCGGGCTTCGCGTGGACCGATGGAGCGATCGTCCGGGTGGCCGAGGTCGTCGTCTTCAAGCATGACGCCGCCGCGGCGGACGGCGTTCCCGACTAGCTCCCATCGCCGAGAACAACGAAAGCAGGAACATGGCTGACACCACGACCGTCTGGGGTATCGACCTCGGGACCACCTACTCGTGCATCTCGCGCGTTGACGAGTCCGGGTACCCGGTCGTCATCCAGAACGTCGAGGGCGATCAGATCACGCCCTCGGTCGTCTACTTCTCCAGCGCCGATGACTACGCGGTGGGCAAAGCCGCCAAGCAGAACGTGCTGCTTGAGCCGGAGAACGTGTGCGCCCTCGTCAAGCAGCAGATGAGCCATCCCGACTGGCGGTTCACCGCCCACGGCAAGGAGCACTCGGCGGTCGAGGTGTCCGGGCTGATCCTCAGCAAGCTCAAGCACGACGCCGAGCAGGTGACCGGAGAGACCGTCGAGAACGTCGTGATCACGGTCCCGGCGTACTTCGGCGTGCCCGAGCGCAAGGCCACGGAGGCAGCCGGCCAAGCGGCCGGCCTCAACGTCCTCGACATCATCAACGAGCCGACCGCTGCCGCATTCAGCTACGGCTTCGCTCGCGGCGGGGACGCCGAGCAGACCGTTCTTGTG
>CAZVTQ010000036.1:0-1389 GCA_964630185.1 uncultured Candidatus Saccharibacteria bacterium
CCTCGCCGAGCGAGCCGCCGAAGACCAGGACGCATCGCTCGCCCTCACCGATGCCGAACGTCGCGCGCGCCGCGGCCCGGTCGGCGCACGGCTCGGGCACCGGCCGGCCCGTCACCACGAACGGCGGCCCGTCATGCCCTTCCAGCGGGAACGCGAGGCACACGGCGCGGGCGAAGCGGGCGAGCAGGCGGTTGGAGACGCCCAGGTGGCTGTCGGCCTCCGTGAGCACGAGCGGGATCCGCCGGAGCACGGCGGCGATCCCGACCACCCCCGCGACGTAGCCGCCGCCGCCCATCACCGCGTCGGGCTGCAGACGGCCGAGCAGCCGCCACGCCGAGAAGGTCGCGCCGACGGCCATGACCGCCGCCTTCGCCGCCTTCAACGGGTTCGTGCGGCTCAGGCCCTGCACGCGCAGCCGGTGCAGCTCGTAGCCCGCTTCGGGCACGAGCGTGACCTCCGCCCGCTCGCCGCCGGCGAAGACGACCTCGGCGCCCTCAGCCCGCAGCTCGCCGGCGACCGCCAGCGCGGGCACCACGTGCCCCGCCGTTCCGCCCGCTGCGATCACGATCCGCATGTGGCCTGGATCCTTGCGACTTCGGCTCCGGCGTGACGGCTCGCAGCGTCAGGGCGCCCCGCGAGGCGATGTTCAGCAGCAGCCCCATGGACGCCAGCAGCACCGTGATGGAGGTCGAGCCGTTGGAGACGAACGGCAGCGGCTCACCCGTCAGCGGGGCGATCCCGAGCACCGCGAAGACGTTCAGCAGCGCCTGGCCGACGATGAGCGACGTCACGCCCGTCGCCAGCAGCCGCTCGTACTGGCTGCGCGCGCCCTTCGCGGTCCGCAGTCCCGCGTAGGCGATGAGCCCGTAGAGCGACAGCAGCGCGCAGACGCCGATGACCCCGAGCTCCTCCCCGATGACCGCGAGGATGAAGTCCGTGTGCGCCTCCGGCAGATAGAAGATCTTCTGCACCGACTGCCCGGGCCCCACCCCGAAGATCCCGCCCGAGCCCAGCGCGATCTGGCCCTGCACCGCCTGAAAGCCCGTGCCGCCCGCATCGGCCCACGGGTCGAGGAAGCTCGTCATGCGATCGCGCATGTACGGCACCGCGAACGCCACCACGGTGACCAGGCCGGCAGACGCCCCCGCCAGGGTGCCCAGGACGCGCAGCGGCGCGCCCGCGACGAGGAGCATCGCCGCGACGGTGCAGCCGATGATGAGCGTGGTGCCGAGGTCGGGCGTGGCGATGACCAGCAGGAGCGCCGCCCCGACGACGAGCAGCGTCGGGCTGACGAGCGTCTGCACGGTCCGCATGCGCTGCGGGCGCTCGGAGAGCATCTTGGCGACGTACAGGACGATCGCGATCTTCATGACCTCCGACGGCTGGAAC
>CAZVTQ010000037.1:0-1359 GCA_964630185.1 uncultured Candidatus Saccharibacteria bacterium
GCAGGCAAACAAGCACTCAACCGTCCGTTTAAGGATAAAGAAACTATAAAAATTGCTGTGGAAAATTGGCAACTCAAACAAAGCGAACTCAAAAAGGGGGCTAACTGGCAATTTAGAACCAAGGACGCTCGCATCAAATTCAAAAAACTCTATTCGACAACTTAAATTTTATTGACCAGTACTTTCAATGAAAAATGCGAATAATGGGTTAAAAGAGCCAAAAAGTCAAAGCAGCAGCGATTGCCCCGAAAGCATGGAGAATCAAACCTTTTGTACATCTGACTTTAGATGCGTTTTGGATGTTTGTTTTTTCAATCATCCAGTTGAAAAAACTTTCGATTGGCTGCCTGACAGAAGATACGGCTGTTGAGAATAGATCATCGGCAGCTTTTTTGAACTGCCTTGTGCTTGTATCCTCTCCTTTTACCAGTTTTACAGGGGTTATCATGCAAGAATTTGCGTTTTTTGCAAGGTTTTTCTGTAAATCATCATCGGCATATGCCTTGTCCCCAAAAATTTTCCGATTCAAGGGAGTGGGCATCAAAGAACGAAAAGCCTCCAAATCGTTTTCTGCTGCCGAGGTAAGAGCTAAAATCTCAGGTACGGGTAGTTTTCCTTTCCGTTGGAAAGCCAGCGCATGAAGTTTTAGTCCAAAATAATAGATGCCCTTGGTAGCACAATATGATTTTTCGGACAGTTCTGGGGCTACTTTTCCCCGTCGTTTGCCGGAACAAAGCATAATGGGCAAAGAATCAATCAAAGAAACATCTTCGTCAATGTATTGATTTTCAATGCTTTGTACTTCACTCAACATTTGTTCTACTAAATATGGCAGCGCACAACCCAAATTGTTCAGCCTTGCGTTGAAAGTAGCAAAGGCGGGCAGTTCGGGAAACCAACTTTTCAAATACCGTTGGGCATAATCATAAATCGCTGTCTTGCTTTGCTTGCCTTCATACCGGCGACAGTAAAAATAAATCGTCAACAATTCAGCGTCAGTCAATTTCTCGTTGCTTGGATGGGTGTTGGGGCTGAACCGTTGGCAATAAGCACAAAGCAATTTATTATTGCACTCGCAGAGGTAGAAATAGAGGCGAATGAGTTCCAACTCTTTCATAATCATATATTTATAGCGTGAGAACTACAAAAATATGATTGCCCTCCGGTTTTACCTCTGCGTTTTTAACCCATTATTCGCATTAGTATTGAATGTTTATGCCCAAGTCGAAAAACGAACTGAATTGGGGAAAAGCGTAGTCCAAATACTCAAGTCAATGCCCCGCTGGAAGGCAGGAGAGATTGATGGGAAACCAGTGGAAGTGCTGCTCCATTTTGCCATTGATTTTGATGATTGACTAC
>CAZVTQ010000038.1:0-1359 GCA_964630185.1 uncultured Candidatus Saccharibacteria bacterium
AATAGACCTCTTGCATAACCCCGTTTTTCGGATTCCCTTCTTGCTCTAAGTGTGATTCCATGCGCGTTTGGACAAGGGAGGAACGTCATGGAGATTCAGGGGGTTGCAGGGATGCCAGACCGCACGTTCCGGTGGCTGACGGGCGTTCGGAAACGAACGTTTTTTGAGATGGCGGCTGTGCTGGAACAAGCCGAGGCCGTGCGCAAGGCGCGGGGCGGCAAGCCGAATCGCCTAGCGGTGGAGCCCCGGCTTCTGATGACGCTGGAATACTGGCGGGAATACCGCACGTACCTGCACATCGGGCAGAGCTACGGCGTGAGCGAGAGCACGACCTATCGCAACATCCGCTGGTGTGAGGCCGTGCTGATCACCAGCGGCGCGTTCACGCTGCCCGGCAAGAAAGCCTTGCGCACGAGCGACAGGACCTATGAGGTCGTCCTCATCGATGCCACGGAAACGCCGGTCCAGAGACCGAAAAAAAGCAGCGCCGGTACTACTCAGGCAAGAAAAAGCGCCACACGCTGAAGACGCAGCTCGTTGTCGACCAGGCGACGAACAAGATTATCTGCCTCGCTCATGACGCGGGACGTCGCCATGACTTCCGGCTGTTCAAGGAGTCCAACGTCAAGCTCCATCCCGACACCACAGCCATTACCGACACCGGCTATATGGGCTTGCAAAAACTTCATGGCAAGACCACCATGCCGAAAAAACGCCGCAAGAAGAATCCGTTGAACCAGGGCGACAAGCGCACCAACCACCACATCTCCAGGAATCGCGTGCCTGCCGAGCACGTCATCGCCGCCGTCAAGCGCTTCAAGATCGTGGCCGACCGATACCGAAACCGCAGAAAACGCTTTGGCCTGCGTTTTGCGCTGATCGCGGCTCTGTACAATAGGGACTTGACGCCATGAGGTTATGCAAGAGGTCTAATGAAGACCAGCGCTCATTGCTCTTCTCACACACCAAGGAGGTGCCTCGTGACAACCAACATCACTGGCAATTTCGATTCGCCAGTCCGCAGGAGTTGGACCACGCGTCTAGCCGAATCCTTTCTGGAACGGCTCAATAGTCATCAGGTGTTTATGGATGTCGATATCATTCCAGAGGCCTGGACTTCTAGGAAGATTGCTAGCCGTCAACATTGGGAGGGAGAATCGGTCGCGGAACCTTCTTCCAAGTAAACGGCTGCTGGCCAACTACAGGACCGGCAGGAGTAGGCCTCCATTTGGCGGCGATGGTGTAATAACACAGCCACGATGTCGAAGGAGCGAACGTCACCTTGATGGTGCTCCAGGATTGCAACGAGGTCGATGCCAACGGGAAGCGTTCGAGATCTGCTCGAACTCGCCCAGAGCA
>CAZVTQ010000039.1:0-1346 GCA_964630185.1 uncultured Candidatus Saccharibacteria bacterium
CGCGGACCGGCGTAGCCGGGAGGTGTAATGGCGAAGGCCAGCCGGTCCAACGGATCGAATTCAAGAGAGGGCGGAGGGGTGCGGTAAAACAGGCTCGTGCGAGTCGTAAGGCGGTTAGAGGTATGGCCGCTGAGAATCGACAAGGGGTGCTGGCCGCGAAACGACCGAAGCCCGCATGACGGATGGTTCTCCGGGTGACTGCCGTAGTGGAACCCGGAAGCAATTGAGAAGCCATGGCGACATGCCCCTACTGCCCGCGGCGCATCCACAAGCGCAATTCGATCGGCCTCTACTACTGCCGGCAGCATGGCGTCTGGCGCCGAGCGGAAGCCGCCTGGCTGGCCGCGATGCAAGCCTTCGACTGGCCGGAGACCTATTACCGGCTCGGATCCCCGTTCTCGAGGTGGAACATGCCTGACTACATCTGCGAATTCCGCGATGGCTCATACTCGCCGATCGACGACATCCATTGGTGGGGGAAGGGCGAAGCCGTCGGCATCGCGACAAGGGGCGATGGCAAGAAGCGCGTCGTGTTCTGGCAGGATCATCCGCCGACCTATGGTCCGCTGCTGATGGGGATTCCGTTCGACCCGTGGGTCCACAACATCCGGCGTCGCGAGCGCGTCAAAGCCACCGCCTAGCCCTGAGGAGGATGACGATGGAACCGACGCCGACGCTGGACGAAAACGTGACGCGCAGGCCGTGGGCGGTGTTGAAGCCGGTCTACGGAAAGTATCCATCAATTGTCTCACCTTCTGGCGACGCTGAACTTGGGACATGGATGGTTGCCGAGAGGGTGCGCTGGACCGCCAACGCCGCCTTCATCGTCAAGGCTTGCAATAGCCATGACCGCTTGGTGGCCGCGCTGCGGAATCTGCTGGATCGGTATGTGCAAGCAATCGGCAATGAAGGCCCGGAGTGCTATGCAGCCCGCGCCGCGCTGGCGACCGCAGAGGCCCAGCCATGAAGCTCTACGTATGGAATGAACCTTACAGCGTTAGCTACGGGCAAACGATGGTGTTCGCGGTGGCTGAGACGCTTGAAGATGCCAAGCGAGAGGCCCGCAATGGTGAAGGCTACTCCTACGGCGATTGCCCCGATGGCGCGCCCTTCAACTTAGAGCTTGGCGAGCCAACGCGCGTGGTCGATCTGCCCTGCGCCGAATGGCACAAATGGAGCGAATAGCCATGACGATGAAGCCAGCCGAGCTGATGGCGCGGGCGCATGCTGCGGTAAGCGGCCTCGATTACGACAGCATCACGCGCCGTAGCCGGAACGCTTACGACAACATCGCCCAAGCCGCCCTGACCGCCCTGGCTGTGGCGGGCTACCGGGTCGTGCCGGTG
>CAZVTQ010000040.1:0-1345 GCA_964630185.1 uncultured Candidatus Saccharibacteria bacterium
TTGTACCAGACCGGCCGCTCGTGCATCGCGTTGGCGCTGCGCAGGTAGTCGAGGAAGATGCCGCGCGCCGCTTCTGGCGATGCCACGGTGCGATAGAGATAGACCTCCTCCCCCGTGCGGTAGTTGGTGCGCAGGCGGATCACGTCGCGCTCGTCGGCGACGATGTAGGTCAGCTCGTACTGCCGGAAGAAACCCTTGAAGGCGGAGTATTCCTCGCCCACCTCCTTGCGCGTCTCGATCGAAAAGGCGACATGGTCGTTGTCGCCGAATTGGAAGCTGACGATCGGATGGGCGATCCAGGGCGAGCCCCAGAAGGTCAGGAAGATGTCCGCGCCGCGGATCTGCGACAGATCGTAGCTGCGCTCTTCCCAGCGCGGCGTGTAGTCGAACTCGGTCCCGAGTTCGTGCGGGCTCCACTGCGCCGGAGGCTGGGCGTCGCGTGCAATTGCGGCTGCCTTCGGTCCAACCTCCTTGACGCGGCTGTTGTGATCGAAGCCGCCGTTGGGCTTGCGAATGGGGAACTGCAAGCGTGGCGCTTCCTGCTCGTTGGGGGCGCGGCCGAGTTTGCGCGACGCGAGCGTCCACCAAGCGTGGTCCAGACTCGATCGGAGGTTGTGCACGATGTCGCCGAGCACGAGAGGGATCTCGCTAGGCAGGTCGGCACCATCTTCAACGACCCACACGAGCAGCCCCTCATCGGGACGATATTCCGTGCGGGTCGGCGGGACAAATCCCTCCTTGGGCAGCAGCGTGCCAAGCGTCTGCATGTGTTCGTTCGCGCGCTTCAGCTTCGCGAAGGCGTCCGTGAAGTTGTCGACGGCCACGACGATCTGACCCTACCGAGCGGTCATCGCCGCAGGCTGCGGCTGACTGCCTTCTCGACCCAGCCTCGAATGTCAGGAGCGACGATGCAGGACCTCACGAAGAAGCAGCAGGCGCCTGTGGATCACCTTCGCGAGCACGGCCCGACGACCGTTCGTGATCTTGCCGTTGTGCTTGGCAGCACCGGACGCGGGATCGGCGTCATGTGGTCGGTTGAGGACATCTCGCGCGGGTCGTTCTCGGAGGAGGGGGGGCGCACCGCGCGCTCAGCGCGATCCACGAGGAAGCCACCAGGATCATCGCGGTCCTGAACAGGCCCGACCTGCTCGCGGAGGTCATCCCCGCCCCGACCGCGGAAGGAGGTTCGGCGCGATGACGTGTCCGCATTGCGGTGGCTGCGCTGGTGTGCTGCCGCACCACTGCCCGACCGAGCCCGACGCCGACCTTGAGGCCGGCATCCGCGCGCTCGGCTGGAAGGGCGAGCGCGAGTGCAAGGTCGTGCCGGACGCGCCTCGCTGCGACG
>CAZVTQ010000041.1:0-1344 GCA_964630185.1 uncultured Candidatus Saccharibacteria bacterium
CGATGATGTGGTTGTACGGGTCGGCGATGTGCCAGAGGGCGAAGCAGCCCCGCAGGCCCGTCACGTCGATCCACTGCTCGTGGTAGGTCGCCGGGTAGATGTCCGCCCATCCGATTGACGTGCCGAGCGTCACGCGCTGACGGGACGCGTCCTGGCTGCACCCGGGTTTGACCCGGTCGCGTGGTGATCGGCTCGACGGGTGCGTGCGCCGCAGGTCGCGAAAGCAGTAGACGACCTTCGGCCCCACGCGCACGCGGCGGCGGTTCGGGCCGAGCGTCCACAGCTCGAACCGCGCGGCGTCCTGGAACTTCCAGTAGTGGCCCTGCCCGGGGATGGCCTTCCAGACGATCTTGCCGCCATGCGTGGAGCGGGTCACCGAGCCATGCGAGGTGAAGATGATCTGCCGCGCGCGCATGGTGCGCTTGCCGATGCGCCAGCCGTAGAGCTTCAGCGGGCCGCGGCCCATCGAGTAGATCGCGTTGCCCGCGCGCAGGACGCGCCGCGTGCCGCGCGTGTCGGCCCGCAGGTCGTACGGCGGGGCCATGACGAGGTCCGGGCACCGGTACGCCGGCTGGGCGCAGATCGGGTCGGGCGCCGGAGCGGAGGCCCCCGGGACGATCGCGGTCGCCGCCGCGGCGAGAACTGCTGCCAACACCCGTGAGAGCGTACCCGTGACGATCCCGTGATGAAGCTGGACAACTGACCAAGTCCAGGGGTAGCGTCCGCTGCATGGAGCGCACCATCTCTCGCCGGCGCTTCGTGCGCGGCGCCGCCTTCGGCACAGGGCTCATCGTCCTGTCCCACCCGCTGCTCGAGCGCACCGCGCGCGCGGTCCCGCTCGCCTCCGACGTCGCGTTCGCCGAGGGCGTCGCGGCCGGTGAGCCGGCCGAGCGCGCGATCACCCTGTGGACGAAGCTCGACGGGCTGACCGAGCCGCGCCGGCTCACCGTCGAGGTCAGCACCGACCCGGGCTTCGGCAGCGTGCTGCTCAGCGAGGAGGTGCTCGCCGACCCCGCCTTCGGCGGCAGCGCCCGCACCCGCCTGGCCAACGGGGCGCTCCAGCCCGGCGAGCAGTACTGGTACCGCTTCGCCGCCGACGGCGTCGACTCGCCCGTCGGCCGCTTCCGCACGGCGCGCCCGGCCGACAGCGCCGAGCCGGTGACGATCGCGTTCTTCAGCTGCCAGGAGTACATCGCCGGCTACTACCACGCGCACCGTGACCTCGCGGCCCGCGACGCCAACGACCTCGTGATCTGTCTGGGCGACTACATCTACGAGACCGGTTTCGCCGGCACGCTGTCGAACACCGGCGCGGTGCGCAAGGACGAGAGCTCGCCGTCGGGC
>CAZVTQ010000042.1:0-1337 GCA_964630185.1 uncultured Candidatus Saccharibacteria bacterium
CGGAATCTGACTAGCTGAGCGTCGCCGAACCTTCGAGGTGCGGCGTGCCCTTCTTGGCGTCGCGCACCGCGAAGTCGATCGCGCCGTCGCGCTCGCCGACCGCGAAGCCGACCTTCGACGGCAGCAGGATCGGACGCTTGAAGGCGACTTCCGCGCTGAACGCGCCCGGCAGCTTGTTGTCGATCGCGGCGAGCACGCGCGACTTGGTCCACATGCCGTGGGCGATCGCCTTCGGGAAGCCGAAGAGCTTGGCCGACAGATCGTGCATGTGGATCGGGTTGCGGTCTCCGGAGACCGAGGCGTAGCGGCGGCCGAGGTCGCCCGGAAGCTTCCACTCCGCCACCTGCGGCAGCTCACCGAAGTCGACGGCGTTGTCCTTGTCGTCGGCCAGTGACTTGTCGCCACCGCCGCCGATGCGGAGGTAGGTGCTGGTCGCCTTGCTGACCAGCTCGTCGCCCACGCGGGCTTCGCTGATCACGTCGAACTGGCGGCCCTTCGCGTGCGGGCGCAGATCCTGCGCCTTCACCTGAAGGCTGAGCTCCTCGCCGACGTCGACCGGACGCGCTTGCTCGATCTTGTTCTGCACGTGCACCATGCCGATCGCCGGGAAGGGAAAGCCCTTCTGCGTCAACAGGCTCATGTGCAGTGGGAAGGCCAGCACGTTGAAGTAGATCGGCGGCAGAGTTCCGGTCAGCGTGTGTTCGGTGACGCGGCAGAAGCCCGAGAGCTTGTCGACGTCCACGGCCTTCGGCGCCAGCGAGATGACGGTGTCCGGCAGCTCCTTCTTGCGACTGCCGGCCAGCGGGGTCATGCCGATCGCGGCCTTGACGTACATGCCACCGGCTCCGGGAGGGCTGTTGAGTTCGACGTTCGCCATGACCGCCCCCTAGGCGCCGATCAGCATCTGTCCGCAGACGCGGACGACGTTTCCGGTCAGACCCGAAGAGGCCGGGCTGGCGTACCAGGCGATGCCTTCGGCGACGTCGATCGGCAATCCGCCCTGCTGCATCGAGTTCATGCGGCGACCGACTTCGCGCGGTCCGAGCGGCATCGCGGCCGTCATCTGGGTCTCGATGAAACCAGGAGCGACGGCGTTGATCGTGACCTTCTGCTTGGCGAATTCCGGTGCCATCGACTGGACCATGCCGATCACTCCGGCCTTCGAGGTGGAGTAGTTGGTCTGACCCGCGCCGCCGGCGATTCCGCTCATCGAGGAGACACAGATGACGCGACCGTTGGCGTTCAGGAGCTTGCGACCGAGCAGCTCGTTGTTGATGCGCTCCTCGGAGGAGAGGTTGATGTCCATCAGAACGCTCCACTTGTCCTGATCCATGCGT
>CAZVTQ010000043.1:0-1336 GCA_964630185.1 uncultured Candidatus Saccharibacteria bacterium
AATAATAGAACTCTACTTGAATTGACTCAGATTTTAAAGAAATCTAAAAACTGGAATTATATTGAACTCAATTTAAGGTAGGTTTTTCAATTATTAAAATAAATCAGTTATTAAATAAATAAAAATAAGCGACACAGAAAACGACGAGATACTTTTCGAAGAACGTGACGGAAAAATCTACCTTGACGGATCGACGGAACCGAACTTTGACAGCCGGAAAAAGTTCATGCAATCCATCCATGGAATGCTGGTCGAGGCGCGCAAGGAAAGAAAAATCCACCACGCGCCGAACACTCCGGAGTATTCACTTTTGACCAAGGACAAGCCGGAGTCCACGGATAAAAAACCCGCTCCAAAAAGGCGCGTGAATTGGGACTCCGAAAAGATGCAGTGTGAGATCGACGCTTTGAAAGTGGAGGTCGAGCGTCTACGCGCCGAAAATGACACGCTACGATCCGCGCCACGCACTCCGGACGCGCCGGCTGATGTTGTGGCACGGTTGAAAACCGCGTCCAAATTATCGGAGTTTGGAAAGTCCCTCGTCGCCTTCCATGCCAAAAACGGCTACTTGACGGAGCGTCAAAAGTTCTTCGCCGAAAAAGAGCTTGAGAGGGTCGCGTGAAAAAGTTCATCGTCAATCTGTTTCAAGCCTTGACCATGGGTGTCACTCTCATGGCCGTGGTGAAGTGCGCCGATGTTGTGCAGGGCGTCTCTGGTCACTTGTCGAAAAAGAAGGTGAGCGGGGACCACGAGACGGTAAACGAGACACGGCGCGACATGGAGGCCATCAGCCGGGAAATCATGGCGGGGTCGAGGTGATTGAAAAACAACAAGGGCCGGGTAATCACTCCCGGCCCCTGCAAATAGGAGGATCTCTCTCGGATCCTCAGAAAGTATAGCTCACTTTTTCTTAGTGGACTTGTCCTTTCCTGCTTTTTTTAGCGCAATGGCGATGGCCTGTTTTTGAGGCCGGCCCTCGCGCATCAGCGTTTCAATATTTTTTGAAACGACTTTCTTACTGCGGCCCGGCTCAAGCGGCATCGTCTACCCCTTGCTTTACTCAAGCTTGAGGCTTGCGATATAAACCCAGCCCGTGACGGATCCGGACTTGACCTTGATCCACTGCGGCCAGGTATCAACAACGGCAAGTTTTTCTCCGGGGAAAATAGCGGCGTCTTTAATCACGGTCGAAAGATCATTCGGCTTCCTGAGTGATGCCACGCCAAGCCGGCCTTCGGTATTTTCATCCGGAGACACGGAAAGATCCGCGTTGATTTTCAGGAGTTCGATCCATGCCCAGCCCTTCGCCGTTTTCACATACGGAGAATAGACGGCG
>CAZVTQ010000044.1:0-1333 GCA_964630185.1 uncultured Candidatus Saccharibacteria bacterium
AGGTCGGCCGCGGCGCGCACGAGCGGCTCGCGCTCCTCGGCGCCGACCGTGTCGAGCACGACGACCGTCGACTCGCCGGCCTGCAGGCGCTTGGTGATCGCCGCGTCGAGCAGTTGCGCGGCCTTCGTCTCGAGCTCCTCGCCGCTGACCTTGCCGGCCAGCAGCCGCCGCACCTTGGCGAGCGACAGCATCGCGTTCTTCTCTTCGAGGACCCGGTTGGCGAACTGCTCGGCCTGCTCGGTCGAGCCGCTGGCGATGAGCAGCAGGCTGCCCGGCGTGTAGCGCAGGCGGAAGGCGGGCTGCAGGACGCGGCAGCGGACGGAGATGTCCCGCGGCCGGGCGGAGGGCGCGGCGCCGTCGCGGCGCGGGCGATCGGAGGACCAGCCTCCCCGCTCGTCGTCCGCGATCTTGACGCTCCGCGTCTGGGGGGAGGGGGTGTCGGCCATGCCTCCAGTGTGCCGCACGACGCGGCCGTGCACTAGAGTGGACGACCGTCCACTATGGATTCTAGCCTCGACGACCTCACCCGTCGGGTCGGCCGGGCGGTGCGCGAGCAGCGCACCGCGCGCAGCGCGTCCCTCGGCGACCTCAGCCGCGCCAGCGGTCTCTCCAAGACGATCCTCGCGCGGATCGAGCGTGGTGAGGGCAACCCGTCGATGGAGACCCTGTGGCGGCTGTCCCGGGCGCTCGACCTTCCGCTGAGCTCGCTCCTGACGCCGCCCGACGAGCCTCGCGTCCGCGTGCTGCGCGCCGGGGAGGGTGAGGAGATGCGCGCCGAGTCCGGCGTCGTCGGCCGCCTCCTGCACGGCGAGCCGCATGCGCACCGCTCCGAGATGTTCACCCTCGAGCTGCCCGCGGCGACCGACCACCTCGTGCCCGGCCACCTCCCGGGCACGCGGGAGCTCGTCGTGTGCACGCGCGGACGGATGACGACGGGCCCCGCCGGCGAGGAGGTCGAACTCAGAGCCGGCGACGCCGCGTGGTTCGTCGCCGACGGCGAACATCGCTACGCGTCGACGCGCGGCGCGAGCGCGCTGAACTGGATCGTCTACGCGAGCTGATGCGCGGCGCGCGGTCTCAGCCCTACGTCGCCGGCGTCGTCACCGCGCTCGTCGGCTTCTCCAGCACGTTCGCGCTCGTGCTCACCGGGCTGCGCTCGGTGGGCGCCAGCTCCGAGCAGGCGTCGTCCGGGCTGCTGGCGGTGTGCGTGATCATGGGCGTGCTGGCGATCGTGTTCGCGTTCGGCACGCGGATGCCGGTGAGCATCGCGTGGTCGACCCCGGGCGCCGCGCTGCTCCTCTCGACGGGCGCGCCGGACGGCGGGTACGCCGCG
>CAZVTQ010000045.1:0-1317 GCA_964630185.1 uncultured Candidatus Saccharibacteria bacterium
TGCCCAGGCCGTATCCGAAGGAGTTCCGTGAGGGCGCGATTGCGCTCGCTCGTCAGGGCGACCGTTCGATCGCGCAGGTCGCCTCCGACGTTGGGATCGCCGAGTCGTGCCTGCGGCGCTGGCTGCGCCAGGACGAGCTCGATCACGGCGAGCGCGATGACGGGTTGACCAGCGCTGAGCGCGAGGAGCTCAGAGAGCTCCGCAAGCGCGTGCGGCGGCTCGAGCAGGAGAAGGAGATCCTGAGAAAAGCCGCGGCCTACTTCGCCAGGGACGAGACCCGGTGAGCGCCTACAAGCTCATCGCCGCGGAGCAGGCCAACCATCCGACAGGTCTCCTCTGCCAGGTCCTCGGCGTCTCGAGGTCGGGCTATTACGCGTGGTCGACCAGGGCGCCGAGTGACCGGCAGCTCACCGACGCGTGGCTGACTAGGCAGATCCGCGAGATCCACGCCGACAATCGTGAGGTCTACGGCGCGCCGCGGATCCACGCCGAGCTGCGCCTCGCGCGCGAGATCAGAGTCGGGCGCAAACGCGTCGAGCGGCTCATGCGCGAGGCTGGCATCAGTGGCCTGGTCCCGAAGCGCAAAGGCCGCACGACGATCCGCGTCCCGGGCGTTCGCGTTGCCGACGACCTCGTCGATCGTGACTTCCGACCCGCTGGGCCGAACGTGCTCTGGGTCGCCGACATCACCTATCTCCGAACGTGGGAAGGATGGCTCTACCTCGCCGCCGTCCAAGACGCCTACTCGCGTCGCATCGTCGGCTGGAGCATGACCGACCACATGCGCTCAGACCTCGTCGTCGACGCGCTGAACATGGCCATCGCCCGCCGCCACCCGGACGCCGGCTTGATTCATCACAGCGACCAGGGCAGCCAGTTCGTGAGCCTGGCCTTCGGCCAAGCCTGCGGCAAGGCCGGCATCGCCCGATCGATGGGCAGCCGCGGCGACTGCTTCGACAACGCCGTCGCCGAGAGCTTCTTCGCGACGCTGAAGAAGGAACTCGTTCGCCGCCGGTCGTGGCCGACACGCGAGGAACTACGTATCGCCGTGTTCGACTACATCGAGATCTTCTACAACGCCACCCGCCGGCACTCCACGCTCGGCATGCTCTCACCGGCGCAGTTCGAGAAGATCACCCCACCCTCACCTCGTGAGGACTGACAACAGCTAACCCCGAGTGTCCACCGAAGCGGGGGAAGACCAGCCCGCCACGCGCAGGTCGGCGACGAGCTTCTTCGGCGCCGACGTGACGCCCGCCGCCTGGAGGCCGGCGTCGTCGAGCGCCTCGAGCGACGGGCTGGTGGCCGCGTCGTCGT
>CAZVTQ010000046.1:0-1292 GCA_964630185.1 uncultured Candidatus Saccharibacteria bacterium
AGGCCGAGGCTGAGGCGCCTGCCGAGGAGCCCGCCGCCGAGGCGGAGCCCGCGGCGGAAGCCGCGGCGGAGGAGCCCGCCGAGGGCGACGCCGACGCGGACGCCGACAAGTCGTGAGCTCGAAGGCCAAGTCGACGGGCAACTCGCTCGTCGAGCTGGTCGTCATCGTCGCGGTCGCGCTCGGTCTCGCGCTGGGCATCCAGGCGTTCCTCGTCAAGCCGTACCGGATTCCGTCGGAGTCGATGGTGCCGACGCTGGAGATCGGCCAGCGCGTGCTGGTCAACCGCATCGGCACCCACTTCACCGATCCGAAGATCGGCCAGGTCACGGTCTTCCATCCGCCCAAGGGGTCGGAGACCAACGAGTGCGGCGCCTCGCAGAAGGAAGGGCAGGCCTGCCCGCGCCCGACGCCGGAGAAGTCGGACGTGAACTTCATCAAGCGGATCGTCGCCGGGCCGGGTGACACGATCGCGATCGTTCGCGGTCACGCGATCCTCAACGGCAAGCGCCAGAGCGAGCCGTTCATCCGCGAGTGCGCGGACCCCGAGGATCCGTCGTGCAACTTCCCGACGCCGCTGCGCGTTCCCGCCGGGCACTACTTCATGATGGGCGACAACCGCGGAGCGTCTGACGACAGCCGCTTCTGGGGTCCCGTCCCTGATGCCTGGATCATCGGCAACGCCTTCGCCACCTACTGGCCTCCCAAGAAGATCGGGATCCTCTGACGTGGCGCCGCGGCGGCGGCGCTCGTCCGGCAGCAAGCTGTTCGCGCACGATCGCGGACTCGGCTACCGCTTCGTCGCCGGCGCCGACGAGGCCGGCCGGGGGTGCCTCGCCGGTCCACTCGTCGCGGGTGCCGTGCTCTTCGACCTCGAGCAGGTCACCGTCGCCGACGTGCGCGCGCTCGGCGCGCTGAACGACTCCAAGCAGCACGACGCCGAGGCGCGGGAGGCCCTGCTGCCGATCGTCCTGCGGGTCGCCTGTCGCGTCGCGGTCGTGACCCGCTGCGCTCCGGGCATCGACGCCCGGGGCCTGCACCGCACGAATCTTGAGGCGCTGCGCACCGCCCTGACGCGCGTCGCGCGCCCGGACGCGATCTGCCTCTCCGACGGATTCCCGGTCGGCCAGGTCGCCGGCTGCGAGTCCCGGGCCATCGTCGAAGGAGACGCCAAGAGCGCCGCCATCGCCGCCGCCTCGATCGTCGCCAAGGTCACGCGGGACCGCTTCATGGAGCGCGCCGACACCCGCCACCCCGGGTGGGAGTTCGCCCGCCACGTCGGCTACTCGACGCCG
>CAZVTQ010000047.1:0-1285 GCA_964630185.1 uncultured Candidatus Saccharibacteria bacterium
CGCAATTCATTCAAGAGCAGTGGTTCAGAAAGTTCTCTGGCGAGCAGGAACCTTGCTGGCCTCGAACCCGTGGCCTGTCGCATTGTTTAGGCAGACGACCCCACGAGATGCGCTTTCCGGCGGAATTTCGCATGAGAAATCGCCCACGGCGACCGTTGTCCCGTAGTCGACCCGCGACCCGCTCGCTCGACCGAATTTTGCTCCGTCCTCGGTTTCGCCATCTGCGTTTCCGAGTACTTGGAACGTAAGTTGATTGCTGGCCACCGAGCAGGCCGCGGACTCGCTTGTAAGCCAGCAGCTGATGTTCCCGGTACCCACGTAGAACTGTTTTGATTTCGTGGCGGGCGTGCTCGGCTCAGCCACGGCATTTGGAGTCGAAGCTGCCGGCTTGCGTCGCTTCCTGCTGGCCGCGTTGAGCGACTCGACCAGGGCTGACGTGTCAACCACGCGCATCTGCGGTCCAGCTGCAGATTGGAGGATCAGCTCGGACTTCGCAGTCGCAAGTTCGATCCGATTGGCGACGAGCTTCGCTGCTGCGAGAGATTGGGCGACCTCTCTCTCGCTCACGAGTGCCTTGCGAAAACTCTCGGCGGCGCTGGATGGCTCCTCCATCAAGATCGCGTCCACGTCTTCTATCGAGTCGGAAAGTGTGTCAACTGAGGTCGCTGCGGCGGCGCGAAGTTGTACAAGCGACTCCTTGTCCGAGGCCGAGGCGTTCTCGATCGAGGAGATCAGCTGACCGATGCTCTCGTCGGCATCGGCTGCGATCGACTCGAGACTCACATCAGCTTCGTTGGATCCACACGCCGCGAACGAAACAGCGCAAAAACCGGCGAGCACGGCGCTAAAAAGTCGGGTTTGAACTGAGCATCTCATGGTGCGTTATGAAACCACCCACAGCCCCAAAATGAGACTCGGGCCGGTGACACGAACTCGCGAGTCTAATAACAGTGGCATGGCGGATGACATGCCATCCTTGGGTCAAGTAGCAGTGGCGGTCGCAGGCACGTACGGCAGCCACTGCGTCGGAATCGTCGGACTGGCGACATGGATGAAGATCGTCGCGTGCGGCGTGCGTGGGTGGGTGCGCAGTTTCATGCCGGCCTGGCTGACCGAGCGGTCGCCCTTGCGGCGGTTGCAGGTTGCGCAACAGGCGACGACGTTCTCCCACGAGGTGTCACCGCCCTTGCTGCGCGGGATCACGTGGTCCATCGTCAGCGAGCCCTTGCGTCCGCAGTACTGGCACTCCCAGCCGTCGCGCGCGAACACCGCGCGCCGCGTGATC
>CAZVTQ010000048.1:0-631 GCA_964630185.1 uncultured Candidatus Saccharibacteria bacterium
TCTGACCCCGCAGGACAGACGCTCACCCGGCGCTCCGGGCTGAGCGTACGTTCGGCGGGGCTCTGACCCCGCATGACCAACGTTCGCCGGGCTCAGCGCGAAGGGAAGAAGGAGCGCAGCGAGTTCTTCCGGCTGAATTGACTGACGGCCGCCAGGCCGTCCGGTCGATTCAGCAGGCGCCGGGGTTCTGCTGACAGAAGTCGCTGAACTCCGCGCCGCCCTGACCGTCGGTGGACTGCTGCTGCTGGGTCCCGCCGGTCTGCGGGGCGGCGCCGCCCTGACCGTCGGCGGCCGGCTGCTGCTGCTGATCGCTCGTGCCGCCGGTCGACGGCGCGGCGGTCCCGCCGCCGGTGTCCGAGGACGTGTCCGACGAGCCGCCGCGCCCGCCCTTGCCGTTGAAGGCCAGCGAGCCGATGATGCCGGTCACCTGCGTGCCGTGGTCGTGGCCGGAGATGCTCGCCGCGAGCGTCGGGTCGTTGGCCTGGGTCAGGAAGTTGAACGAGTTGGCGACGTCGACGTTCGCGGCGAGGTCTTCGTGGGCCGCTTCGAGGCCCGTGTCGACGACCCCGACCTTGATGCCCTTGCCGGAGTAGCCCGCGGCCCAGGCGCCGGCGACGTTCATGTCGTTGCC
>CAZVTQ010000048.1:641-1283 GCA_964630185.1 uncultured Candidatus Saccharibacteria bacterium
GTGTCCGTGGTGGACGTCGTCGACGTCGTGCTGGTCGTGTCCGAGCTCGTGGTCGCCGTCGGGACCTGCCCGTCGGGCGGCGTGATCTCCGGCGTGCTCGCGGGCGCGGCGATGTCGCTGCTTCCGCCGCCGCAGCCGGCCGCGCCGCCGGCGGCGAGCGCGGCGCACGCGAGGAGGACGAGCGGGCGCCGCGTCACGGCGCGCCTCAGTCCAGCGGGGGGAGGCGGCGACCCGTGATCGGGTCGTCGTTCAGGTCTTTGGGGACCATCTGCCCGGTGTAGGGCGAGATCCTGAGGTTCTCGACGCTCCACGGCAGCTTGGACTTCGACGGGGCCAGGGGAAGGACCTTCCCGATGACCTGAAGTTCCTCGCCCGTGTCCCGATCCCGGTACACCGTGTCGGGCTTCGCCTCGATGATGATCTCGCGACCCGTCGAGGGGGTCCGCATGCGGTAGCGCTGCTTGCTCACGCCCGGGACCTTAACGGATGGGCCCGCTGTCCGGTCGCGTCGTGCGAGGTCAGGTTGCAACTTGCACAAAGATCCGGCCCCTCGGATATGGTCGGCGCATGAGGATCGCTCTCGGGAGGAGAGGGGCCCCCTTCGCCCTGGCCGGGTGCGCGAGCATGCTCGCGGTCGGCCTG
>CAZVTQ010000049.1:0-1282 GCA_964630185.1 uncultured Candidatus Saccharibacteria bacterium
GAACTCTTACGACAACTAGAGGCGCGCAGACGTGATGAACAGGTTGACGAGGAGGATAGCGGAAGACTCACCCTTAGAGCGCCTAACAAAAAGAGTAATGTTCTTTGATTAAGTAGCCGATAAGCAGAATTCCTGCCCCTTCTGGAAAGGACTGCGCAATGGCCAAACCACTTGTTTCCGATGAATTATGGGACATCGTCCAACCACTGCTGCCCGCGCCCAAACTGCGTCGCCAACGCTATCCTGGACGCAAACCCATTGATGATCGCAAGGCTCTCACCGGCATTCTCTTCATCCTGAAAACGGGGATGGCCTGGGAAGACTTGCCGCGCGAACTTGGTTGCGGCTCCGGCATGACCTGCTGGCGGCGCTTACGCGATTGGCAAGCGGCAGGCGTCTGGGCTTTGCTTCAACAGGTCTTGCTTTCGCTCTTGCAAGCCGAGCACAAAATTGATTGGTCGCGTGCACTCGTGGATAGCTCGTCGGTACGAGCTGTTTTTGGGGGGCCAAAACCGGCCCCAATCCCACTGACCGCGCCAAAGCGGGTACCAAACATCACGTCCTCACCGATGCCCAGGGCATCCCGCTCGCCACGCAAGTCACGGCGGCCAACGTCAACGATGTAACAGCGTTGCAAGCCTTAGTCGAGGCGATTCCCTTGGTGCGAGGGCGACGTGGACGACCGCGTTTTCGGCCCCAGCGCGTACAAGGGGATCGCGGCTATGACTCCCAAGCCCAACGTCAGTGGCTGCGCGCACAAGGCATCACGCCCGTGCTGGCCAAGCGTGGTACGCCGCACGGCAGTGGGCTGGGCAAGCAGCGGTGGAAGGTGGAGCGGACGTTGTCTTGGTTGCATCAGTTTCGTCGCTTACGCATCAGATATGAACGCAGGGCCGATATTCACGAAGCCTTTGTCTTATTGGCAGCGAGCTTAATCTGCTTTCGGTTCTTATAATTCTCTTTTTGTTAGACCGTCTTAGGCTTTTGTGAACACGACAGAAGTTCTAATAAGCAAAATGCAGCGACAATGCCTTTTCTAAGTTCTCCCACTTCTTGGAAAACCCATTTGTCAATCTGGTCAATCTGCGCATTGACATGCGCATCATAAGATTTTGACGCTCAACATAGCTGGTGCTAATGTGCTTACGCTCCGGGTTGCCCGTAATCGTGACTTTGTGCGCATTCACGAAATCGCCGGGACTGTAGCGACGGTCAAAATTTCTTGCCTCATCGCTCTTGTATTTCTTAATCAACATTGCATAGTCAGCATCTGTCCCGAACG
>CAZVTQ010000050.1:0-1279 GCA_964630185.1 uncultured Candidatus Saccharibacteria bacterium
CCGTCCATCCGGCGGGCTGCGAACTCGTCATGATCCGCCCCGGAAGGCGCGCAGCAGCCGCGTTACGGCCAGAACGAACAAGCCGGTCAGCGCGAGCGCGGCAACACCCCAATGCTCGCCAAGGAAGGCACCGGCGGTCGTCCCGGCCAGCACGGCGGCGAGAATCGGCAGATGGCAGGGGCAGGTCAACACGGCCAGCGCACCCCACAGGTAGCCGGAAACGGGTTGGCGCGTCTCGGGCGGCAGTTTGTCAGGGGCGTTCACGGCAATGCCTCCTCGTGCGCCCGCTCGGCTGGCATGGAGGCCAGTTGCGCGTCCAGATGGGCCAACGCCGCGCGCCGCCGCTCGACCAACTGGCGCAGCACGGCAAGCTGCGCTGCGGCTTGTGCGCCGTCCGCTGCGTCGAGCGCACGGCACAGCCGCGCCAGGGCATCCAGGCCGATACCCGCCTCGAAGGCCGCGCGCACGAAGCACAGCCGTTGCAAGGCCGCATCGTCGAACACGCCGTAGCCGCCCGTGGTGCAGGCCACCGGCCGTAACAAGCCGCGCACCAGGTAGTCGCGCACGATATGTACGCTCACCCCAGCGTTATGGGCCAGTTGCGATACCGTGTAGGCGCTCATCGCACACCTCCTTGTCCTCACCCGGCGCAGCAGGAAAGCTGCTTCACATCCTTGTTGAAGGTCTGCGCCGCGAGCTTCAACCCTTCGACCATCGTCAGGTAGGGGAACAACTGGTCGGCCAGTTCCTGCACCGTCATCCGGTTGCGAATCGCCAGTGCGGCCGTCTGGATCAGTTCGCCCGCTTCCGGGGCCACTGCCTGCACGCCGATCAGTCGTCCGCTGCCTTCTTCAACCACCAGTTTGATGAAGCCGCGCGTGTCGAAGTTGGCGAGCGCGCGCGGCACGTTGTCCAGCGTTAGCGTGCGACTATCAGTTTTGATGCCGTCATGGTGCGCTTCCGCCTCGCTGTAGCCTACGGTCGCCACTTGCGGGTCGGTGAACACCACGGCCGGCATCGCGGTCAGGTTCAGGGCCGCGTCACCGCCGGTCATGTTGATCGCGGCGCGAGTGCCGGCCGCTGCCGCCACATAGACGAACTGCGGCTGGTCGGTGCAGTCGCCTGCGGCGTAGATGTGTTCCACGCTTGTACGCATGCCGGGGTCGATGACGATAGCGCCTTGCGGGGTGAGCGTGACGCCCGTCGCATCCAGTGCCAGCTTGCGTGTGTTGGGCGCGCGGCCGGTGGCGACCAGCAGCTTGTCGGCGCGCAGTTCGCC
>CAZVTQ010000051.1:0-498 GCA_964630185.1 uncultured Candidatus Saccharibacteria bacterium
CATCACCGCGACCTGATCGTCGACGAGGACGTCACGCACCGGGCCGGGCAGGGACATCGGGTGACCGCCCAGCCAGATGCCGAGCACGAGCGCCACCGGAATCAGCAGCGCGAGGGTGACCGTGGGCCAACGCAGACGGGACATGGCGTTCGAGGGTAGGCCGATCACCTAAAGATCAGCCCACCCCCGGTACGGACGAATGCCGCGGCGCGCTCAGACGCGCAGGAAGCGGCGCAGCGTCAGGCCTGAGCCCGCGGCCGAGATTGCGACAGCCGCGACGATCAGGATCAGCGCGAGCGACGCAAAGTTGATCGTGTCCACCGAGGCGAACACCGCAACGTTCTCCGAGACCGGGTCGATGATCGTCTGCTTGAAAATCAACAGAAGCAGTATCGCGATCAACCCGCCCGCCGCGCCGACGATTACGCCCTCGATGATGAACGGCCAGCGGATGAATCCGCTTGTCGCGCCGACCATCCGCATCACTTCGACCTCGCC
>CAZVTQ010000051.1:508-1276 GCA_964630185.1 uncultured Candidatus Saccharibacteria bacterium
GCGTAGATCGAAAGTCGAATCGTGTTTCCGACCAGCAGCGCACTGGTCAGGACGAGCAAAGCTGCAAGACCGAACATCGCGTATTTCACGCCGCCGGTGATCGAAAGAATCTCCTCGGTCTCTTTTTCTTTGTTCTGGACATCGTTTATGGCCGGACTCACGTACTCAGTCGTCTCCTCGCCGTCCGCGCCAGTCTCGCTTGTCTGCAGCGATTCAACGATCATCGCAACTTGGTCCGGATCCTTTGGGATCGCTTGAAACGACGCCGGAAGCGGATTGGCGCCAAGCACCTCGTCGGCATCCTCATACGGTCCGCTGAGGCTTTCCAGAGCTTCTTCCTTCGACACGTAGTTGACCGATTTCACGTACTCGCTCGCTTCGAGACGTTCGCGAAGCTGAGCCACCTGCTGCTGCGTGGCGTCGTCTTCGAGGAAGACTTCGACGAACAAGCGCTCACGCACGTCGTTGGCCGCTCCCGTGGCGATGTTGGTGATCGGGATGAACACACCGAGCACGAGCGTCGTGACCATCACCGTGAGGAACGCGGCGATGCTCGGTGCGGAGTTTCGGCGGAGCGTGCGGATCGCTTCTGAGACGAAGAATCGAAAGTTCATGGTCCTGGACTCAACTCGCTCGCAATTCGGTGTCGACGGCGTTGAACTCACTGGTGTAGCCGGCGGCGCGCTCGTCACGGACGATGCGACCGTCCTTGAGTTCGATCACGCGGCGCTTCATGCGGTCGACCATGCTCTTGTCGTGGGTCGCGAC
>CAZVTQ010000052.1:0-1275 GCA_964630185.1 uncultured Candidatus Saccharibacteria bacterium
CCGGCGTGCAGGTCCATCGTCAGGACGCGGTCCGCGCCGACGGCCTCGAGCATGCGGGCGACGACACGGGCGGAGATCGGCTCGCGGGGTGCGGACTTCTTGTCCTGCCGGCTGTAGCCGAACCACGGCGCGACGGCGATCACGCGGTGCGCCGACGCGCCGACCGCCGCGTCGATCATGAACATGAGCTCCATGAGCGCGTCGTTCGCGGTCAGCCCGGCGCTCGGGTTGTCGCAGATCGGCTGGACGATGAAGACGTCCGCGCCTCGGATCGACTCTTCGTAGCGGCAGTACACCTCGCCGTTGGAGAAGGTCTTCAGCGTGACCCCGCCGAGGTCGACGCCCAGCTTGTTGGCGATCTTCGCAGCGAGTTCGGGGTTCGCCCGGCCGCTGAACAGCATCAGGTGCTTGTCGTACCCCAGGTCCAGACGGCTCGCCGGCGTCGGCTGGGTCTGCATGGCGCTCATCTGCGGTCGAGTGTAGAGCGGGCGGGTGACACCGTGCGGCGACGAAACCTCGCAGGATGCGGGGTCGCCCGACGATGCGATCTGCGGGGTGAGCGCAGAGCGGGGTGAGCGCAGACGCAACGTCGAACTGCGATCAGCATAGACGAAAAACGAGACAGATGCCTCGACGCACCGTCCAAGGCGCGTGCGGCGTCAGGCGCCGTCGCCCTGGCGCGCGTCGTAGCCCTCGATCGTGCGCTGCCGCGCCCGGGCGACCGCGAGCGCCCCGTCGGGGACGTCCTCGGTCACGACGGACCCCGCAGCGGTCCACGCGTCGTCTCCGACGGTGACCGGTGCGACGAACGACGTGTCGACCCCGCCGTGGACCCGCGCGCCGATGGTCGTCCGGTGCTTGTTGCGCCCGTCGTAGTTCGCGGTGATCGTGCCCGCGCCGAGGTTCGTCTTCTCGCCGACATCGGCGTCGCCGATGTAGGACAGGTGCGGGACCTTCGCGCCCGACCCGATGTCGGAGTTCTTGATCTCGACGTACGTGCCGACCTTCGCCCCCTCGCGCAGCACGGTGTCGGGGCGCAAGTAGGCAAAGGGCCCGACGCTGACCCGATCGTGCGCGGTGGCGCGCTCGGCGTAGGCGTGGCGGATCGTCACCTCGTCGCCGAGCGTGGTGTCGATGAGCGTGGTCTGCGGCCCGACGTGGCAGCCCGCGCCGATGCGGGTGGCGCCGCGCAGCGTCACCCCGGGCTCGACGAGGGTGTCCGCGCCGATCTCGACGCCGACGTCGATGCTCGTGGCGGCCGGCGCGACGATCGTC
>CAZVTQ010000053.1:0-1273 GCA_964630185.1 uncultured Candidatus Saccharibacteria bacterium
CGGGTCCTCATGCTCGAGGCCGACGCGGACCGCCCGAGCGCCGTCGACAACGGGAACGGCCGGCCGGCCGGCGTCACGGACATCCTCGCGGGCCGCAACCGGCTCGACGAGGTCCTGTTCCACATCGCCGCGGACGAGCGCCACGCCGTCGACGTCGTCTCGCCCGGCGAGCGCAACGGCGGCGCGCACCTGCGCGGCGGCCAGGCGATCCAGGACCTCATCGGCCAGGCTCACGCCAACCACGACCTCGTCCTCATCGACGCGCCGCCGGTCAACGACGCCGACGCCGTCCCGTTCGTGCGCAACGCCCAGGGCGCCGTCCTCGTCTACCGCCGCGGCGGCGCCGACCAGGACGCGCTGCGCGACGCCCGCGACGAACTGGCGAGCGTCGGCACCCCGCTGCTGGGCATCGTCGCCGTGGGGTTCGGCCGGTAGGGGGCTGACGCGTGGCCACGCCGGAGCAGGTCGAGCGGTACCTGCCCGCGCCCCAGAAGCGGGTGACGGGTCTCCGTCAGCGCCTGCGGGTCGAGTGGCGGCGGATGAAGTCCTCCGAGCTGCAGTTCGTGCCGTGGATCGTCCTCGCGGCGATCGTCCTGGCGCCGGGTGTGGCGATCGAGAACTGGCAGTACGTGGGCCTGCTGGTCTCCGTGACCGCGGCGGCGGCGCTCTACGTCCGCTGGCCCACCGCCGGCCTCGTGATGCTCGTGCTGCTGTGGACGGTCACCCCGCTGATCCGGCGGCTGCTGGACTACTACGCCGGGTACTCGTCGGGCCCCGACATCCTCTCGCTCGCGCCGTTCTTCGCGACCCTGCTCGTCGGCGCGATCGCGTTCCGCGCGCAGCCGCCGAGCAAGGCGGTCCTCATCGTCCTGGGCATGTTCGGCCTGGGCCTCCTCTACGCCGTGCCCCTGGGCGTCGACGACCCGTTCGCGCTGCTCTTCGCGCTCTTCAGCTACCCGGCCGCCGCCGTCGCGCTGCTCATCGGCTACCGCGACTGGAAGCGCCAGCAGCTCACGCTGGAGAGGGTGTTGATCGTCCTGATCCCGATCATCGCGGCGTACGGCATCTACCAGTACCTGACCAAGCAGCTGCCGCCCTGGGACGCCCTGTGGTTGAAGACCGACGCCCCGATCTCACCGGCAGCAAGGAGACCGGCGACTTCCGCGCCTTCAGCGTGCTGAACTCGCCCGGCTCGCTCGCCGGCGTGCTCGCGCTGTTCGGGCTCATGCTGCTCGTCGCGCCGCGAATCACGCCGTGGAAGGTGGTGGCGGGC
>CAZVTQ010000054.1:0-1273 GCA_964630185.1 uncultured Candidatus Saccharibacteria bacterium
TCGGCGGCGCATCCAGCAGCCCTTCCTTCAGCATCTGCTTGGCGAACCAGAGATTGCCGGTGTCGAAAATCTCGAGTTCCGGCTTCACGCCGAGGTCCCGCGCGATCGCGGCGACGCCGGTCCACGGCGCGCCCGGCCAGTACGCGGTGACGTTCAGCGAGGACTGGAACGCGCCGGCAGGCCCGAACGGCGGGTACCTCGCGGCGATGGTCCTCAACGCGATGATGCTGGCGCTCGACGAGCCGGCACGCGTCCCGCGCACGCTCACCCTGCACTACATGCGCCCGCCCCAGCCCGGCGCCGGCACGGTCGCGGTGGCGACCGAGCGCGCGGGGCGGACGATGACGACGCTGAGCGCCCGGATCGAGCAGGGCGGCAAGCCGATGGTCCTCGCGCTCGCGGCGTTCGGTGAGGCCCGGGAGCCGCTCCTCGACTTCGCGGTCGCGATGCCCGAGGCGCCCCCGGTGGAGGAGCTGCGCCAGGCGCCGAAGCTCGACGTCATGCCCCCGATCGCGCACAGGTTCGACATGTGGCCGCTGCGCGGCCCGTACCCCTTCTCCGGGGCGGACACCGCGGAACTCGGCGGCTGGGCGCGCCTGCCCGAGCCGCGGGGGATCGATGCGCTCCTGCTCGCGATCGCGACCGACATGTGGCTGCCGCCCTCGTTCCTGCGCGCGACGTCGCTTGCGGCGGCGCCGACGGTCGAGCTGACGATCCACTTCCGCCACATCCCCGAGCCGGGTGACGACTCGCTGCACTTCGCGCGCTTCCGGTCGGAGACGTCGAGCGAGGGGTTCGTCGAGGAGGACGGCTGGATCTGGTCCCCGGACGGCACCCTGCTCGCGCAGTCACGCCAGCTCGCCCTGCTCCTCGGGATCGGATGACGCGCATCGGCTACCTCGGGCTGGGCTCAAACGTCGGCGACCGCCGGGCGCAGCTGCAGGCCGCCGTCGACGCGCTCGGCGCGCACGGGGTGCGGGTGCTGGCCAGCTCCTCGACGTACGACACCGATCCCGTCGGCGAGGTCCTCGAGCAGCCGTCGTTCCTCAACGCGTGCGTGCGTATCGAGACCGCGCTCGACCCGATCGGGCTGCTCGACGCGTGCAAGGCCGTCGAGCGCGAGCAGGGCCGGGTGCTCGCCGGCGAGGAGGGCTACGTCCACCACGGGCCGCGGCCGATCGACGTCGACGTGCTGCTCCTGGGCGACCTGGAGTTCGAGCACGAGCGCCTGCGCCTGCCGCACGAGCAGGTCCTCGCGCGGCGCTTCGTGCTC
>CAZVTQ010000055.1:0-1272 GCA_964630185.1 uncultured Candidatus Saccharibacteria bacterium
TCCTCGCGCGCGCGTTCTACGACGACCCGGTCACGAGCTGGTTCTACCCGAGCGATCGCTCGCGGATGCGCCACGCGCGGACGTTCTTCAAGATCCGCCTGCGGCAGCTCGGCGCGCAGGATCAGGTCTACACGACCGACGACCTCGCCGGCGCCGCGCTGTGGGCGCTGCCCAACCAGTGGCGCGAGGAGGGCCGCGAGGTCATCCGCTACCTGCCGACCATCCCCGCGATGCTCCCGCGCCTGGGCAGTGCGCTGAAGGCGATGCGGATGATCGAGGACCACCATCCGCAGCGGCCGCACCTCTACCTGTCGGTGCTCGGCACCGATCCGGAGCTGCAGGGCCGCGGGATCGGCTCAGCCCTGCTCGGGCCCGGGCTCGCCCTCGCCGACGACGAAGGGCTGCCCTGCTACCTGGAGTCCTCCAAGGAGGCGAATGTCGCCTTCTACGCGCGGCACGGCTTTCGCGTCGCCGAGACCATCACGTTTCCCGACCGCGGGCCGACGCTCTGGCTCATGTGGCGCGAGCCCCGCTGACAGCGGCCCCAGGATCTCCAGCATCCGCGATCGGAAGAAGAAGTGCCCCTCGTCCGGCGCGAACGCGGCGCGGCAGTCCGGCAGCGCGGCGGCGAGCGCGTAGGCGCTGGCGACGGGCACCGTCGCGTCCTGCACGCCGTGCCACAGGTGCACGGGCCGGGCGACCTCGGCGGGGGAGAATCCCCAGTCGCGCGCGGCCAGGCCGAAGTCCTCGAGCATGGGCGACACGCCGCGCTCGGTCGCCGCGAGGAAGCTCTCGACGAAGATCGCCCGCGCCTCGGGGTCGTCGAGTGCCGCCGCGTCGGCGCGGCCGTTGCGCAGCGCCAGGCCGGCGAGCAGCATGCGCGGCTGCGCGCGGACGGCGTGGACGGCCGTCCCCAGCAGCGCCCGCGCGGCGCGCGGGTGGCGAGCCAGCAGCCGCAGCGCGGGTGACGCGTCCTGCACGCCGGCGATCGGGGTGATCCCGCTGACGATCGCCGCGGCGGCGACCCGTTCGCCCAGCGCGTGCGCGCACGCCGCCGCGTACGGCCCGCCCGCCGAGACGCCGACCACCGCGAAGCGCTCCACGCCCAGCGCGTCGGCGAGCTGCGCCACGTCGCCGGGCCAGTCCAGCAGCGTGCGCTCCGGCTGCGGGTCGGACGCGCCGAACCCCGGCCGATGGACCATGACGTAGCGCAGGCCGAGCGCCCGCAGCACCGCGTCGGTCTCCGCGCACCGGCGCATCGGCGACCCCATC
>CAZVTQ010000056.1:0-1265 GCA_964630185.1 uncultured Candidatus Saccharibacteria bacterium
TGGCTCCGAACTCGGGCAGGTAGTGGGCCACGGGCCGGGAGATGTCGACCAGCCCGTCGGAGATCAACGTCCAGAACGCGCTGGCCACGATGGCCTTGGTCGCCGAGTACAGGCAGTACCGGCTGTCGGCGGTGGCGTCGCCGAACACCTCGTCGAGCACCAGCTCGCCCTCGTAGGCCAGGGCCAGCTGCACGGAGGGCAGCAGCCCGTCGTCGACCTCCCGGCGGGCCCGGGCCACCAGCGCGTCGATCTTGGCCTGATCCAATCCGGCCTTGGTCATGGCCGTCCCCCTGTTCGTTCCGACCGGCTGCGCGGTCCCCTGGCCAGATCGTAGGTCGGTGTCACCCCGGCCCGGAATTCGGGGACAACTGTCGTTGTCGGGGGTCACGCTGGGGTGGTCCAGGGGAGCTGGGGGGCGAGGCCGGCTCGGTCGAGCATGATCATGGTGATGAAGGCGTTGGGGTCGTGGAAGCCGCGGGCGTTGGTGCGGATCCGGCCGATCGAGGCGTTGTTGGACTCGGCGATCCCGTTCGTGAGCCGCCATTCGATGGTCGCTTCGATCGACGGGCGGTAGCGGCGGATCGTCCTCGCGAGCTTCACGAACGGGGCGAGCTTCGAACGTGACGCGTAGGCGAGCCACGCGTCGAGCGCCCGTTGAGCTTGGAGGAGGGGGAGGGCGAAGATGTCGCGGAGTTCTTCCTTCAGCTGCCACGCCCGGAACGTCCGGCGGTTGACCCGTTCGAGGTCGCGGATCACTCCTTTCTGGCCGGCGGTGAGGTTCTCCCAGTTGCGGCGCAACAGGAACCGCAGCCCCTTGAACTCCTTCGCGGCCTTCGCCGATCCGGCCCGCCGCAGCCGGTTCCACTCCTCGCGACGGACCTAATCGAGCGCGCCGGTGGCCCAACTGACCACGTGGAACGTGTCGAGGCACACGATCGCTTCGGGTGCCCGTTCGGCGACGACGTCGGTGATCCAGGTGGCCCCGTCCGCGGTGACGAACTGGAGCTGTTCGGCCCGTTCACCGAGAGCATCGAAGAACAGCCCGACGGTCTCTTTGGACCGGCCCCGAGCGGCCCAGACGACGCGGCCCGAGACGTGATCGCACACGACGGTCAGGTAGCGATGGCCCTTCTTGTACTTGACCTCGTCGATCGCGATCGCGACCAGGCCGTCCAACAGATCGACCCGACCGAGCGCTTCTTCGGCCACGCGGACGCACATGTTGTTGACCGCCCGCCACGACACCCCATAGCGGTCCGCCGCGG
>CAZVTQ010000057.1:0-1261 GCA_964630185.1 uncultured Candidatus Saccharibacteria bacterium
TTGAGCCACTCGAACGGATCCTCCGCGAAGCCATGCGCCTGCATGCTCCGGCGCCAGTCTTTCTGCGAACAACCAGCGCACCAAGCGTCAACCTTGGCGGACTTCACCTCCGTCAAGGTGTTCGAATCATTGTTGGCATCTACGGCATTCAACGCGATCCGACATACTGGTCGCAACCAGATCGTTTTGTTCCAGAACGCTGGACCGCGAATGTCATCGCGGATCTCCCGCACCTGCTCGATCGGCAATCCCTTCGGATCCGTCAACTCCCAGTCGATGTAGCGCTTGCCCGGGATGTAGGGGCAGCTGTCGCCGCAGCCCATAGTCACGACGACGTCGGCTCGCTGGGCGAGTTCGTCAGTCAGCCGCTGCGGTTTGATGTCGGCGACGTCGACGCCGAGTTCGGCCATTGCGACCACGACCTCCGGGTGCACGCGGTCGCCCGGCGTGGTCCCGGCCGACTCGGCGGTGTGACGACCTTCAGCGGCGATCTCGAACAGCGCACGGCTCATCTGGGAGCGGCCGGCGTTGTGCAGACATACGAACAGTGCGTGTGCCATTCAGGCCTCCTGTTGTTGCGAACTCTGCGGCCCGCGGACGAGTTGATAAGCGAAGGCGCCGAGTGCCGCGCCCAGCACCGGTCCGACGATGTAGATCCAGAAGTCCGTCCATTCGCCGCTTGCGAGCGCGGGACCGAACGAGCGTGCCGGGTTCATCGAGGCACCCGTGACGGGGCCGCCGAACATCGCGTCGAACGCCACCGTGCCTCCGATCGCGACCGCGGCGGCCGCCCCGACAGCACGAGTGTCGGTGGCGACGGCCATGATCACGAACATCAGGAAGGCGGTCATCAGGGTCTCGTAGACGAGAGCCCCACCGATGTCAATCGATGGGATCGTCGCTCCCAATGCAGCCGGTTTCGCGGGCCAGACAGCCAGCAGCGCAAGCGCGCCTGCGAGCGCGCCGACGAGCTGCGCCCCGATGTAGGCGACCGCGTCGCGCAGCGGAAAATGCCGGGTGAGCGTGAAGGCGAGCGTTACGGCCGGGTTGATGTGCGCGCCCGACAGGTGGCCGGTGGCGTAGATCATCGCCATCACCACCAAGCCGAACACCGCGGCGATCGCCGCCGTGCCCAGGCTGCCGTCGTACTCGGCGGCGGTCACGATCGCGCCGCACCCGGCGAAGACCAGTGCGAACGCCGCCAGGGCCTCGGCCGCCGCGCGGCGGCCCCGCGTAGGCCTCGCGACGCCCACCCCGATTG
>CAZVTQ010000058.1:0-646 GCA_964630185.1 uncultured Candidatus Saccharibacteria bacterium
GTCGTAGAAGGCCCGCGCCAGGACCCGGGCGAGTTCACGGCGGTCTTCCGGGCGGGCGGTGCGGACGCTGACCGGCGTGGTGAGCACGGGGCGAAGCATAGGATCGCGGGCGTGAGCGCGGTCGCGCACGATCAGATCCTCGTGGGCGACGGCGTCGAGCTGCACGTGGCGTCAGCCGGCCCCGCCGACGGGCCGGTGGTGCTGCTCGTCCACGGCTTCCCGGAGCTGTGGTTCTCCTGGCGCCATCAGATCGCGCCGCTCGCCGGGGCGGGCTACCGCGTGCTCGTCCCCGACCTGCGCGGGATCGGCGGCTCGACGCGCACCGCGCCGGTGGAGGACTACGACAACGCGACGGTCCAGGCCGACCTCTTCGCCCTGCTCGACCACGCGGGCGCCGAGCGGGCCGCGTTCGTCGGCCACGACTTCGGGTCGAGCTTCTCGTGGCACATCGCGCTCGCCGCGCCGGAGCGCGTGGCGTGCGTGGCAGGCCTCTCGGTTCCGGCGGTCCCGCGTGCGCCCGCGCAGCCGCTGCCGATCATGCGCCGCCACCTCGGCGAGGACTTCTACATCGTCTGGTTCCAGACCCCCGGCCCCGCCGACGCCGCGCTCGCCGCGGACGTCCGCCGCACGCTCGCGACCACGAAGG
>CAZVTQ010000058.1:656-1259 GCA_964630185.1 uncultured Candidatus Saccharibacteria bacterium
AAGGTGTGGAACCCCGCGTGGGTCGAGCTCGACGAGGACCCGCCGACCCCGCCGTTCATGACCGACGAGGAGCTGCAGGTCTACGTCGACGCGTACACCCGCAGCGGCTTCACCGGCGGGCTGAACTGGTACCGCAACATCGACCGCAACTGGCAGGCCGACGAGGCGCTCGCGGGCCGGACCATCGACGTGCCCGCATGTTTCATCACGGGAGCGCGCGACCCGGTCGAGCACTTCATGCCGAGCTCGGCGATGGACGGCTACGTAACGAATCTGCGCGAGCGCGTCGTGATCGACGGTATCGATCGGCTGCGCGAGGGTGCGCGCGTGCAGCTCGGCAAACGGCCGGAGTTCAAGCCCAGCGTGGACGGGACGAGCGGCGCGCGCAAGAAGGGCAAAGGAAAAGGCAAGGGCAAGGGCGGCGATCCCGCGGCGGCTGCGCCCGGCGCCGATCTCGCGGAGAAGGGCGCGCCGCAGGACGGCGAGCGCAAAGGCAAGCCGCGCGCCACCGAGGACGGTACGGCCAAGGGCGCGACCGGAGATGCGGGCGATGCTCCGAAGAAGAAGCCCAGGCGCAAACCTCCGCCGGACGACGCCGAAGGC
>CAZVTQ010000059.1:0-1253 GCA_964630185.1 uncultured Candidatus Saccharibacteria bacterium
CCGCCGCGGCCTTCTCCCCGCGCTCGGCGTTGCGGACGAACAGGCGCACGTCGGCGCCCAGGCGGGCGAAGCCCTCGGCGGCGGCGAGGCCGATGCCGCCGGTGGCGCCGGTGACAGCCGCGACCTCCCCGTCCATGCGGGGGAGGTCGTCGAAGCCGCGGGCGCGCAGTCGGTAGCCGACGTTGGTGTAGCCGCCGACGACGGTGCGATCGAGAAGCGTGTCGAGCATGTGCCAGAGGTACGGGCGAACCGGCCCCCGCGGTTCGCGCCGTGGCGCTTTCTGCAGGATCTACGCCGACAAACTCGCCACGGCGCCGCATCTTCCCCCGCACGCGGGGCTACATTGCCCACGTGGCCCCGGCCCCGCCCGCGTTCACCCTGCGCCGCCTGCTCCCCGAGGCCGAGGCCGGGCCCGTCGACGCCCGCGACCTGTACGCCGGGCTGGACCTCGCCGCGCACGCCCCGGACGACCGGCCCTACGTGCTCATGAACATGATCGTGTCCGCCGACGGGCACGCCAGCCGCGAGGGACAGTCCGGCGGCCTGGCGAAGGACCGGTCGGACCGGACGGTGTTCCTCGCGCTGCGCGAGCAGGTCGACGCCGTGCTGGCCGGCACCGGCACGATCGCCGCCGAGCGCTACCGGCGGCTCATCCCCGAGCCCGAGCGGCGAGAGCGCCGCGCGGCCAACGGCCTCGCCCCCGACCCGCTCGCGGTGATCCTCAGCCGCTCGGGGAACCTCCCCGACGCCCCGCTGCTCACCGACCCCGACCAGCCGCGTGCCGTCTACACGGGGGCCGACGCCGACCCGGCGGCCGCGCTGCGCGACCTGCGCGTGCGCCACGGCGTCCGCGTCCTGCTCTGCGAGGGCGGCCCGGCGCTGAACCGCGCGCTGCTCGCGGCCGGGTGCGTCGACGAGTACCTCCTGAGCTTCTCCCCGCTGCTCGTCGGCGGCTCCGGCGCCCCAGCCGTCGCCGGAACCCCACTGGAGGAGACGGTGTCCATGGACCTCGTGTCGATGTCGGAGTACCTGGGAACGCTCTTTCTGCGCTACCGGATCGCCCCGCCGTCTGGGAGGCTTCCGGCCCATGGCTGAGCGGCTCATCGGCGTCGACGTCGGCGGCACCAAGGTGTCCGTCGCCGGCATGCACGGCGGCACGCTGGAGGAGCCCGCGCTGCAACCGACCGACACCTCCTCAGCCGACGCGCTCCTCGACCAGCTCCCCGCCAGGATCAAGGCCGCGGGCGAGGCGG
>CAZVTQ010000060.1:0-1244 GCA_964630185.1 uncultured Candidatus Saccharibacteria bacterium
GGAGTACGTCGTGCCCCTCACGGCAGAGGCGTCGAAGGCGTTGAGCGAGGCGACCGAGCGGGCTCTTGCCGACCCGCCTGATCCGAAGTTCCGCGCCATCGTGCGACCGAAGGCCCCCTCGCTCACGCGCGTGCGCCGCTACCCCGGGGTGAACGCGCGGACGTCCCGCGCCCTGCTGGCGTACTTCCGCGAGGAGCAGCGCATCGCCCGGTTGTCACGAGCGCTCGGCGCGACGCTCGACAAGGCAGGCGGCGCCCGCGTGGCCGGCGATCGCGCGTGGGAGGGGCGCCAGATGCGGGCCGCCGTGGCCTACGCGAAGCGCCTGGCGACGAGCCTGGATCGCGCCGTCACGTTGCGCCGCGCCGCCGCGCGCCTGGCTCGCCGCAGCGCCCCGCTGAAGCGGTCCATGGCGTCGACGGCGGCGATCCGGGCCCGACTGGCGCGGGTCCGCCGCAGCGGTCTGACCCGCACCGAGCGCCGCTATCTGGCGCGCCGGCTCAAGCTGAGCACCAGGGAGATCGCGCAGATGCGGCGCGACGTCGGCGCGCTGCGCCCCGGCCAGGTGCATCGCAGCGTCGCGGCGATGCTCAGCCACCCCGGTGTGACGCATGCCTACGCGGTGGCCGCTGCGGCGTACCGCGACTACGTGCAGATCCCGCAGATCGTCGCGCTGACGCGTCAGTAGCTCAGGCGGCGCGCAGCGCGCCCTGCTGTTCCCACGTGGGCTGTAGCGACGCGCAGACCTCGCGCGCGGTGTCGATCATCGCTTGCGCGGCCGGCGACGGCGGCCGGTCGGCGCGCCACGACAGGCCCACCCGGCGCGGCGGGATGAGGTCGTCGATCGGGATGACGGTGAGGCGCGGGTCGGGCGTGTAGGCCAGGCGCGGGAGGAGCGCGGCGCCGACGCCCGCGGCGGCGAGGCCCTGGATGAGCGCGTTGTCGTGCGCGTGCTGGGCGACGATGGGGCGGATCCCGAGACCCTGGAGGTGCGAGATCGCGTGCTGGAAGCCGCGGCAGGCGAACGCGCCGACGATCGGCAGGTCCGTCAGCGAGGACGGGTCGAGCTCCTCGCGCGTCTGGGCGGGGAGCGGCGGTTCCTCACGGCTGAGCAGCAGCGCCCACCCAGCTTGGAGGAAATTATTGACGGTAACGTTCTGCTCTTCGCTGACGGCGCGAAGCTTCGCCGTCATGCGCTCCGAAAGACGAACGGCAAGTTCACCGTACGGTGACGTCTCGGCCGGCGC
>CAZVTQ010000061.1:0-1241 GCA_964630185.1 uncultured Candidatus Saccharibacteria bacterium
CGCCGCCGAGGTCGAAGACGAGGATCGTCTGGTCGGCTTTCTCTTTGTCCAGGCCATAGGCCAGGGCGGCCGCGGTCGGCTCGTTGATGATGCGCTTGACGTCGAGGCCGGCGATCTTGCCGGCGTCCTTGGTCGCCTGACGCTGGTCGTCGTTGAAGTACGCCGGGACGGTGATCACGGCGCTGTCGACGGTCTCGCCGAGGTAGGCCTCTGCGTCGCTCTTGAGCTTCTGCAGGATCATCGCGCTGATCTCGGGGGGAGTCAGCTGCTTGTCGCCCGAGACGTCGACGCGCACGTCGCCGTTCTCGCCGCGCACGACCTTGTACGGGACGATCGACTCCTCTTCCTTGACCTCGGCCTCCTTGCGGCCCATGAAGCGCTTGATCGAGAAGATCGTGTTCTCTGGGTTGGTGACGGCCTGTCGCTTGGCGATCGTGCCGACGAGGCGCTCGCCACCGTCGGTGAAGGCCACGACGGACGGGGTTGTGCGGCCGCCCTCCGCGTTCTCGATGACCGTCGGCTCGCCGCCTTCAAGCACGGCCATTGCCGAGTTGGTGGTTCCGAGGTCGATTCCGATTGTCTTGCCCATTGCTGCTGGTACTCCCTTTGGTTCAGGTGATTCGCCCGGATTCATACTTCTGGATTGGGGTTCCGGGCATCGAAGCTTTGCGATCATTATAAACGATCGGCGCAGAAAATCTAAGTGCCTTCATTATAGATTTGTGAAGCGCCCGAAATGGTCTGTTCTCGGCTGAACGTCCGCCATCGCCGAAAAGCTGCATGAAACGGGGGAAGAATGACGAAAACACCCGTTGTCGGCCACCCGCCGCGCCGAATTCACCTGCCACCAGGAGCTCACATGCACACCGCCCGCCGCCGCATCCACCGTTCCGCACTCTTTTGTGCCCTGCTCGTCTGTCTCGCGCTTCCGGCCGCCGCCTCCGCCAACGGCGGAATCACCCCGGAGGTCGTGACCGGCGGCAGCCACACCTGCGCGCTTGCCGACAACGGCGTTGTCAGCTGTTGGGGCGGCAACGCCCAGGGTCAGTTGGGCACCGGCGACACCAACCCGCGTCCGACTCCGACGCCGGTCGCCGGGCTCGAAGGGGCGACGACGATCGGCGCTACCGATCGCGGCACCTGCGCCGCCAAGAACGACGGCACTGTCTGGTGCTGGGGCGCCAACGACTTCTCGCAGCTCGCCCAGGGCACGCAGGATTCCGACCCGCACCCGACGCCGG
>CAZVTQ010000062.1:0-1235 GCA_964630185.1 uncultured Candidatus Saccharibacteria bacterium
ATCCAAGCTAGGCGGGGATCAGCATCCGCTACCCACAGCGCGTCGCCGTACTGACGAGCCGCACGGACGAGCGTTACCGCGTCCGTGACATCGAGTCCTGCGTATCGACCAAGGAGACCTTTAGCGTCGAGGATGCTGGCGGAGGCAGCGATGCCGGGCAACATCGGCTGTCGGTGCGGAGCTTGCAACACCTGCTCGCGGTACTGGTACTCGGAGGCGAGTCCGAGAGGGTGATTCTTCAGGGGGAGCCCCTGCCTCGTCATCCCCCCGGACCTCAAACGGCGACCGAGGGCCAGTCCGACCAAGGCGGCGAGCTCATCGCCGGCATCGCCGCCGGTGAAGTGATGCACTTGCATCCCATCCGAGGCGATGGGATCGCCGGGGATCGGGCCATCAGGGATGTGATCCCACACCCGCAGCAGCAGCACACGTCGAGCTTGGCCGAGAACGGCGCCGCCCGCTGGGTTCAAGCCGATGAACTCGTACGGACCGACCTCAAGCCAATTGTCGATGTCCGCGTCGGATGACAAGACGAACTCTCGCCATAGCGGCCGTACCACGACCGCGTCCGGGTGTGACTCGGTCCGGCGGGGCAAGCCAGTCCGATGCGCATGCCAGTTCATCCACGCCTCTGGACCGGAGACGGTCTCGGTCTCGCTCATGGCCGCGAGCCTACGGGCAAACCTGCAGGCCATCCGACCCAGGCGTGTTCGCGTTGCGGGCCGTCGTGCGCGCACTGCCGTCAGACGGCCGTGCGGCTGAATCTCGTCCGTTTCTCGACGTCTCGCCGAGCCGCCCGGCCGCTCGCCCTGGTTTACAGGCCAGTGCATGATCCGGAACTCGCGGTTCTGGTCAGACGGCAAGCCGTAACGCCCGTTCGGACACGCTCAGTGTCCGAACAGTGTCCGAACGTCCCCATAAACGCCCGAAAACGCCCCAAACCGAGGTCCGCCGCATCGCCCATGAAACCTGGCGAAACGCCCGGGCTCTCGGGCGCTTCAGGCAGCTCTCGCACCCGAGCGTTCCCGATTGCCATGCAGCAGGTCGCGGGTTCGAGTCCTTCACCCGACGTGCCCCTTGAGAACGGTGTTACCTCACGCGGTTCCGCGCACCTGCAACGACTCGCCGGCATACATCCTGCGCGGCTGGTGACCATCACACCGAACCGACGTCACCGCGACTGTTGTCGGTACTCCTTCGGCCTGAGTCCGCACCCTGCGAGGCCCTGCCGCATC
>CAZVTQ010000063.1:0-1226 GCA_964630185.1 uncultured Candidatus Saccharibacteria bacterium
GACCGCTCCGTACGGTTCGTCGTCGCCGCAGACCCGACCCTGCTTCCCGCGGTCCGAGGTCCCCTCGAGGATCTCTATCCCGACGTCGAACTGCAGGCCGTTGACGGCGTGCCCGACTGGTTCAGCGCGATCAGCCGCCTGAAGAAGCGGCGCTCGTTCGTGTTGTCGATCCAGACCACGCGAAACTACGAACACGCATTCGCCGAGACGCTCGTTGCACTGCTCGCCAACGGCGAGGGCGCGCTCACCGTCCAGCTCCTCCTGGTTCCTGCTCCAGCCGCAGTGCACCGGCGGGCCCGAAGTCTGCTCAAACATCGCGAGCATCGCCTCCAGCACGCAGATCGCCGCGACCCTGAAGAACTCGGAGTCGACTCGGTGGTCGAGCGCAAAGAACTCAAGGGCGCACTCGAGCTTCAACACCGCACGCTCTACCTGGTCGACCTACGCGTCACGGGGGACGACCCAGCGTCCGTCACGCGCGTGGCCGGACTGTTCACGCAGCTGCGGTCAGAGAATGAGCTCAGCCGACGCGAGATCCGCGTCCGGCGCTCGCTCTACGCCCACCGCATTCGCTGTGCGATGCCCAACCCGCTCCCCGGGCTCGCGCGCGGCGTCATGTCGACGTCCGAACTGGCCACGATCTGGCAACTGCCGCGGGGACGTGTCAAGCACGGATCGCTCATCCGATCCTCAGTCCGTCGCGCGAGCGCACCGGCAGGCATCCACCGCGTGTCGGACACTGCGCTCTTCCGCGACGAGCACGGGCCCGTCTCGCTCGCCGCGGCGGATCGCAAGTACGGCCACGCGCTGATCGGCGGGCAGGGGGGAGGCAAGAGCTCCGTGCTCGCCCGCCACTTCCGAAACGACACACACGACCCCGGCCGCGCGGTCGTCCTCATCGATCCCAAGGGGCCACTCGCCCAGCTGTGCCTCGGCCTCGCACCGCTCGACCGCACCGTCCACTACCTCGACCTCGGACACCCCGAGGTCGGCATTAACCCCCTGACGATTCCCGCCAGCGCGGGCGCGCGAGCGGCCGTCTTTCTCCAAGCACTGATCGAGGCCAACCCCGCGGGCGCGATCCAGGCCGCGTCGGACTCGTTCCTGCGCCAAGCGATCTACGCGGTGTGCCTGGTGGAGCCCGCGCCGACGCTCTGGCATGTCTACCGGATGCTCGACACCAAGCCCGGCGAGGTCGAGGAGCTGCTGGGCTACCTGGTGAAGAT
>CAZVTQ010000064.1:0-1217 GCA_964630185.1 uncultured Candidatus Saccharibacteria bacterium
GCTGCGGATCGAGCCGAAGGGGCGGTCGCTGAACGAGATCTCCGGGCGGGACGCGGCGGAGCTGCTGCCCCACCCCGTCCCGCCGTAGTCGGCCTCAGGCGTGCCCGAACCGGACGTCGGGCAGCACCTTGTGCAGCGGCTTGGGCAGCCACCACGCCCACTTGCCCAGCAGCCGCAGCGCGACTGGCACGAGCAGCAGCCGGATCAGGAACGCGTCCAGGAGGACGGCGACGCCGAGGATCACGCCCATCTCCTTGGGCGGCAGCGGCCCGCTCAACGCGAACGTGAAGAACACCGCGACCATCACCGCCGCCGCGGCGAACACCACGCGGCCCGAGTGCGCGACTCCGCCGACCATCGCCTCCTTCGGGTCGTGGCTGCGATCCCAGTGCTCCTTGGCGCTGGAGAGCAGGAACACCGTGTAGTCCATCGAGATGGCGAACACCATCGCGAAGAAGAACACCGGCGCCCACGCGTCCAGGAAGCCCTGCACCTCGATGCCGAACAACCCAGCACCGTGGCCCTCCTGGAAGATCAGCCGGGCGACGCCGAACGCCGCGCCGACGGCTAGCAGGTTCGTCACCACGCCGACGGCGGCGAGGATCGGCGCCTGGAGCGCGACGAGCAGCAGCAGGAACCCGAGCAGCAGCACGACCCCGATCACCAGCGGCGTCTTGGCGTTGAGCGCCGTCTTGAGGTCGTGGTTCTCCGCGGGTGCGCCGCCGACCAGCGCCGACGCGGGGAGCGTGTCCCGGAGCCGGTCGATGGTCGTGCCCACGGCGAAGTCCGACGGGTCCTCCTTGGGGACCACCTGGATCATCGCGCTGCCGCCGCTGCCCGGCATGGCGGGCATGACCTGGGCGATGCCCGGGTCGGCCTTCGCCACGGCGGTCACCTTCGCAGCGTCGTTCTGCGCGCTGACGATCTGCAGCGCGCCGGGCGCGCCCTTGCCGAACGCATCCTGCACCTGGGTGTAGGCCACGCGCGAGCCGTCGCCGTCGGGGACGACCTTGATCGACGGCATGCCGGTCTTCAGCCCGAACACCGGGATGATGAGCACGGCGAGGATGACCAGCGCCAGCGAGCCCCACGCGATCGGGTGGCGCCACAGGCGCTCGGCCCACGCCGCGAACTTCGGCGAGCGGTGTTCACCGCTATGGACCCACGGCAGCGAGATGTTGTCGACCTTCGGCCCGAGCTTGCCCAGCAGCGCGGGC
>CAZVTQ010000065.1:0-1215 GCA_964630185.1 uncultured Candidatus Saccharibacteria bacterium
GCGATCGCCGCGGTGCTCGCGCAGGGCGGCGCGTGGCAGGACGCGCTGACCCTGGGTGCCGCGGCAGGGGCGGCGAACTTTCTGCGCCACGGCCTGGGATCGGCGGATGCGCAGACGATCCGCGAGCTGCAGCCGGCGGTGCGGCTCGTCAGAACGGCGGGGTGACGTCCTCGCCGGCGATGACCGCGCGCGGGCCGTCGCGGGCGACCCAGTCGATGTGCGGCGAGACCGCCGGGACAGCGAGCAGCGCGCCCAGTCCGCGCGACACCGCGGCAGGGCGCCCGGCCCGCGACGTGTGCGCGTCGCTGCCCACGAGATGGACGAGGCCCGCCGCAGCCCACTGCGCGAGGACCGGCGCGGCGCCGCCTTCATAGAGGAACTCGACCGTGGCCTGCACGAGCGCGCCCTGCGCCACGAGCGCGGCGAGGCGGTCGGCGGCGTCCGCGCCCGCGTGGCGTTCGGGATGCGCGATGACGGCGCGAAAGCCGCGGCCGTGCAGCGCGTCGACGGTGGCCTCCAGCGCGTCGTCCATCGGCCCCGGGCGGGGCTCGAGCAGGATCCACTTCCCGCCGCCGCCGAGCGAGATCGCGCGCAGGTCGTCGTCGCTCAATGCCGGGAAGCGCTCGGCGCCGAGCTCGCCGCCGGTCACGATCGTCACCGCGATGCCGGCCTCGGCGAGCGCGTCGTTCAGTGCCGCGACCCGTTGAGGCAGGTGCTCGATGCGCACGTCGTGGTCGGCGCGGATGTGCGGCGTCGCGCAGATCGTCGCGATCCCGTCGGCGGCGGCCCGGCGCGCCATCGCGAGGCTGTCGTCCAGGTCGACGGCGCCGTCGTCGAGCCCGGGAAGGATGTGGCAGTGCAGGTCGACGAGGCCCGGCATGTGATGCACGCTACGGGTCCGGGCGCTGCGATGTGGCGGTCGCACTGGCGTGTCCGCCGCGCGGTGCGGGAGGGTAGGCCGGATGGGACTGCTCGATCCGCTCCGCACCGCCGCGGCTGTGCTGCCGCGCCCCCAGGCGGACCGTCCGTGGCCGCCCGGCGACGACGGCTGCGTCGGCGAGGTCGCCGATCGGCTCGGCGGCCTGGACATCGTCGTCGCCAACGCGGGCATGGCGGCGCTCGAGCAGCGCGGCCCGTCGGCCTGAGCGCGTGCGTCAAGGCGAGCCGGCGGTGTCCGACCACACCGGTGTGTCGATGCTGCGCCGGACCCTTGCC
>CAZVTQ010000066.1:0-1211 GCA_964630185.1 uncultured Candidatus Saccharibacteria bacterium
GCCCCCGGCCCCGACCCCGCCCGGTCCGAACCCGCCCGCCGACCCGCCCGGCCCGGTCCCCGACCCGGCGAAGGTCGCGCCCAAGCTCAACGAGGACGCCGCGACCTCGGTCTACGACGCCACGCGCTTCCTGTACTCCGGCAGCAACCCCGTCCAGCGCGGCGTGAAGGCCGGGACGATCGACCCCGAGCGCGTGTCGGTCGTCCGCGGCAAGGTCGTCGACCGTGACGGCAAGCCCATCAAGGACGTCCAGGTCACCGTGCTCGACCACCCCGAGTTCGGCTACACGAAGACCCGCGCCGACGGCGCGTACGACCTCGCCGTCAACGGCGCGACGCTGACGCTCGTCTACGAGGCGGCCGGCTTCCTGCAGGTGCAGCGGGCGCTGGACCCCAGCTGGCGCGACTACGACGTGCAGAACGACATCGTCATGGTGCCCGTCGACCCCGCCGTCACGGACATCGACCCGAAGAGCGCCGCCCCGATCCAGGTCGCCGCGAGCAGCCCGAGCAAGGACGCCGACGGCCGCCGCCAGAGCCTGCTGTTCTTCACGAAGGACACGACGGCGACGATGACGCTGCCCGACGGCTCGAAGAAGCCGATCGCCGACCTGAAGGTCCGCGTCACCGAGTTCACGCAGGGCGACGAGGGTGACGCCGCGATGCCCGGCACGCTGCCGGACACGACGGGCTACACGTACGCCGCGGAGTACTCGATCGACGAGGCGCTGAAGGCCAACGCGACCCGCGTCGACTTCTCCAAGCCGGTCCTCAACTACGTCGAGAACTTCACCGGCGCGCCCGTCGGCGGCGTCGTGCCGACCGGCTACTACGACCGCGCCGACGGCACGTGGAAGGCCGGCAACAACGGCAAGGTGCTGAAGGTCATCAGCGGGGTCGACGGCCTCGCGGGCCTCGACGTCACCGGCGACGGCGCCGTGGACACCGGCGCGGCGCTGACGAAGCTCGGCATCACCGACGACGAGCGGCGCGCGCTGGCCGACCGCTACAACCCGGGCGCCGAGCTCTGGCGCGTTCCGCTCGACCACTTCACCCCGTGGGATCACAACTGGCCGTACGGCCCGCCGCCCGGCGCCAAGCCGCCGAAGCTCAAGGAGTTCGAGTGGCAGGACCCCAACGACCCGTGCAAGGCCAAGGGCTCGGAGATCGGTTGCGAGACGCAGACCCTCGGTGAGTCCATCCCGCTGACGG
>CAZVTQ010000067.1:0-1205 GCA_964630185.1 uncultured Candidatus Saccharibacteria bacterium
CCTGTGTATGCCACACCACCCCGACCCGACGATCACCTGGTTCACCACCTGGTTGATGCCCAGACGTATTGAGGTAAGCTCGAGAAAGTGGACGCCTTCAACCTCCAATGAGAGGGCTGGAGGTGTGAGATGGAACAGGTCCCGCGACAGCAGTATACGAAGGAATTCCGGGAGCAGGCCGTGCGGTTGGTCCTGGAACAGCAGGTGACGATTCCGGAGGCCGCCCGCCGCCTCGCCATGTCGGGCAGGACGCTCGAGCGCTGGGTGGGTCGAGCGCGGCAGGGCCAGCTGGCGACGCTGGGAGAAAACCGACGGCCTGTGACCGAGCTGGAGGCGGAGCTCTCCCGGCTCAAGCGGGATCTCGCTGAAGCCCGGATGGAGCGCGATATCTTAAAAAAAGCCACCGCGTACGTTGCGAAGGCGCAGCTGCCCGGTACGCGCTGATGAGGACGCTGCGTCTCCAGTATCCTCTGCGTGTGTTGTGTCAGGTGCTGGAGGTGTCCCGAAGCGGCTACTATGCCTGGCAGCATCGGCGTCCGTCGAAACGCGCCCAGGAGAATGCGCGGCTGGAAGTGGCGATCCAGGCCGCGCATGTGCGCACGCGGCAAACATATGGTCCAGAACGGCTGCAAGCCGAACTGCGGGAGGACGGCTTTCCCGCTGGGATCGGCCGCATCAAGCGGCTGCGGAAGAAACTGAGGCTGCGCTGTACACCGGTGCGCCGGTTCACAACCACCACGGATTCGACGCACGCCCTGCCGGTCGCGGAGAATGTCTTGGCCCAAACATTTGTTGCCACACGCCCGAATGAGACCTGGGTCACCGACATCACCTATGTGCCGACTGCGGAAGGCTGGTTGTATCTCGCTGGCATCAAGGATCTGTACACCTGCGAGATCGTTGGATATGCCATGGGGGCCCGGATGACGACGGCGTTGGTGAGCCAAGCGCTGGGCGCGGCGGTGTGGGCGAAGCGCCCACGCCCGGGACTGATCCACCACTCCGATCGTGGCTCGCAGTATTGTGCCCAGGCCTATCAGGATCAGCTGCGGGAGTTCGGCCTGATTCCGTCCATGAGTCGGAAGGGAAACTGCGATGACAACGCCCCGATGGAGAGTTTCTGGGGGACGCTGAAGAATGAACTGGTGCATCATCGGCGCGACGAAACCCGTGAGCAGGCTCGGCGCGAGATCACGGAGTACATC
>CAZVTQ010000068.1:0-1198 GCA_964630185.1 uncultured Candidatus Saccharibacteria bacterium
GAGTTGCAACAGCGCGCGTTCGAATCGGCCCCGAACATTATCATCGTTCGCCACTAGCCCGCATATCTCACAAGCCGCTAGCAAAAAGCCGTTCTCTATGGCATAACTGAGTTTCGACACAAGCAGTTAGAGACCAAAGGAGAACGGCTTCCGCTATGACAGAGTGTCGCCAATCCAGCTTCGAGTTTGCAGGGCACTACAGCAAGCCAGTGGTGGCGGACTTCACCGGTCCGGAAACGACCTCGGACGGCGGCGGCTTGTTGTTGCGGCAAACCGACACACGCATCAATCTGCTGCGGCGATTCGGCGCCTGCTTCCAAGACCGCCGGGATCCGCGATTCATCCAGCACGAAGTGACCGAGATGGTCGCGCAGCGGGTCTACGGAATCGCCCTCGGCTACGAGGACATCAACGACCACGACCAATTGCGCAAGGACTCCATGCTGTCGTTGCTTACCGGTAAGCGTCGTAACGAAATTCCGCTGGCTGGCAAGAGTACTTTGAACCGCCTGGAACTTGGCGGCGATCAAGCGACTCGCTACAAGAAGATCACTTGGGATACCGGCGCGATGGACGAGTTGATGACCAGCATCTTCGTCGAGTCCTACGGCGAGCCGCCGCGGCAGATCGTGCTCGATTTGGATGCGACCGATGTGCCGCTGCACGGCCATC
Organism: uncultured Candidatus Saccharibacteria bacterium; assembly: GCA_964630185.1. GTDB lineage: Bacteria > Patescibacteriota > Saccharimonadia > Saccharimonadales > Saccharimonadaceae > JACPYF01. Next base: position 673 of record CAZVTQ010000068.1, read on the forward strand.
AGGAACAACGCTTCTTCCACGGCTACTACGATCACTACTGCTATCTGCCTCTGTACATCTTTTGCGGCGAGCACTTGCTGTGCGCGCGGCTGCGGGCATCCAATCAAGACGCAGCGGCCGGCAGCGCCAACGAGGTCGAGGCGGTTGTGAATCGAATCCGGCGATCGTGGCCGGAGGTCCGGATCGTCTTGCGTGGCGATTCGGGGTTTTGCCGGGAAGAACTGATGAAGTGGTGTGAGGACAACAGGGTCGACTACCTGTTCGGGTTCGCGCGGAATACCAGGCTAGAGCGGCTGTTGGAGCCGTCGATGGAACAGGCGTGTGCGCAACAGTCGGCCACCGGCAAACCCGCGCGGGTGTTTGCCGAATTCGATTATGAGACCACCAGCGGCAGTTGGAGCCGGACGCGCCGCGTGGTGGGCAAAGCCGAGATCACCGGCGACAAGGAGAATCCGCGATTCATCGTGACTTCGTTGCCCGCCCAAGAGTGGGGCGCGCAAACGCTGTATGAGAAGGTCTACTGTCT
>CAZVTQ010000069.1:0-1187 GCA_964630185.1 uncultured Candidatus Saccharibacteria bacterium
GCAATGTGACGATCGTCGGAACCCATTCCAGTCAGGCCGGCATCTACGTCGCCGGTATCGGCAGCTCCGGGGTGGCTCAGGCGACCGACGCCGTGGTCTTTGATTCGCTGATCGACGTGAACGGCGCCGGATCCGAGACGCTCGAGTGTGTCCAGAGCGGAGACGCGGCGACTGCCGCGTTGGCGACGAGCTACGTGGCGACGCAGCCGACACGCATTGTGCGATCCCCGGGATGCACCGGCAGCGATTCGGACATGGTCAACCTCACGACGACTCCGGCCACTTACACGTTCGCCGGCATCTATGACCATCGCCCGACATCCGCGTCGCCGTTGATCGACGCGGGCAATTCCGCGTCGCCGTACACCTCCACCGATGAAGACGTGGACGGCCTGAGCCGCGAGACCGACGGAAACAACGACCTGACGGCACGCGTGGACATTGGCGCTCACGAGTACCAAGCGGCGATGGCGCCGTCAAAGGCGAAGATCACCCGCTCTCCGACCGGCGACCTCAACGTGGGCGAGCTGTTCAGCATCAGCGCCGAGGCTCACGAACCGGACGGCGGAAGCGTCGACTTCGCCTGGGACTTCGGCGACGGCAACAGCGACACCGGCAACAACCTGCAGCACTCGTACTCCAGTCCCGGCATCTACACGGTCACGATCACGGCGACGGACGACGAGCTCGAGACCTCGACGACCACCCACGAGATCAAGGTCGGATCGCAGCCACCGACCACGCCGACACTGTCGTGCGACAAAACAGAGGCGATCCGCGCCGAAGCCATCACATGCTCGGCAAATGGATCAACTGACCCCGATGTCGGCGATGACGTCGATTACCACTGGATTTACACCGGCGGCGGTACGGCCATCACGGAGAACGACGACGATGAAGTGACGCCGTCAGCGACGAACATGGTCCTCGACCCCGGCCCGACGACTTACGTGATCAAAGTTCGCGCGGTCGACGACAACGGCACTGAATCCGCCGAAGTCACGCACACTGTGACGATCAATAACCGGATGCCCGTGGTCACCGGAATCCAGCGTTCGGCGCTGACGGGTTTCCGCGGCGACGAGTTCACATTTCAGGCTCAGGTCACGGACACGGAGAACGACGTCACGTACAAAGCGTGGAACGTCGACGACGGGAACGGCACCGGAACGCACGACACTTTCTCG
>CAZVTQ010000070.1:0-1181 GCA_964630185.1 uncultured Candidatus Saccharibacteria bacterium
GATCGTCGCGCTCATACCTTGGTGATCGGGGCGTACTCGGCCATGAGCTTGCGCTCTGACCCGTCCTTGGCGAACCGGACGACGACGATCCCCCCGGCCTCCACGCCGGTGACCACGCCCGCGCCGAACGCCGCGTGCTGGACGTCGTCGCCCATGCGAAACTCGATGGTCGCGGCAGCAGCGGCCCGGGCGCCGCGGATGGGCGCCGGACTCGGCGCGCCCCACCGCGTGTCGTTGCGCGCACCCGACCGTGACGGCCCCGGCTTGAACACCGGCTCGTCCTCGCGGTCGGTGAACTCCAGCGGGATCTCGTCGAGGAACCGCGAGCGCAGCCCGTACTGCGGGTTGCCGAAGACCGACCGGCGCCGCGCGTACGTGATGTAGAGGTCGCGCATGGCGCGCGTGATCCCCACGTACATGAGCCGCCGCTCTTCCTCCAGACCGCCCTCGTCAAGCGCCCGCGCGTGCGGGAAGACGCCCTCCTCGCAGCCGATGAGGAACACGATCGGGTACTCGAGGCCCTTGGCGTTGTGCAGGGTCATGAGGGTCACGAGGCCCTCGTCGTCGACCCGGCCGTCGGCGTCGGCGACCAGGGCGACCTGCTGCAGGAACGTCTCGAGCGGCGTGTCGGCGTCGTCCTCCGACGGCTCCGCAGCATCAAATTCCCGCGCCACCTCGACGAGCTCCTGGAGGTTCTCGATCCGGCCTTGCGCCTCGATCGTCCGCTCGGCCTCCAGCGCCTCGATGTAGCCGGACTCGTGCAGGATCGCCTCGAGCAGGTCCCCGACGGGAACCTGGTCCTCGGCGCGCGCGCGCAGCCCGGCCATCGTGTCCATGAAGCGGTCGAGCGCGCGGTGGATGGCGTCGCCGCGCTGTGCCGCATCCGGCGGCTGGTCGAGCGGATCGAGCGCGCGCAGCTTCAGGATGTGGCGCGCATAGATCGCGTAGGGATCGCGCATCCAGGTGCCGATCTCGGTGACGGACAGCCGCCGCGGGCGGAGCGCCACGGGCGGGCGCGGCTCCGGCCGCCTTTCCGGATCGTGCGCCGCCGGCCGGTCGAGCGCGGCGGCCCAGGCGAGATAGGGGCGCCTGGCATCGAGCGTCGCGGGCGGAATCCCTTTCGCCTGGAGCAGCGCGTCGATGCGGGTGAACGCCGCCCGGGCCGGGTCGCCCAGATCGGC
>CAZVTQ010000071.1:0-1177 GCA_964630185.1 uncultured Candidatus Saccharibacteria bacterium
CGAGCAGCGCGCGGCCGGGGCCCAGCCGCACGCTGACGAGCGGCGCGGCGAGCCCGAGCAGCACGATGAAGAGCACGTCGACGACCGGCGGGACCTCGCGCAGCGGCCGGTCGCCGAGGACCGTCGAGATCGCGTTGGCCTGCAGCTCGGGGCCGGGCATGAGCGTGCTGCCGCTCGTCGCGGTGGCGTGCGTGTCCTGGAGGGTCGGATCGGTCGGGCCGACGACGACGATCTTGTCCTTGAAGGTGCCCGCCGGGACCCTGCCGCGCAGGACGTCGCTGTAGGAGATGACGCCGAACGTGCCGGTGGGTCCGCGGAACGCGATCGGCGCCGGGTATCCGGCGGCGGGGATCTCGTTGCCCGCGTACCGCTCCGCCGCGACGACGCCGAGCAGCGGCAGCCGCGACTGCGTGTGCTCCATCCGGCGGATGCGGCCGTCCGTGTCGTTGGGGAAGAGCGAGTTGCCGACCCGGGCGCCGACGTCGCGCAGGAGCTCCGGGGTGTAGACCGGGGTCTCCCCCGTCCTGGGGTCGACCTCGCTGGAGGCGAGCACGACGTTGTGCGCCCGGTCGAGCGCGTCGACGAGTGCGAGGTCGTCGTCCTCGCCGCGGCTGCTCGGCTCGGTGAACTGCAGGTCGAGCACGATGACCTTCGCGCCGTCGCGGCGCAGCTCGTCGACGAGCTTGCCGTGGGTCGCGCGCGGGAAGGGCCACTGGAGGTTCAGCGCGAGGAACGTCGGCTGATCGATGCCGACGACGACGATCCGGTCGTCCGGACCCTGCGACCCGCGGAGGTCGAAGCGCGCGTCCACGGTCGAGAGCTCCTGGGGCCGCAGCGCGCCGAAGGCGTAGGCCACCAGCGCGATCGCCGTCATCGCGAGCGCGACGGCGAACAGCGGCCGGCGGCTCACCCGGCCCACCCCGCCGCGAGCAGGGCGAGCGGGTAGAGCATCACGATGTGGGCGCTCTGGTCGCCGAAGATCGCCGTGGTCTCGTTCGCCGCCATGTCCAGTCCCTTCACGCGCACGGCGAACGCGTGCAGCAGGCGCCCGTCGTCGGTGACCAGGTGCGTGACGGCGATGAGCACCGCGAGCCCGGCGACCGCCCCGGCCGTGAGGTCGCGGCCGAGCCAGAGGAGCGCCGGGAAGGAGACCAGCGTCCCGCCACCCGCGAGCGAG
>CAZVTQ010000072.1:0-1169 GCA_964630185.1 uncultured Candidatus Saccharibacteria bacterium
CCCGCGCGGTCTGCGCGCGCTGCGCCCGGGCGAGCGCCAGCGGGCCGGCGCCGACGACCGCCGTGAGCTGGCGGTGCAGGTGACGCTCGGAGTACCCGAGCTGCGCGGCCAGTCCGGTCACGCCCTCGCGGTCGACGACCCCGTCACCGATGAGGCGCATCGCGCGGCCCACGAGGTCGGAGCGCAGATCCCAGTCCGGCGACCCCGGGGTCGCATCGGGACGGCAGCGCTTGCAGGCGCGGAAGCCCGCGTCCTGCGCCGCCGCGGCGGTCCGGTAGAAGCGGACGTTCTCGCGCTTGGGCGTCCGCGCCGGGCAGCTCGGGCGGCAGTAGATGCCGGTCGTCCGCACGCCCACGTAGATCCAGCCGTCGAAGCGCGCGTCGCCCGACTCGACGGCCTCCCAGATCCGATCCGCGTCCAGCAGCATGCTCGCACCGTCGCACATGGGCACGACCGATACTGGCGGAAATCGGACACGGCCCGACGGCGCTGTCCGATACCCGCGAGTCGGCGCGGTGTGGGATGGCGACACCTGCCCCGTCCCCGCGCATGGCGGAACCATCGCCCTCGGGCGGCCTGTCCCGCGACGATCACGACATGAGCACGACACTCGCCCCGAACGCCAGCGCCCTGACCGACGAGCAGTCTGCCTTCGTGGAGGCCATCCGCGACTTCTGCGACCGCGAGGTGGGGACGCGGGAGCAGCGTGACGCGCTGACCAACCACGGGCGTCATCCGCACAACCAGGAGCTCTACCGCCGGGTCGCCGAACTCGGGTGGCTCGGCATCTCCATCGGCGAGGAGTTCGGCGGCACGGGCGGCAACATGGTCGACCTCATGCTCTTCCTCGAGGAGACGTCGCGCGGCATGCTGCCGATCGGCGGGTTCGGGGTGAGCATGATCTCCGCCGGCGCGGTGGAGAAGTTCGGCACCGAGGAGCTCAAGCAGGAGATCCTCGGCGGCGTCGTCAACGGCAACGTCGAGTCGATCGCGATGAGCGAGCCCGGCGCGGGCTCGGACGTCGGCGCACTGCAGTGCAAGGCCGAGAAGGTCGACGGCGGCTACATCGTCAACGGCCAGAAGACGTGGATCAGCGAGGCGCAGTTCGCGTCGCACATCCTCCTCGTCTGCCGCACGACGCCCGGCGGGCGCAAGCACGAGGGCCTGAC
>CAZVTQ010000073.1:0-1168 GCA_964630185.1 uncultured Candidatus Saccharibacteria bacterium
GACCTGGACGCGCTGCGCGAGCTGGCCGCGCGCAGCGACGTGATGACCTTCGAGTTCGAGAATGTCTCCGCGCCGGCGCTGGAGGCGATCGCCTCGAAGGCCGACGTGGCCCCTTCGATCGCCGCGCTTGAGGCGAGCCAGGATCGGCTCGACGAGAAACGTCTGTTCGAGAAGCTGGGCGTCGAGACCGCTCCGTACGCGCAGGTTGACTCGCTCGCTGACCTCGAACGCGCCGTCGCGTCGGTCGGCCGTCCCGCGATCCTCAAGACTCGACGCTTCGGCTACGACGGCAAGGGCCAGACCAGGATTGAGGAATCGACCGACCTCGGCCACGCGTGGTCGGCGGTCAGCGAGGCCCCGAGCGTGCTCGAGGGCCGCATGGATTTCGTCCGCGAGATCTCGGTTGTCGCGGTGCGATCAGCCAACGGTGAGACCGCGACCTACGACCCCGCCGAGAACGTCCACCGGTCGGGGATACTCCGCACTTCAACTGTGCCTGCGGCGAGCACGGACCAGCTCGATCGAGATGCTGAGACGATCGCCCTGAAGCTGCTCGACGAGCTCGACTACGTCGGTGCGCTGGCCGTCGAGCTGTTCGAGGTGGACGGTCGTCTCGTTGCCAACGAGTTTGCGCCGCGAGTTCACAACAGCGGGCACTGGACGATCGACGCCGCGCCGACGTCGCAGTTCGAGAACCACATACGCGCGGTGCTCGGACTGCCGCTGGGCGCGACCAAGCCCGCTCAGCCGTGCGTGATGTTCAACCTGATCGGTGGCGCGCCGCAGACGCGAGAACTGCTCGCCGTTCCGGGCGCTGCAGTGCATCTGTACGGAAAGCAGCCGCGCGCCGGCCGCAAGATCGGTCACGTCACGGTGACCGCGGTCGACGGCACGAACCTTTACCGGGCCGCTGGCGAAGTTCGAGCCCTGGTCGACGCCTCGGCGGTCTGAGTCGCTCAGCCGCGACGCGAGCAGCGGGTGAACGACCCGATCGTGCTCGCGGACTTGCCACTGGCGAACAGGCTGACGATCTCGTAGTTGTTGCGACCGCCCCTGAAGCGACGCACGCCGCTGCTGAACACCGCCCCGCTCTCGGTGAGCGTCTGGACGTGGCGGCCGTTGACGTACAGCACTGAGCGCCCGAGCTGTCCGCCGACGTAGCTGGGCG
>CAZVTQ010000074.1:0-1166 GCA_964630185.1 uncultured Candidatus Saccharibacteria bacterium
GGGTTCACCGACCGCCGGGCCTGGGGCACAACACGCGCCCCGCTGCGAAACCCCGGAGGTTCCTCATGAATCGGTGTCCGCTTCCCCCGTTCCCGACCTGTTCCTGTGCGGCTTTTGCCGCCGCGCGCGATCGGTCTTCCACCGCCGCGGCTTCCTCCGCCGCCCGGTTCCTCGCCGCCGTGGCACACCGTGCTGAGTTCCGGAGGTCGGGATGACGATCGCTCCCGAACTCGAAGCCGAGATCACGCGCCTGTTCCACGCCGAGCACTGGTCCGTCGGCACGATCGCCAAGCAGCTCTCCGTGCACCACTCCGTCGTCGCACGCGTGCTCCAGCGCGATGGCGTTCCGTGCTCGGCGGCGCCGCGCGCCTCCAAGCTCGACTCCTTCGTGCCGTTCGTGCTCGCGACGCTCGAGCGCTATCCGCGCCTTGCAGCGAGCCGACTCTTCGGGATGGCCCAGGAGCGTGGCCTGATCGCGAGCGAGGGCCACTTCCGGCGCCTCGTCGCACGGCTGCGCCCGCGGCCGCACGCCGAGGCGTACCTGCGCCTGCGCACGCTGCCCGGCGAGCAGGGCCAGGTCGACTGGGCTCACTTCGCGAGCCTGACCGTCGGCCGCACCCAGCGCCCGCTGCTCGCCTTTGTGATCGTTCTGTCCTACTCGCGCCGCATCTACCTGCGCTTCTTCCTGGGCGCCCAGACCGAGAACTTCCTGCAGGGCCACGAGGCGGCCTTTCGGGCCTGGGGCGGCTGCCCGCGCGTCCTGCTCTACGACAACTTGAAGAGCGCCGTGCTCGAGCGTCGGGGCCAAGCGATTCGCTTCAACCCGCTGCTGCTCGCCTTCGCCCAGAAATACCGCTATGAGCCGCGGCCCGTGGCCGTCCGGCGCGGCAACGAGAAGGGCCGCGTCGAACGCGCGATCCGGTTCATCCGCGGCGCTTTCTTCGAGGCCCGCACCTTCCGCGATCTCGATGACCTGAACGCCCAGGCGGAGGAGTGGTGCAATGGACAGGCCCTCCAGCGGCCTTGGATCGACGACAAGCGCTTGACCGTGGCCGACGCCTTTGCCGCCGAGGCCGGCGCGCTGTTGAAGCTGCCCGACGACGCTTTCCCGACCGACGAGCGCCGCGAGGTGAAGGTCGGCAAGACGCCCTACGTACGCTTCGACT
>CAZVTQ010000075.1:0-1163 GCA_964630185.1 uncultured Candidatus Saccharibacteria bacterium
GCGGTGAACTGCTCGATGGCTCCCAGGTCGCGGTCGACGTCGCTCGCCGGGTCTCCCTCGTGGCCGCCGCCGAACACCACGCACTCGGGATGTGTCAGCTGTCGCTGGCCGTTGCGGACCGAGACCGTCCCTGCGAAGAGGCCGCGGACCCCCGGCTGCAGCTGCCGATCACGCCACACCTGGTTGAAGAACGTGAGAACCAGCGGGTGGTGACCGTCGGTGATGACCACCTCGGTGATCGTGCCCTTGCGCTGACGCATACGCCTCGTGGAGACCTTGGCCACCTCGGCGAGAACAGTGGCCTGCTCGTCCACCCGCAGACTGCCGATGTCGGACAGCTGACCGTGCTCGGTGTAGCGACGCGGCCGGTGTTCGAGCAGGTCGCCGACGGTCTCGACATCGAGAGCCGCGAGGGCCTTGGCCGTGGCTGCCCCGAGGGTGCGCCGCAGCGGTTGGTTCAGCCAGTCGGTCGCACTCACTCGACCCCGATCAGCAGCGGGTAGTGGGCCTGGCCGCCGTCATAGACGACCACCTCGACGTCGAGGTCCTCCACCGACGTCGACTGCGTCGACGCCGAGCGGGCGAAGCGCAGGCTCAGGGATCGCTCGGCGACGACGCGGACCAGCGCGCGCCCGGAGGTGAACGTCAGCACGTGCTCGGCCAGCGCGATCGCGTCCCTCATGCGACGCCCACCTCGACGTCGCGAAAGCGCGCCGGCGCGGTCCCGTGCCCGACGGGAAGCATCTGGCCCGGCTCGCCCTTGCCGCAGTTCATCACGCCCCAGACCCGCCAGGCCGGCGCGGAGCAGACCGCGTCGAGCGCGCCCCAGAAGGTGGGCGTGACCCCCGCGTAGCTCGGATCGCGGTACAGCCGGCCGAGGCGGCCGTCGCGGATCTCCCGCGCCGTCTCGCAGCCGAACTGGAAGTGCAGACGGCGGTCGTCGATCGACCACGACCGGTTTGTCTCCAGGAGCAGCCCGCGCTCGGTGCTCGCGATGAGGTCGTTGAGGCTGCCCGCCGCGCCCGGTTCGATGGAGACGTTCGTCATGCGCACGATCGGCTGGCGCGCGAACCCCTCGGCGCGGCAGCACGCCGTCGAGGCCGGCAGGCCGAGCTGGCCTGCGGAGGTGCGATCGGAGAGCGCGGCACGCAGGACGCCGTCCT
>CAZVTQ010000076.1:0-1161 GCA_964630185.1 uncultured Candidatus Saccharibacteria bacterium
ACGCTGCGCGCCCAGCTGCGTCATCTCGAGCGCGAACTCGCCCAGCTGGCGTCCGACCGTTTCGCCGACCCGGGGGACAGGGAGCCGTTCGTCGCGGTCGCCACGCGTCACGCCACACCGCGGCTGCTGAGCTTCGCCGAGCTGGAGGCCCAGCGCGATGCGCTTGTCGCCCGCGTCGCCGAGGCGCGAGCCCATCGCCGCGCGCGCCGTGCGGAGATCGACGAGGTCCGCGGCTACCTCGAGGAGGTCCGCCGCGCGCCCGAGCGTCACAAGTTCGTGCGCATCCCGCGGTCCGCGCTCGGCGAGCCCGGGTGCGGCGCGTACCGGGTCACCCCGCGCCTGGGGATCATCGGGATGCTCGCCGGCTGGTGGCAGGTCAAGCTGTCGTCGGGCTGCCCATAACGCCCCCGCAACGGCAGATCACTAGCCTCCGGCGGGCCCATGGGACGTCGCAGCCGTAAGCGCGCCATCGCGCCCGCGCCACCATCGCGCGAGCAGCCGCCGAGCCCAGCGGTGAGCGCCGTGCCGCGCGCGCGGCGGCCCAAGGCGAGCCGCGACGAGGCGCCGAAGCCGATCTGGGCGCCCATACCGCTCGTCGAGCTGGCGATCGTGCTCGGCCTCGTCTTCGTCGTCGCCGGGCTCATCTGGGGCGGGCCCCAGGGCCGGACCCTGCTGGGCTGCGGCGTCGCCGTCGTGTGCCTGGCCAGCCTGGAGCTCGCCATCCGCGAGCACGTCACGGGCTTCAAGTCGCACTCCGCGCTGCTGGCGCTCGTGCCCGCTGCGATCACGATGACGCTCCTCTCGACCGTCATCGAGCTGCCCGTGGACGCGGGCGTGCGGCGCCTGGTGAACCTCGGCGTCACCGTCGCGGTGTTCCTCATCTCCTTCCTCGCCCTGCGCGAGGTGTTCCGTCGTCGATCCGGAGGACTGACGTTCCGTGCCTGACTCAGCGCAGCCGCGCCGCATGGCGATTCGCGGCCTGCACCACCTCACCCTGATCAGCTCCGACCTCCAGGCGACGACCGCCTTCTACCGGGACCTGCTCGGCCTGCCGCTCGTGCAGGAGGCCGTCAGCGACGACGATCCGGACGCGCGCCATTACTGGTTCGACACCGGCGGGGGCCAGCGCATCTCGTTCCTGGAGTACCCGTCGATGGCGCC
>CAZVTQ010000077.1:0-1161 GCA_964630185.1 uncultured Candidatus Saccharibacteria bacterium
TTCCCCCGGTGCGCCGCAAGCTCGTCTCGCTGCGCCCGCCCGGCACCGGACCGTCGGAGGAGCGCCGCGCCGCCTCGTGGTTCAAGGTGACGTTCATCGGCGACGGCGGCGGCACGCACGTCGTGACGACCGTCTCCGGCGGAGACCCCGGCTACACCGAGACCGCGAAGATGCTCGCGGAGTCCGCGCTGTGCCTCGCGCACGACGACCTGCCCGAGACGGCAGGGCAGGTCACGACCGCGCAGGCCCTCGGCCCCGCGCTGCGCGAGCGGCTCATCCGCGCGGGCATGAAGTTCGAGGTCGAGCGCGCGGCCTGAGCGCCGATGACGTCGGCCCGCTGCGGGAGACTCGCGCGGTGCGACAGCGGTGGGAGACCGGCCGGGTGGAGGCGTTCAGCGACGGCGTGTTCGCCATCGCCATCACGCTGCTCGTGCTCGACCTCAACGTCGACCCGGACGCGTTCGGTGACCTCCTCGACGGCCTGAGCGACCAGTGGCCCTCGTTCGTCGCGTACGTGACGAGCTTCCTGACCATCGGCGGCGTGTGGCTGCAGCACCACGCGCTGTTCACGTCGCTGCGGTTCGTCGACAGCGTGATGATGCGCCTGAACCTCGTGCTGCTGCTCGTCGCGTCGTTCCTGCCGTTCCCGACCGAGCTGGCGGCCGACGCGATCACCTACGGGCGCGACGCCGAGCGCGTCGGCATCGCCCTCTACGGCATCACCCTGCTGACGATCACCGCGCTGCTGGCGGTGATGTGGCGCTACGCCGCGCACCACGACGACCTGCACCACGACGGCATCAGCGACCGGGTGGCCCGCGAGGCCGAGCGCCGGCCGCTGTGGCTCATCGCCGTCTACCTTGCCGGGACGCTCGCGGGCGCCTTCTTCGCGCCGCGGGTCGCCGCCTTCACGTTCCTGGCGATCGCGGTGGTCTCGATCGCGTCTGCGCGGGGCGACCGCGATGTCGCGGCCGCCGACACGCCTTCGGGCTGACCGCTGCCGGCCCCGCCCGGCTTTGTCGAGTCCGCGACAGAGGGAATGCAGACGCCCCCTCGGCGTCTTGAGCAGGGAACGCCCATCCATCCCGAGGAGTTCCACCATGTTGCGCCGCACCACCCGCATCGCCCTCGCCGTCCTCGCGCTCGTGCTCGCGGTCACCG
>CAZVTQ010000078.1:0-1155 GCA_964630185.1 uncultured Candidatus Saccharibacteria bacterium
ACCGACCGGGATGTCCTCGGCGACGCCGCCGACCTGGAAGTAGCGGGTGTGCATCCGCTGGCCCGAGGACATCTCGAACAGGTCGAGGATCTTGTCGCGTTCGCGGAAGCAGTACCAGAACATCGAGATCGCGCCGAGGTCGAGCGCGCTGGTGCCCAGCCAGACCATGTGGCTGTGGATGCGGCAGAGCTCGAGGTGGATCACGCGCAGGTACTGCGCGCGCTTGGGCACCTCTTCGTCGAGCAGCTTCTCGACGGCCATGCAGTAGGCGAGCGCGTTGAAGTAGTACGAGACGTAGTCCATCCGCTCGATCAGCGGGATGACCTTCCAGTACGACTTGTCCTCGCAGTTCTTCTCGATGCCGGTGTGGACGTATCCGACGAGCGGCTTCGTCTCCTTGACGACTTCGCCCTCGAGCGTGGTCAGCAACCGCAACACTCCGTGGGTGGCCGGGTGGTGCGGGCCGATGTTCATCGTCAGCAGCTCGGTCTCGGGGGCCAGGACCGTGTCGGCCTGCGTGGTCGCACGGGCCTTCCGGTTGGCCTCGCGCTGCTCCTCGATCTGCGCCGAGAGCGGCGAGAGCGTGATCGACTCCTCGCGCTCGCGGTAGCTGACGCCGAGCGGATCTGAATGGCGCTGGTCGTCGCTCACTCGTACCACCCCGGGCTCTCGGGCTCGTTGTGCGTGAACATCACCGGCTCGCCACCGAGCGCGAAGTCGCGGCGCTGCGGGAATCCTTCGTAGTCCTCGGGCATGAGGATGCGGCGCAGGTCCGGGTGACCCTCGAAGATCACGCCGAAGAAGTCGTAGACCTCGCGCTCCTGGAAGTCCGCGGTCGGGAACATCGGCGTCACGCTCGCGACCTTCGGGTCCTCGATGCCGAGCCGCACGACGACGCGAACTCGCTCGACGCGGCGCATGTTGAGAAGCTCATAATGCACGCCGAGCCGCGGCTCCTCGGGCAGGTAGTCGACGCCGTGCACGCTGGCCAGGAATGTGTAGCCGTGACTCTCCTGGTCTCGCAGATGCGTCAGCACCTGCACCAGCCGCTTCGGGTCGATCTGCACGCAGGCTTGTTCGCGGTGGTAGCTGGTGGCCACGACCGCGTCCGCGCCGAACTCGCCGCGCAGCTCCCCGGCGAGCAGTTCGAGACCG
>CAZVTQ010000079.1:0-1148 GCA_964630185.1 uncultured Candidatus Saccharibacteria bacterium
ACCAGGTCGATCTCGCCGCCGAGCAGCGCGACGCACGCGCGGCGCACAAGCGCGAGCGCCTCGGGGTCGACCCGCGCGGCTTCGACGATCCGCCCCGGGATCTCCACCGCCCGCTCTCGTAGCTCCCGGCCCGCCGCGGTCGGCGCGACGAGCACGCGTCGCTCGTCGTCGGATGACCGCCGGCGCTCGACCAGGCCAGCGGCCTCCAGGCGCTTGACCAGCGGCGACAGCGTCCCACTGTCGAGGTGCAGCGCCGCGCCGATGTCGCCGACCGGCAGTGTGCCTCGTTCCCAGAGGACGAGCATCACGAGGTACTGCGGGTAGGTCAGGCCGAGCGGCTCGAGCAGCGGGCGGTACGCGGCCGTCACCGCACGAGACGCGGCGTACAGCGCGAAGCAGACCTGCCGGTCGAGCGCGAGCGGGTCGTCGGCGACCGCGGTGGTCACTCGTCGTCCTTCCTGGGGGCGCGCAGCGTCGTGAGCGCTTCGGTCGACGCCAGCGCCCACGCGATCAGCACCGGCTGGAACGGCAGGCGCAGCGCGCGCTTGAGGTCGGAGTCCAGGCCGAAGGCGTCCACGCGGCCGGTCAGCTGGGCGATGTTCCCCGGGAAGATCGCGACGAAGAACGCCGCGAGCAGCCAGCCGACTGCCACGCGCCAGCGGGGAAGCGCGACAAGGGCGACGGCGAACGCGAGCTCGACCACACCCGACGCGAGCACCACGAAGTCGGTGTCGAGCGGAACCCATGCCGGCACCTGGCCCCGGAAGCCCACGCGCGCGAACGTCAGATGCCCGACGCCGGTGAAGGCGAGCACGAGGGCGAGGAGGTAGCGCGCGACGGTCGCGGGGAGGGAGACGGGGGTCATCCTTCCGACCCTAGACGCAGAAGGACTGGACGCAGAAAGGCCCCGCCACAGGGGCGGGGCCTTTCGGGGATCGCTAGTTGGTCGACTCGGGAGCCGGCTCGGGCGCCGCCTCCGTGGCCCGCAGCTCGCGCACCTGCGCGATGATGTCGTCCACGTTGTCGGGAACCGCGAAGCCGCACTCGCCGAGCTCCTTGGTGATCTCGAGCGTGAGACCGTGCTTGCCGGCCGTGTGCGCCGTGGCGACGTCGCCCGAGTAGATCTGGTTGTCGGCGGAGGTGAGGTT
>CAZVTQ010000080.1:0-872 GCA_964630185.1 uncultured Candidatus Saccharibacteria bacterium
GAGGTGCACAAGGTCGCGTTCTACGACACCGTGCACGAAGCCCTGGACGACGATCGGGCGGCGGCGGTCGCCGAGGCTGATTTCGTCACCTTCGCCAGCGGTTCAGCCGTGCACTCACTGGTCCGGTCGCTTGGCGGTTCGGAAGCCCTCGCCGCGCCCGCGCTCGTGTCGATCGGTCCGACCACATCCGCTGCGCTGCGCGAACACTCGCTCGAGCCGGACACCGAAGCGACGCGCCATGAGATCGACGGACTGATCGAAGCGCTGCTCGGTCTGCTCTGACGCGACATTTTTATGCCTAACATTCAGCGATGAAAATTCATCGCCCCTCTCCAGCACTAGTCATCTCCTGCATCGCCCTCTTCGTCGCACTCAGCGGCACCGGCTATGCCGTCAGCAAGCTCCCGCGAAACAGCGTCGGCAGCGCTCAGATCAAGAAGAACGCCGTCACGAGCGCCAAGGTCAGAGATCGTTCACTGCTGGCGAAGGACTTCAAGTCCGGCGAGCTCCCGGCAGGCCCCAGGGGCGAGGCCGGAGCAAAGGGGGACAAGGGCGACAAAGGCGACCGCGGGCCGGCTGTCAGCGCTGGTGCCTTCGCGGTGAGAAATCCAGGATTCGCGCTGCCCACCACCTTCACGCCGATGTTCTCGCTGACCGAGTTCGCCGACGACACGACCGGCGCGCTGACTGTTGACACAGCGTCACGGCTGATCGTCAACGCCAACGTCGAACTGCAGGTCAACGCCTTCGGACCCGGATACGCCAACAGCGACTGCGAGCTCGAGCTCTCGTCCGGTGGAGGGTGGACACAGCTCGGTGAAATGGTCGAGATCAGCGACGATGAGACCGTCGCCGCCCACAGCCAGGCGTCG
>CAZVTQ010000080.1:882-1141 GCA_964630185.1 uncultured Candidatus Saccharibacteria bacterium
GATCGCCGATCGCCGGGGATCACCTCTTCGTGCATGGGACGATCACCGCGGTCGCCACCGCGCGCTGAGCCCCACTGTTAGCTTGGGCGGCATGGACAAACCGCTCGGCACCCCGCACCATCATCACGCGGTGATCGACTCGACGAACGCTTTTGCCAAGCAGTTGGCCGAGGCAGGCGCCGAGCACGGAACCACGATCACCGCCGACGAACAAACGGCAGGCCGTGGTCGGCAAGGCCGGACATGGGTCGCGCCGGCC
>CAZVTQ010000081.1:0-1137 GCA_964630185.1 uncultured Candidatus Saccharibacteria bacterium
GCAGTACGGAGTCCATCCCGTCGTCGTGGGGCAGTGGAAGAAGGAGCTCATGGAGAGGGCGGCCACGGTGTTCGACCGCAAGCGCGGGCCAAAGCCCGCGGCGTACGCCGACGAAGCGCGCCTGTACGGGGAGATCGGGCGGCTGAAGTTGGAGCTGGACTGGCTCAAAAAAAAGTCCGGACTATGAGCAGCGAGACGCGCATGGGCTGGATAGACCGAGACGATGGACTGGCGGTCGCGCGGCAATGCGAACTGGCAGGGGTGGCACGAGCGACCTTCTACGGACGGCAGACGCCACGCGAGGAATTCGAGGAGGATCTGGTGCTGTGTGGCCTGATTGACGAGGAGTACACGCGGCGGCCGTTTTACGGCAGCCGGCGGATGGTCGTGTATCTGGCGCGCCAGGGGTACGTCGTCAACCGTAAGCGGGTGCAGCGGCTGATGCGCCTGATGAGCTTGGCAGGGATGGCACCGGGACCGTCAACAAGCGTGACGCATCCGGGCCATCAGGTCTGGAGCACGGACATCACCTACATTCGGCTGGCGCGCGGCTTCGTGTATCTGGTGGCGATCATCGACTGGTACTCGCGGCGGGTATTGGCCTGGCGAATCAGCAACAGCCTGGACTCGTCGTTCTGCGTCGACTGCCTCGAGGACGCGCTGCGTTGGCAAGCCGGACATCTTCAACAGTGACCAAGGCTCGCAGTTCACGAGCGCGGTGTTCACGGACGTCCTGAAGCGAGCAGGCATCGCCATCAGCATGGATGGGCGTGGACGCGCCCTGGACCACATCTTCGTCGAACGGCTGTGGCGCAGCGTCAAGTACGAGGAGGTGTATCTGAAGGGCTACGGCACGGTCACCGAGCTCACCCGTGGCCTGGCGGACTATTTCGCGTTCTACAACGGGGAGCGCCCGCACCAGTCGCTGGACAACCGGACGCCGAACACGGTGTATGCCGATGGCCAGGGCGGCGGGGCGAGGATCCCTGACCATGTCGACGGAATAACAGGGCAGCGCTGCTTCGCTGCGATTGAAACGATGGGCGTAGCTTAAATTTGGATGAAATCTGTCTTGACAGAGGGGTCCACTTTAGGGCGCTATTCCACGAACTCTTCGTTCAACGCGACTGTTTTGAT
>CAZVTQ010000082.1:0-1133 GCA_964630185.1 uncultured Candidatus Saccharibacteria bacterium
AGAGATCGCACTCCCAGCCGACGATGCGGTGGGAACCCTCGTTCAGCCACCGCGCCATCGTTGGCATGTGACCGTTGGTGATCGCGCGGCGCAGGACCGGCTCGGCGAGCCCGTCGATCTCGAGGAAGAAGACGCCGGGGACGTCCGTGTATTCGACCTCGCGGCCCTGTCGCCGTGCGGCGCGCTTCACGGCGCGCATCACGACCCGCTCGTAGTACCAATCGCGATCGCCGATCGAGAAGATCGTGCTGGCGATGATGTTGGCGACCGTGACCATCACACCGGTCGCGACGGCCGCGCCGACCGAGACGTCGGTGCCGACCACCGCGTCGGTCGCAGTGGCGATGATCAGGCCGCTGATCAGGATCGACCCGAGCCCCATCGTGAACACGGCGAAGCGCAGGGCCAACGAGATCACCAGCGGCCAGAGCAGCGCGTTGGCGACCATCACGAAAAGGGCGATCACCACCGCGTCGCGGAAGTCGGGAATGTGGAAGTTCGAGAAGAGCTTCGCGGACCACCAGATGACCAGTCCGTTGAAGAGGATCAGCACGATCGCGCGGACCACGGTTCCGATCACTGATTTGGCGCGTCCGGTCATCTGGTGGGCCTTTCGATCTGAGCACTTTCGCCGGGCTCGATCAGCTCGACGTGGGTTTCGACTGTGAGGTCCTCGACGAGACGCTTGAAATCTCGTGGCGGCTGCGTGAGTAGGTCTGGTCTGCGCTTGGCCAAGGTTGCTGGAAGGTAGCCGCCCCAGTGGATCGGCACGGCTACCTGTGGGCGGATCAGTTCGACGGCTTCGGCGGCACGGCCGGGATCGAGGTGGCCCTCGCCGAGCTTCGGGCCCCAGCCCCAGACGGGGATCAGCGCGAGATCGAGCTCGGGGCCGAGTTCGGACATCTCGTCGTATATGTCGGTGTCGCCGGCGAAGTAGAACGAGCGGCTGCCGCGGCCGACGAATCCGAGCGTCTCGGCGTCGCGGTGCCAGGGCATGCGCTTGCCGCCGTGGAGCGCGTGGACTGCGTCGATCGTCACGCCTTCGTGTTCGATCGACTGTCCTGCCGACAGGCCTTTGACGTTTGTGAAACCGAGGCCGCGCATCAGCTTGACGGTGTCGCTCGGGACGACCG
>CAZVTQ010000083.1:0-1128 GCA_964630185.1 uncultured Candidatus Saccharibacteria bacterium
GTTCCGCCGGCGACCGCAACGCGCTGATCGTCACGGGCGACGACACGGCCGCACGCGATCTGGCCGCCGACATCGCGCTCTACCTGCCGCAACGTTCGGTCAAGTACTACCCGGCGCGCGGCGTGCTCTACGAGTCTCACCTGGCGCCCCCGCCCCACCTCGTCGGTCTGAGGATCGCCGCGCTGGACTCTTTGGAACAGACTGACGCGGTCGTCGTGATCAGCGCGGCGGCGCTTGCCGAGCGCGTGCCGGATCCGGCGCTGCGACCGCACGGATTCACGATCGAGCGGGGCGGCGTCGCCGATCTCGACGAGGTGGCTCGCGATCTCACGACGTCGGGTTACGAACGTGTCGACCGCGTCGAGGATCGCGGCCAGTTCGCGATTCGCGGCGACATCCTCGACGTGTTTCCCGCTACCGGCGACCACGCGGCGCGGGTCGAGCTGTTCGACATCGAGATCGAGTCGATCAGGCGCTTCAGCACCTTCACCCAGCGCTCGCTCGAAGAGATCGAATCGTTGGAGATCGAGCCGGCGACCGAACTCGCCGAGGAGCATCGTGGCGACGTCGCCGCCCACGATGACGAGGCCTCGCCGCTGGACGTCGCCGACGTGCTGCCGATCGACCGCTTCCACGCGCTGCTCGATCTGGTTCCCGAAAACAGCTGGCTGGCGGTCGCGCCGAGCGAAGAGGTCGAGGCGTCGCTCGCCGAGCTGGCCGACGAGATCGCCGCCAACTACGGCGACGACAGCGGGCACGGGCTCTATGTCCGCCCGGACGATCTGACGACGGCGTTGGAATCCGACGCCGCGCTGACGATCAGCAACCTGACCGTCGCCGAAGGTCAGCCCGAACTGCGCGCCGAACGCCCGGCGAGCATGGCTCGCGGCTTCGACGCCGCCGAGGTCGAGCTGGAGAAGCTGCTGCGCAGCGGCTACCGGACGATCGTCGCCTGGAACCGCCAGAGCGAGCTGGAGCGCGCGCAGTACAACCTGGCGCGCGTCAGGCCGCAAGACCTTGACGAGGCCGCAGAGACCGGCGAGTGGGCCGGAGTCTTCTTCACCCATGCCGCGCCGCGCGAGGGCTTCGTCTCGCCCGCGCTGAAGCTCGCGATCGTGCCGGACCGCA
>CAZVTQ010000084.1:0-1107 GCA_964630185.1 uncultured Candidatus Saccharibacteria bacterium
TGGGGCTGCGGACCGTGGCCATCTACGCCCAGGAGGACCGCTTCGCGCTCCACCTGCTCGAACGGCGCGTCGCCGAGGCGCGGCCCCGCCGGCGTGCAGAAGAAGTGGATCAGCGCGGTGTCTTCCTCGATGAACGAGGTGCGCGAGTCCGTCTGCAGCGGGCCGAAGTGCGCGGCGAGCGCCTGCTCGATCGCGCCGCGCAGCTCGTCGCGGTAGCGGTAGCGGGGCATCACGACGGCCGCGTAGAGGGAGCGGCGGTTCGGATCCACCGACAGCACGAGCTGCGGCTCGTCGCTGCCCTCCGCGGCGATGATGTCCTCGATCACGCGCGCGCACGCGTCGGGATGGCTCGCGAGCAGGAACTCCGCGGGCGTCTGGTCGAAGGTGGTGACGATCGCCTTCTGTCGGTGCGACTGCGGCGCCGCCTGCTTCTCCGCCAGGATCGCCTCGAGCCGCTCGTAGAGCAGCGGGATCTGCGAGCCCGGCGTGCGCAGCGCGCGGAACGTGAACAGTCCGCACACGACGGTGAAGCCCGAGAGCTGCCCGCGCTCGTCGTGCTCCTTCACGAGCACGCGGTCGAGGCGGCCCGCGCGGTGCACGAGCGACGGGATGCGCGACTTCCCGATCAGGATGATGCGCGGATCCGCGAGCTGCTCGCGGATCTCCTCCGGGATCGCCGCGCCCTCGAGCGCGGACTGGAAGCGCGAGCTCGCGTCGTCGCGGAACAGGCCGAGGCCCGCGCCCGGCCGCAGCGCGATGCGCAACGTGCCGCTCGAGGAGCGCTCCGCGGCGTAGCGGCGCACGCCCATGAAGACGAAGTTGTCGGCCGGCAGCCAGGCGAGGAAGCGGCGGATCTTGTCGGCCCGCTCGGCGGCGCCGGGAATGAACTGCCCCGCGAACTCGACGTTCGCCTCGGCCTCGCGCACGAGGCGCACCATGCGGCGGTGGTCGTCCGTAATCGCTTCGAGGCTCGCGAGCCGGCGGCGCAGCTCGGCCTCGAGCTTCTCCGGCTCCGCGACGCGCGGCGCGACCTCGACGTACATCACCGACTCGCGCTCGCCGCGCCCGAGCGGGCAGAACGGGCGCGGTTGCTCGCAGATGCCGCCG
>CAZVTQ010000085.1:0-289 GCA_964630185.1 uncultured Candidatus Saccharibacteria bacterium
TCGCGAAGACGATCAGATCCTGACCGGACAGCTCGATCGTCGCCGCGGCCTTCACGCTCAGCTCCGGCGGAAGATCGACCTCGGGCAGGTAGCGCTCGTTGCGGCGCTCGTCGTCGATCGCCTCGGCCTGGTCGGCGGTGCGCGTCCCGAGCTCGACCTCCATGCCGGATTTGGCCAGCAGCACGGCGACGGCGGTGCCCCACGCGCCGGATCCGATCACCGCGGCCTTGCGCATCGGCGGCAGTCCGCCGAGCCACTCCCCCTGCAGCTCGACGCGCGGCCAGATGCG
>CAZVTQ010000085.1:299-1103 GCA_964630185.1 uncultured Candidatus Saccharibacteria bacterium
TCAGGAGGCCCGGGCTGGACCGCGCTTCAAGCACCGCCAGCTCCTGCGAAGGATTCTCAGTGTGCGGGAAGATCAACGCGTTGCCGGCGCGGATCGAGACCTTGTGCGGGCGAATGCGCCAGCCGCGCCTGATCGCCTCGGTGCCGATCAGCGCGATCGGCACGATCGGCACGCCGGTCTCGAGCGCCATGCGGCCGACGCCGCGCTTCGGGCGGCCAAGGGCACCTGGGCGGATGCGAGTGCCCTCAGGGAAGATCACGAGGCTGTCGCCGCGGTTGAGCAGCGCCCTGGAGGTCTCGATCATCTCGTCGTCGGACTGACCACGGTCGACCGGGATCGCGCCGAGCGAGTTGAGGAACCAGCCCTGCAGCGGCTTGCGGAACAGTTCCTTCTTGGCGACGTAGAACAACGGCCGCTTGGTCATCGCGCCGATGATGAACGGGTCGAGGAAGCTGCGGTGGTTGCTGGCGAAGATGATCGGGCCGTCTGTCGGCACGTGCTCGCGACCGATCCGCTCAAGCCGGAAGTAGACCAGGAAGAACGGCAGAAGCACCGCGCGTACGACGCGGTAGAGCGGCATGTTCACGCCCTTCTCGCGGACGCGCTGGTGGAACTTCTCGTAGTAGGCCGGATCGTCGGGGTTCGACGGGTCGCTGATCGGCGCGGCCTCCTCGTCGACGGCCGGCGCCAGCTGGACCGCGTCCTTCGGATCGGCGGTCGTGGCGTCGGCGCCCTCGGGTCGAGGGGTCGATTCGTCCACAGGAGGATTTGTGTCGTCGGGGGGGCTCACGAGCAGGAAGTGCA
>CAZVTQ010000086.1:0-1103 GCA_964630185.1 uncultured Candidatus Saccharibacteria bacterium
GCGCCAACCAACAGAACGTCTCCAAGCACCTCGGCGTCCTCCACCAGGCGAGCATCGTCAAGCGCGCCAAGGAGGGCACCCGCACTCGCTACTCGATCGCCGATCCGTCGGTCTTCGAGATCTGCGAGGCGGTGTGCGGCGGCCTCCAACGTCAATACGAAGAACTCGAACAGATCCTCGAAGGAGGCTCACAATGAATGACTCACTGATCACCCACTGGTCCGACCGTTGGCCGCTCGAGCGAGTTCTGTTCGCGATGGCGGGCACCGTCGTTCTCCTCTCGGTCGCGCTCGCGGCCCTGGTCTCGCCATGGTTTTTGGTGCTGACCGCGTTCGTCGGCGTCAGCCAATGGCTGTACGTCCTGTTCGGCGCCTGTCCGGCGTCGCTGGTCATCGGCAAGGTCTTCGGCGTGCGCACCGGCTGCGCGGTGGAGGGTCCGCAATGACCGCGCACCCCAATCCAACCGACGTCCAGGCCGCCGCGAAGGTCGGCCCGCTGGGCCGTCTCGGCCGTAAGGCCGCCAACAACGCGGGCACGGTCTTCGCCATCTGGGCGCTGCTCGCAGTCGGCCTCGGCTTCTTTGCGCCGAAGGTCGAACACGCACTTTCGGGCGCGGGCTGGGAAGCCACCGGCTCCGAGTCCGTCGTGGCTCGTGACGCGGCCGCCGCAGAATTCGGCGGCATGTCGTCATACGGCTTGATGGCGGTCGTCCACTCAGACAACTACAAGTACGGCGATCCGCAGTTCGACGCGGCGATCGAAGATGCCGCAGCCCAGCTGAAGGCCGACGAGCGCGTTTCGCAGGTCGTGCTGCCGCAGGCCGGCGTGTCGGTCAGCAAGGACGGCAGCGTCGCAGTCGTGCGCGCAGGCGCCGGTGACAACCCGACCGAGATGGTCCGCGCGGCGGATGATCTGAAGGAGGAGTTGCCGGCGACCGAGGACGTCGAAGTCGTGCTCACCGGCGCGTCAGGCATGTGGAGCGACTTCAACGTCGCCAACCGCGAAGCGATGATGAAGAGCGAGTTGATCTCCTGGCCGATAACGCTGGCGATCCTCGTGCTCGCGTTCGGTTCGGTCGTGGCCGCGGGCCTACCGCTGCTGCT
>CAZVTQ010000087.1:0-1096 GCA_964630185.1 uncultured Candidatus Saccharibacteria bacterium
TCGAGCGCGGCGGCAGGCGGAGCGATCGCGCGGTCGGGGACCCGGCCTTCGGGCCCGGCGACGGGAGCGTCGGACGGCTGCGCCTGGACCTCGTCGGGGAGCACGAGGTGGCTGACGCCCGGCGCGAACATGGCGTGCTTGACCGCGAGCGCGGCAAGCTCGCCGGGCTTGGAGTCGGGCAGGAGCGCCGACGACCACGCGGCGACGCCGCCGAACGCGGCGCGCAGGTCGAGCTCCTGGAAGTTGTGGATGCCGAGCACGCTCGTGGCGACCTGGCCGGTGAGCGCGACGACCGGGGCGCGGTCGACGTGGGCGTCCCACAGGCCGGTGAGGAGGTTCGTGGCGCCCGGCCCGGCGATCGACAGGCACGCGGCCGGGCGGCCGGTGAGCTTGCCGTACGCCGAGGCGGCGAACGCGGCGGCGCCCTCGTGGCGGATGCCGATGTACTGCAGCTCGCCGTCGGCGGCGCGGCGGCGCAGCGCGTCGGCCATGCCGAGGTTCGAGTGGCCGACCATCCCGAAGACGGTGTCGACGCCCCACGCCACCAGCGTCTCGGCGACGGCGTCGGTCATCGTCCGCTCGTGCGCCGCGCGCTCCGGCGGCAGGCCGAGGTAGACGCCGTCGTCCCGGACCTCGACCGGGTGCGACGCGACGCAGTCGCCGAAGCCCGACGGCGGCTTGCCCGTGATCGGGTCGTAGTCGTAGCCGTGCCAGGGGCAGCGCAGCAGGCCTCCTTCGATCGTGCCCTCGGCGAGCGGGCCGCCCTGATGCGGACAGCGGTTGTCCAGCGCGCCGTACCGCCCGTCGAGATGGGAGACGGCGTACGTGTGCAGGCCGACGGTGACGGTGGTCGTCCGCCCGTCGGGCAGCTCCTCGCCGTCGAGGATGCGATGCCAGATGACGCTCATGGCGCTCCCGTCTGGCGGCGGTGCGGGGCGTTACGTCTCACCACACCGTGTCCATGAGCACCTGCATCGCCACCGCCTGGGCGAGCAGGGCGCCGAGGACGAGTCGCGCCTGCCGCGGCGCCAGGTACGGCGCCGCGGCGGCGCAGGCCAGTGGGACGAGAAAGAGCCAGATGCGCTCGGTCTCGGCC
>CAZVTQ010000088.1:0-288 GCA_964630185.1 uncultured Candidatus Saccharibacteria bacterium
GCCACTCGTAGCACCCCACGGCCGCGCTCGGGGTGCACGCGGCCGATCGCCGCACAACGGTCCAGCGGGAGCCCGGACCGGAACCGAACACACTTCCCGCTCTGCGGGAAGTTCGTAACGCAATGTTCGGCTACAGCCGCGCTGCCAGCTCCGTACCCTGCCGGATCGCCCGCTTGGCGTCGAGCTCGGCAGCGACGTCCGCGCCGCCGATGACGTGCGTCGTGACCCCCGCGGCAACCAGGCCGTCGAGCAGGTCGCGCCGCGGCTCCTGGCCCGCGCAGATCACGC
>CAZVTQ010000088.1:298-1096 GCA_964630185.1 uncultured Candidatus Saccharibacteria bacterium
ACGCGCTCGTAGTCGACCCC
This sequence comes from uncultured Candidatus Saccharibacteria bacterium, assembly GCA_964630185.1. Taxonomy (GTDB): domain Bacteria; phylum Patescibacteriota; class Saccharimonadia; order Saccharimonadales; family Saccharimonadaceae; genus JACPYF01. The sequence continues at coordinate 319 of CAZVTQ010000088.1, forward strand.
GGTGACCATCTCCACGTCCTTGGCCAGCAGGGACAGGCGGTGCACCCAGCCGCTCGTCTTGCCCAGGCCCTTGCCCATCGCCGATGTCTTGCGCTGCAGCAGATGCACGCGCCGCGCGGGCGGGGAGACGACCGGCGCCGCCAGGCCACCCCGGGCGACGGCCGGGTCGCCCACGCCCCACTCGCGCTCCCACGCCTCCAAGTCGAGGGTCGGCGAGGCGTCACAGACCAGCAGCTCGGCGACGTCGAAGCCGATGCCGCCGGCGCCGACGATCGCCGCCGAATCGCCGACCTCCGCGCCCTCGATGACCTCCGCCATGGCGGCGACGGCCTTGATCGCTTCATCGGAGGGCTGGGTTGCGAGCTCGCGCGGGAGGAGGAAGTTGCGGGCGTAGCCGATGCGGACGTTGACGACATCGCCGACGATGCCGAGGGCTTCGACGTTTTCCGTGAGCATGAGCTTGACGTTGCGGGCCATGGTCGCTGTCCTTTGACGCTGAGCGTCAAGTTAGAGGCGAGGAGCGTCCCCCCAATGGCTCACCTCAGCAGTTGTGCTCGCACGCGCGGGGCGTGCCCGGGAAAGGGGGAGCAAGCATAGCGCGGCGTGGGGTGGCGGTCTATTGCCGTAAGCAGCGCTACTTGAAGGGGTTGACGATCTTGACGCCCGCGATTTCGGACTGGCTTTGGACGTCTTCGGTGTAGAGGGTGGTGACGCCGGCTTCATGGCAGGCGGCGAGGAGGAGGGCGTCCCAGTAGGAGAGTTGGAAAGCGTCTCTGAG
>CAZVTQ010000089.1:0-1094 GCA_964630185.1 uncultured Candidatus Saccharibacteria bacterium
AGAGGGGGGTCGGGGTCATCGCCCGGGCACGCTACCCGGTCGTCGTGCGCGGATCTGCCAGGTCAGGCGGCGGCCACGACGGCACCGCTCACGCGGTTGCGCCCGGCGCCCTTCGCGGCGTACAGGGCGCGGTCTGCGACCGCCTGCATCTCGGCCACGCGCACGTCGGCACCTGCCGCCGCGGCGATGCCGAGCGAGAGCGTCACCCCGGCGCAGTCCCCGTCGAGGCGCTCGACCGCGATCCGCAGGTCCTCGGCCAGACGCCGGGCGTCCTGCTCGTTGCCACCGGGCAGCAGCACGAGGAACTCTTCGCCGCCGGTGCGGTACAGCAGGTCGAAGCCGCGCAGCGTCTTGCGCATCGCGTATGCGACCTCGCGCAGGACGGCATCGCCCGCGTCGTGGCCCAGCCGGTCGTTGACCTGCTTGAAGCCGTCGAGGTCGATCGCGAGGACCGCGACGGGCGAGCCCGTCAGGCGCGCCTGCGGCTCGAGTTCCTCGATGCGCCGCGCGAGCGCCTTGCGGTTCAGCAGCCCGGTGAGCGGGTCGAGCACCGCGTCGCGGCGCGCCGTGCGCTCGGAGTTCGCGAGGATCGTCGTGAGCGCCGCGATGCCGGTGAGCGTCGCGATCCAGGTGTAGATCGCCGCCATGTCGTCCGCGATCGCCGACGGGTCGGCGGCGATGCAGGCGCCGAGCATGAGCGCGACGTTCGTCGCCGCGACGACGATGAGCGTCGTCCCGCGGAAGCGCGCACCGGCAAGCGCGATCGCCAGCGCCATCGCGGCGACGGCGGGGCTCGCCAGCCCGTTGGTGAGCGCCAGCACCGCGCTCAGCGCGACGACGCCGACACACTGCTCGGCGATCAGCCAGCGCTCCGGATGTTGCGACCGGCGCAGGCCCGACTGGGTCACGAGGACGACGCAGCCGAAGCATGCCGTGATGGCCATCGTGATGACCACCTGGCGTGCGGGGACGACCGCGAACGCGGCGATGATCGCCAGCACGGCGAAGATGGCCAGGACCCCCACGACCGGGCGGATCCGCGCCTCGTTCTCCAGATGGCGCAGGCGCGTGGCCTCCGGGGACCCCAGATCGTC
>CAZVTQ010000090.1:0-1091 GCA_964630185.1 uncultured Candidatus Saccharibacteria bacterium
GATTTTCGCATCAGGAAAAAAGTGTGCTTGCGCTTCGGACCGAGCGGCAGCGAGGCGAGGTGCTCCTCGAGCACCTCGTTGACGGCCTCCGGGTTCTCCAGCGCGTGCACGTGCCCGGTGCGCTGCATCACCACGAGCTGCGCTCCGGGCACGAGCGCCGCGATCTGCTCGGACTTCGGCGGCGGGTAGGTGTGGTCCTCGGTCCCGGCGACGACGACCGTCGGCGCGGTGATCGACGGGAGCTCGCCGAGGATCGCCGGGCGGTGAGCAATGTGCCAGGCCGAGTCCGCGTACTCCGGCGTGCGTGAGCGCAGCAGCGCCGTCACCTCGGCGAGGACCTCGGCGCGGGACGGGTCGGTCAGCGTCGTGTCGCCCATCATGAACTGCAGCACGCCGTCGAGCACCGGCTCCATCCCGTGCTCGGCGAGCGCGTCGATGAGCTCGTCCATGGCGTCGGCCTGCTCCTCGACGTCCGCGCTGGTGCCCATGACGACGAGCGACCGGACGAGCTCGGGGCGGCGCGCGGCCAGGCGCAGCCCGACGAACCCGCCCATCGAGTTGCCGACGAAGGTCACCGGGGCGATCCCGAGCGCCTCGATGAGCGCCGCGACGTCCTCGGTGAGCGTGTCGTGGTCGAGCTCGTCGCGCGGATGGCGGGCGCTGTCGCCCTGGCCGCGGTGGTCGTAGCGGACGACCCGGTAGCGGTCGCCCAGCGCAGCGGCCTGGGCGGCGAACATCCGAACGTCGAAGAACATCGACGGGCTGAACACGAGCGCCGGGGCGTCTCGCGGGCCGTCGTCGAGGTAGTTCAGGGTCGTGCCGTTGACCGAGATGGTCGGCATGCAGCACCTCCTCGTGCGTGGGGTCTCGACGGTCCCATAACTTGAGATCGACGTCAACTTCGAACTGGTGCCGCCAGGTGGTTTTGCAGCATTTGCGGGGACTTCCCGAGACCGCGCGGTTCTAACTTGACATTGACTTCAACATCAGGAAGTCTCGTGACGCGGCGCCGGAGCGGGCTCTCACCCGGCCAGCGCAGCAGGAGGAGAAACCCGCCGGCTCCACCCCTGGGCCCGGCTCGATGGGACATG
>CAZVTQ010000091.1:0-1090 GCA_964630185.1 uncultured Candidatus Saccharibacteria bacterium
CTCTCCGCAAGCGTCAGTTCACGACGCCTTCACGTGAGGGTTCCGTCTCGTTCACGTGTGGGCGCCGCGCCGGACATAGCGTCGGCAACAGCGCGGGGCCGTGTCCGGTCCCGCGCGGCCAGCTTCCCGTCCGAGGAGGAACCCCGCCATGCCCCGCCGCACCCGAGGGCTGGTGGCGCTTGCCGCTGCCGCCATCCTGCTGCCGGTCCTTCCTGCCGACGCGACGGCGGCGCCCGTCCGCGAAGTCGATCTCCGCGTGCTCGCCGCCAACGACTTCCACGGCAACCTCGAACCGCCGACCGGAAGCAGCGGGGTGCTCCCCGACTCGCAGGGCGTCTCGACGCCCGTCGGCGGCGCGGCGTATCTCGCGACGCACCTGCGCCAGCTGCGCGACGGGCACCGCAACACCGTGACCGTCCACGCTGGTGACGCCATCGGCGGCAGCCCGCTCATCTCCGGTCTGTTCCACGACGAGCCGGCCATCGAGTCGCTCGACGCGATGGGGATGAACATCGCCGGCGTCGGCAACCACGAGTTCGACGAGGGCACGAAGGAGCTGCTGCGCATGGACCGCGGCGGCTGTCATCCCGTCGAGGGCTGCTTCGACGACGAGGGCTATGCCGGCGCGAGGTTCCCGTTCCTTGCGGCCAACGTCCTCACCCGCCGAACCGGTTTGCCGATGCTGCCGCCGGTCGCGGTGCGCATGTACCAGGGCGTGCCCGTCGGCTTCATCGGCGTCACGCTGGAGGGCACGCCGGAGATCGTCGCCGCCCAGGGCATCAAGGACGTGCGCTTCGCCAACGAGGTCACGCAGGCCAACCGATGGACGAAGGTCCTGCGGGTCGTCGGGGTCAAGGCGATCGTCGTCCTCGTGCACCAGGGCGGCTTCACCACGGGCCGGCCGGACGAGTGCGGCCCCGGCAGCCGCGACGGCGCCGGTCTGACCGGGCCCATCGTCGACCTCGCCAAGCGGTTCTCCAGCGACGTCGACGTCGTCGTCTCCGGGCACACGCACTGGGCGTACGTCTGCAAGATTGCCGACCCGGCCGGGCGTGAGCGCTACGTCACGAGCTCGTCCTCGTTCGGCCAC
>CAZVTQ010000092.1:0-1088 GCA_964630185.1 uncultured Candidatus Saccharibacteria bacterium
CGCGGGGACGAAGGCCAGCACGACGTGGTCCCCCGGCTGGAACTCGTCGACGCCGTCGCCGACCTCGACGACCTCGCCGGCGGCCTCATGCCTGAGGGCCATCGGCATGACGCGCGGACGGGAGCCGTCGATGACCGACAGGTCGGAGTGGCACAGGCCCGCCGCGCGCACCCGCACGAGCAGCTCGTCGGGCCCGGGCGGGTCGAGCTCCAGCTCGCGGATCTCGAGCGGCCGGCTCTGCGCGTACGGCCGGGCGGCGCCCATCTCGGTGAGCACGGCGGAGCGGACCTTCATGCGGCCTCCTCACGGACAAGCCGGGCGAGCGCGGTGCGCACGCCCTCGGGGATGGGGACGGGGCGGCGGGTCTCCCGGTCGACGAAGACGTGGACGAACCAACCGGTGGCCGCGGGCGTGTCGAGGTCGTCAGCCCGGTAGAGGCCGATCTCGTACCGCACGCTGGAGTTCCCGAGCTTGCCGACCCGCAGCCCGGCCTCGACGGTCTCGGGGAACGTGACGGCCGCGGCGTAGCTGCAGTGCGACTCGGCGCAGAGCCCGATCGCCGCGCCGCGGTGGATGTCGAGCCCACCCTCGCGGATCAGGTACTCGTTGATGATCGTGTCGAAGAAGGCGTAGTACTCGACGTTGTTGACGTGGCCATAGATGTCGTTGTCGTACCAGCGGGTGGGGATCGAGAGCTGGTGGCCGTACTCGTCGCGCAGCGCCATGGCGAGACGGCAGCGTACTGGCATGCGGGGGGTGCTCGGCCCCGGACTTGCCATGCTGGAGCGGGATGCCCGACTCACCAGTTCGCGGGATGCCACCAGCGGAGGGCCTGGAGATCTTCTGGGACGCCGCCGGCGTGCTGTTCTGCATCACCAATCACGAGCAGCGCCTCTTCGCCGTCAACCGCGCGTGGCGCACGATCCTCGGGTACGACCCCGAAGATCTGCTCGGCCGCGTGACCTGGGACCTCATGCACCCCGACGACGCCCGGCGCCTGCAGGCCGCGCCGTTCTCCGTCGACGACCCGAGTGGACGCCGTCGCGTCATCGACGTCGAGACCCGCTACGCCCACGTCGACGGGAGCA
>CAZVTQ010000093.1:0-1086 GCA_964630185.1 uncultured Candidatus Saccharibacteria bacterium
CGGCGTGCTCACGGGCCGCAGCGCGGTGACCACGACGTGGGCGGAGATCGACCGGTTCCAGCGCGACCACGGCGCCGCCCAGCAGCCGGCCGCGCAGCTGCGCCGCGTGGCCTGAGCCCTGCACGCGCGATTGCAGGGGCAGGAACGCCCCTGGGTACTCTCGAACGCTGTGCGCCGACGGCTCCTGACGCTCCCCCTCGCCCTGCTCGCGCTTGCCCCTGCGGCGGCGTCGGCGCAGGCTCCTGCGCCCGACGAGCGCATCGCCGCCGGCGTGGTGGCCGGCGGTGTTGACGTGGGCGGGCTGACGGTCGCCGAGGCGGCGAAGAAGCTCGACGACGCGCTCGGCCGGCGCCTCACGCGCGACGTCGTCGTCAAGGCCGGCAACCGCTCGTACCGGCTGACCGCGGCCGAGGGCCAGATCGTCTTCGACGCCGAGCGGACCGCCAAGCGCGCGCTCTACGAGGGCCGCAAGCGCGGCGACGCCGCGGCGACGCCGGGCGGCGGCGGGGCGACCGCGGGCGTGGACGTCGGGCTGGCGGTCGAGCACTCCAAGGCCGCCGTGGCCGCGTTCGCCGAGACGGTGCAGTCGCGCAGCGCGAAGGCGGCGCGCAACGCGAAGCTGAAGATCACCGTGCGCAAGATGGTCATCCGCCGCGCGAAGGTCGGCCGGCGCATCGACGCCGACAGGCTGGCGGTCGCCATCGACGCGGCGCTCGACGACCCCGGCGCCTCGCGCCGGCTGCGCGCCAAGCTCCTGAAGGTGCGCCCCGCGATCAACGCCAACGACCTGCGCCGGCGCAACCGGACGGTCCTGACCGCCGATCGCTCCACGTTCAAGCTCCGCCTGTTCAAGAACCTCAAGCTGCGCAAGACGTACGGGATCGCGGTCGGCCAGGCCGGCCACGAGTCGCCGTCGGGCCTGTTCTCGATCACGAACAAGCAGGTCAACCCGGCGTGGCATGTCCCGAACAGCCCGTGGGCGGGCTCGCTTGCCGGCCAGGTCATCCCCGGCGGCGCGCCGGACAACCCGCTCAAGGCGCGGTGGCTGGGCATCACCGACGGCGTCGGCATCCACGGCACCTCCGA
>CAZVTQ010000094.1:0-1081 GCA_964630185.1 uncultured Candidatus Saccharibacteria bacterium
ATCGTCGTCGTCGTTCCGTCGGGCACCTCCAGCGCCTCGCCGCCGACGATCGTGTAGGCGATCTCGCGCCCGTCCTTCTCGTAGAAGACGGTCGTCGTCTGCCGGCCGTCGATCTCGTCGGTGCGCGCGCCCGTGGCCTGCCACCCGAACTTCTTGATGAAGTTGGGAAACGGCACGCCGTCGCGGTCGAGGGCGAGCAGCTGCGGGACCTCGCGGTTGAGCGACACCCCGATCGCCGCCGGCTGCGAGGCGGCGCTCAGGGTGTCGGTGACCGACGGCGCGCCGCCGCCGACGACGAGGATGAGCGCGGCCGCCACCGCGCCGAGCGCGACCGCCGCCCCGGCCGGGAGCCACCAGCGGCGGCGCTTTGCCGGCGCCTTCGTCCGCTGCGTCTCGATGCGCTCGCGCACGGTGAGCGGCGCCTGCGTGTCGGCGACCGCCGAGTGGACGATGGCGAGGACCCGCTGCTGGCGCGCATAGGCCTCGGCGAGCGCCGGCTCCTCGGCCATGCGGTCGCGCAGCGCCTGCGCGCGGTCGGGCGCGAGCTGCCCGTCGACGAGCGCCGCCAGGTCGGCGAGGTCGTGGTCGGGGAGGTCGGGCTCGGTGGGCTGCATGGGGGCTCTGCAGACAAGGACGCCGCAGGACCCCGGAATATTCCCGAAATGGCGAGCCGCGTGCCCCCGGCCGGTAGTGTTTGGCCAGCCAACCAGTCTGCGTTCGGGAGGAGACCCGCACCATGGCCAAGCAGCCCCGCCAGCTCGCCGGTCAGGTCGTCGCGATCACCGGTGCCGCGCGTGGCATCGGCCGCGCCACGGCCGAGGCCTGCATCCGCCAGGGCATGAAGGTCGCGATCGGCGACCTCGATCTCGAGATGGCCCAGAAGACCGCGAGCGACCTCGGCAACGGCACGATCGCGCTGCCGCTGAACGTCACCCAGCGCGACTCCGTGAAGGCGTTCGTCGACGCCGTCGAGGAGCAGCTCGGCCCGATCGACGTCTTCGTCAACAACGCCGGCATCATGCAGATCGGCCCGTTCCTCGACGAGGACGACGCCACCGCGCAGCGCCAGATCGACATCAAC
>CAZVTQ010000095.1:0-632 GCA_964630185.1 uncultured Candidatus Saccharibacteria bacterium
GTGCCCGAGCCGTCGCCGGGTCTGATACCACCGTCGCCGTGAGTCGTCCCCGCATCGCCCTGGCCACCTGCCGCGCCCTGCCCGAGGGCGACCCCGACGACCGGCCGCTCCCCGACGCGCTGCGGGCCGAGGGGCTCGATCCCGTCTGGACGGTCTGGGACGACCAGTCCGTGGCGTGGGACGCGTTCGCCCTCGTCCTCGTCCGCTCGCCCTGGGACTACACGGACCGCCGCGACGCGTTCGTGGCGTGGGCGCGCCGCGTGCCGCGGATCGCCAACCCGGCGGAGGTTCTCGCGTGGAACACCGACAAGCGCTACCTCTCAGACCTCGCGCTCGCGGGACTCCCGGTCGTCCCGACGCGGTTCATCGCGCCCGGAGAACCGCTCGAGCCGGTGGTCATCGAAGGCGAGGTCGTCGTCAAGCCGACGGTGTCGGCGGGAGCGCGGGACACGGGCCGCTTTCGCGATCCGGTGGCGGCGGCCGAGCACGTCGCCGCGCTGCACGATGCGGGCGCTGTCGCGATGGTCCAGCCGTACGTCCCGAGCATCGACGACGAGGGTGAGACGGGGCTGGTCTACCTCGGCGGAGAGTTCGCCCACGCGTTTCGCAAGGCGCCGATCCTCACGGGCGAG
>CAZVTQ010000095.1:642-1079 GCA_964630185.1 uncultured Candidatus Saccharibacteria bacterium
GGGGCCTCCCGGGGGCCGCGGCGTTGCCCGCGGGGGAGCCGATCCCCCCGCGCGAGGCCAGGCCCGCGCCGCGGGGGGCCGCCGACTGGGTGCTGCTCTACGTCCGGCAGCGGTTCGGGCCGCTGACGTATGCGCGGATCGACCTCGTCGACGGGCCCGACGGCGAACCGCTGCTCATGGAAGCCGAGCTCACGGAGCCCTCCCTGTACTTCGCGCACGGTGAAGGTGCGGCGACGCTGCTGGCACGCGCGGTGGTCGCCGCCCTGGACACCTGACCAAGAAGTTTGACCAGTCGATGGCGGTGTGGGACGGTGTGTGTCGTGCGTCACACGCTGGGTCTGCTCGTGGGAATCGCGCTGCTGCTCGCTCCGGCAGCCGCGCATGCCTCTGCGCGCTCGGAGGGCGCGACGTTCGCGGGTGCGGCGGTGCGGACGTCC
>CAZVTQ010000096.1:0-1076 GCA_964630185.1 uncultured Candidatus Saccharibacteria bacterium
GGTCTGCCTCTCGGGCGGCCCGGACCTCGACCCGTCGACCTATGGCCAGCCGCCGCACGAGAAGCTCGGCCCGACAGAACTCGCCACCGACAGCTTCGAGATCGCTTTGGCGCAGGCTGCCGACGAACGCGGGATGCCGATCCTGGCGATCTGTCGAGGCGCGCAGGTGCTGAACGTGGCTCGCGGCGGAACCCTCCACCAACACATCCCTGACGCTTTCGAGACGCAGTTCGACCACCGGCAGTCGGCGCTCGGTCACCACACCTCGCACGCTGTCGTGGTGGACGACGGCACGCTGCTGGCGCGCACCCTCGGCGCTTCGGAAGTCGAGGTCAACTCGTTTCATCACCAGAGCGTTGAGAAGCTCGGCAAGAACCTGCGGATCTCGGCCCACTCCCCCGACGGGATCGTTGAAGGGATCGAGGCCGTCGATCGCGACTTCGTGATAGGCGTGCAATGGCACGCCGAGAGCCTGACCAACCGCGAGGAGCACGAAGCTCTGTTTCGCGGACTAGCCGAGGCGGCGCTGCGGTTCCGCTCGGACTCAAGCGCAAGGAGAATCCAGGCCGTATGACCACCCCCACGCAACCAGTCGAAGAAACCACCCCGCAGGCCGCGCCCGAATGGTCGGCGTGGAGCGGCGGCAAGCACCCCAACTGGACCGTCGGCATCGAGGAGGAGGTGATGCTGCTCAACACGCAGGACCTCACGCTCGCGCAGAGCATCGACTATGTGTTGCGAACCGTGTCCCCCGACCTTGCCGACCGTCTGACGGCGGAGACACACGGCAGCGCGGTCGAACTGGCCACCGGCGTCAACGCCAAAGTCTCGGAGGCGATCGACGATCTTCACGACGTGCGCGAGCGCCTCAAGCGCGAGCTCGAGCCGCTTGCGCTGAAGGTCGCCTGCTCGGGAACCCACCCGCAGGCGGTCTGGTACCAGACGGTGATCTCCAGCGGCGAGCGCTACCAATCGCTCTACGGGTCGATGCGCGAGCTGGCGCGTCGCGAACCGACCTTCGCGCTTCACGTCCACGTCGGCGTGGGTGATCAAGAGGACGCGATCAAGCTCTACAA
>CAZVTQ010000097.1:0-1074 GCA_964630185.1 uncultured Candidatus Saccharibacteria bacterium
AGAGGATCGGCAGGAACGCGGCGATCCGCGAAATCACGTGCTCCCCGGTCAGGTCGCCGGCGTGCACGACCAGCGGGACGATCGCCACGATCGTGATCGCGACCGTCTGGAAGACCACCTCGCGCTTGCGGAAGAATTGCGCCGCGAAGGCGGCCGGCACGATCAACGAAACGAACAGCGCGGCGATCGAGAGCTCGTTGGCGGTCATCAGCGCGAGCGAGATCGCGATCGAGGCGAGACTCCAGAGGTTCTCGACCAGGTAGAGCTTGTCGTCCTCGAGGTCGCGCATCCAGGTGATCTGCGAGATCACGCAGCTGCCACCGACCAGGCTGAGGCCGATCTGCCACGCGAGCAGATTTCCCGGCGCGAGCTCCGGCGCGATCACGCCCATCACGAAGACCGCGGCGCCGGTGATCGCCCACATCAATGCGCAGGCGTAGCGCATCGCGTCACGTTCGGCGATGTTCGCGCTGAACCCAGTCAGCCGTGTGAATTCACGGAGTTTCAATCCATCTGCCCTCTTGGTTCCGAATGCACACCCATGCACCCGGCGCGAACCCGAGGATCCGCATCTCTATGCGTCGGCCCGCCGCGAGATCGTCAGTAACCGAAGCGATCCGACTGGACGAATGGCTGACCCTTGTTTTGGGCTGAAATCCGGTTCAGAGAGCGACGACGAAGCTGCTCACGCGTTCTTCGCTGCGACCCGTGGTCTTGGCCGCCGTCAGAGCGACATCCGCGGCGGTGATCAGTTCCTCGTTGGTCCGTCCGTGCATGCCGTAGAGCGCGAATCCGGCGCTCGGCACGAGATTGGTGTTGGCGGGGTAGTCGGGCGACGTGACGCGGTCGGTCACCGCCCGCACGAATCGTTGGGCGAGCGCTCGCGCGGTGTCGGCGTTGACGCCGGGAAGGATCACCGCGAACTCGTCGCCGCCGAGTCGCGCGACGCAGTCCTCGGCGCGTGACGTGCCGGTCAACACCTCGCCGACGTCGGTCAGCAGGCTGTCGGCGCCGCCCCGGCCGATCGCCGCCGTCACGCCCTTGAAGTCGCCGAGGTCCAACATCACGATCGCC
>CAZVTQ010000098.1:0-1071 GCA_964630185.1 uncultured Candidatus Saccharibacteria bacterium
CCACCCTGGTGGCACGCAGGCGCAGGTCGGGGAAGGCTTCGAGGTACGCCTCGGCGGCGTTGCGGATCGCGGCGCGGCCGTGGAGCGCCTCGGTGAGCGTGATGTCACGCGAGACGGCATCTGGCGCGTAGCAGGCGGCGACGCCTGCGGCGTCGTGGGCGTTCCACGCGCCGACGAGCCGGTCGATGAGATCGGCACCCTGGCGGTGCGTCATGGCGATCTCCTTTCTTGGACGGTCGTAACCCCGCCCCACCCACGGCTCCCTGCGCATCACCGACGGTACGCCCGTCCGGACGGGGCTGCAACCTTGAACCGCATGACCGACGCCCCCGCCCCCGAGCCGCACCGCGCGACCGTCGAGTTCCACGAGCCCGGTGACGTCCTGCCCCACCTGCTGGGGCTCGACGGCCTGGGGTACGTCGAGGCCGTCCGCGACGGCCGCCTGCCCCCCGATCCGCTGATGGAGGCGATGGGGATCGCGGTCACCGAGGTCGAACCCGGCCGGGTCGTCATGGAGGCGGTGCCGCAGCGCCACCACCTGAACCTCGGCGGGATCGTCCACGGCGGCTTCCTGGCGACCATCCTCGACGCCGCGACCGGCTTTGCCCTGCACAGCACCCTGCCGGCGGGGTCGACGTCGCCGCACGTCGCCGTCGCGTACCAGTTCCTGCGCGCGGGGCTGCCCGGCGTGCGGATGCGCGCCGACGCGCAGGTGCTGCGCAAGGGCACGCGCCTCGGGCACGTGCGGGCGGAGCTCAGCGACGAGAACGGGCGCCAGCTCGCCACCGCGGAGACGACGCACGCGGTGGTGGTGGTCGACGGGCTCGACCACCTGCAGGCCGGTCCGTCAGCGTAGTGCGGCGCATCCTGCTCCTCACGACGACCGCGTTCGTCGTCAGCGCTCCTGCCGCCCACGCCGCGTCCTGGACGCCCCACGTGGCCGCCGCGCGCGCGTACGCGGTGTCGCGGCCCGGGGTCGTCTCGTTCGCCGTCCGTGACGGCGCCCGCGCCTGGGGGTTCCATCCGCGCCGCAGGGTGCGGACCGCGAGCCTGACCAAGACCTTGCTCCTG
>CAZVTQ010000099.1:0-1070 GCA_964630185.1 uncultured Candidatus Saccharibacteria bacterium
AGAGATTCCGCGCTCGGCCGCGACCACCTCGGCGGTCATCTTCACGAAAGCCGGCTCGCACTTCTTGCCGCGCACCGGCTGCGGCGCAAGGAACGGCGAGTCGGTCTCGACCAGCAGTAACTCTTCCGGAACGCGGGCGGCGGCTTCGCGCAGCTCGGGGGCGTTCTTGAAGGTGACGTTGCCGGCGAACGAGCAGTGGAAGCCGGCCTCGACCGCTCGGTCCAGTTGGCTGGGGTCGCCGAAGCAGTGGAGGACGACGGCCGGCAGCGAGGCGGCGTGCTCCTTGAGAATGTCGATGCACTCGGACTCGGCGGCGCGGGCGTGGATCGAGACCGGCAGATCGTGTTTGGCCGCAATCTCGATCTGTCTCAGAAACGCGCGTCGTTGGTCCTCTGGCGGAGCGTTGTCGCGGTAGAAGTCGAGACCTGTCTCGCCGATCGCTCGCACCTTCGGGTGGCTCGCGGCCTCGTCGATCAGCGCTGCCTGCTCGTCCGAGAAGCCCGTCGCGGCGTTGGGGTGCCAGCCGACGGCGGCGAAGACCGACTCGTTGGCGTCGGCGATCGCCAGCGTCTCGGCGAACACGTCGCCGTCGATCGCGATCGTCAGGATCCGGTCGACTCCGGCTTCGAGCGCGCGCGCGACGACGTCGGCGGCGTCGCCTTCGCACATCTCAACGTGCGCGTGGGTGTCGACCATCAGTCGTCCTGGTCGAGCTTCGGGAACAGCGGCGGGATCTTCTGCGTGTCGGCGCCTCCGGCGTGGTCGCCGAAATCGACGTCGCTCAGATCCTGTTCATGGCCCGCCTGGCCGAACGCGTCAAGGACGGTGACCGCGGATTTGGGAATGTACGGGTAGAGCAGGATCGAGACCGTCCGCAGGCCCTCGGCGAGCGTGAAAAGCGTGGCGTCGAGTTCGTCCGCTCGTTCGGGATCTTTCGCGAGCTTCCACGGAGCCTGCTCCTCGACGAAGCGGTTGAGCGCGCGAACGGCGGTCCAGATCTCGTCCAGCGCAGCGGTCAACTCGAGTCGATCGAATCGCTCCTTGACCCGGTCACCGAGGCGACCCAGTTC
>CAZVTQ010000100.1:0-1064 GCA_964630185.1 uncultured Candidatus Saccharibacteria bacterium
GATGAACGTCTTCGCCGACGCCGGCGTGCCGGTGAACGCATAAACATGGCCGCGAAGGTCCTGGTCAAGGAGAAGATCGCCGACGCCGGCGTGGAGCTTCTCAAGCAGAAGTACGACGTGACGGTCGGAGTCGACTGGGACGACGCGCAGCTCGACGCGCAGATCGGCGAGTTCGACGCGTTGCTCGTACGCTCGGCCACACAGGTCGACGCCGCGCTGATCGAGAAGGCTTCAAACCTGAAGGTGATCGGTCGCGCAGGAGTGGGTGTGGACAACATCGACGTCCCCGCCGCCACCAAGCGCGGGATCATCGTCGCCAACGCTCCCGAGAGCAACATTGTCACTGCGGCAGAACACACGGTCGCGCTGCTCACCGCGCTCGCCCGCAACGTGCCGCAGGCCGACGCCGCCTTGAAGGGCGGCGATTGGGCCCGCTCGCGCTACGGCGGGGTGGAGCTGTACGAAAAGACTTTGGGCATCCTCGGCTTCGGTCGAATCGGCCAGTTGGTCGCGGCTCGCGCGCTGGGCTTCGAGATGAAGGTCGTCGCCTACGACCCATTTGTCTCGGCCGAGCGCTTCGCCGAGCTCGGCGTGGAGAAGGCCGAGGACACCGACGAAGTGCTTTCGCGTGCCGACTTCCTCACGATCCACCTGCCCAATACGCCCGAGACCAAGGGCTTCCTCAACGCAGAGCGTTTCGCCAAGATGAAGGACGGCGCGCGCGTGCTCAACGTCGCCCGTGGCGGCCTCGTCGACTACGATGCACTGCTCGAAGCACTGCAGTCAGGCAAGCTCGGTGGCGCGGGCCTCGACGTCTTCCCTTCAGAGCCGATGACCGAATCACCGCTGTTCAAGATGGACAACGTCGTCGTCACGCCGCATCTCGGCGCCTCGACGACTGAGGCCCAAGACCGCGCCGGCGTTCAGACCGCAGAGCAGATCGATGCGGCGCTGGCCGGAGAGTTCGTCAGCAACGCCGTCAACATCCCGAAGGTCGGCAGCGAGGACATGAAGATCCTCGAGCCGTTCATTCCGCTTGCGGAGCGCCTTGGCAAGCTGGCGAT
>CAZVTQ010000101.1:0-1064 GCA_964630185.1 uncultured Candidatus Saccharibacteria bacterium
GCGAGCCACCAGATCTTCCTCGAGCCCGAAGGCCTCACCACGCACGAGGTCTATGCGCGCAGCGACGCCAGCGTCACGCCCTGCTCGGCGGCGAGCGCGCGCTGCGTCGGCAGGCGCTCGCCCGCCAGGTACTCGCCGGCGAGGACGCGGCGCAGCAGGTCGTCGAACACGCGGTCCGACACGAGGCCAGAGTTCGGAACACTCATGCGAGGGTCGTCACAGTAGCAGAGAGTTCGGAACAATTTGGCGCGCGTTCCCTACACAGACGTAACCGTCACCAGTACGCTCCGCCGGTTCCTGTCCCGGAAAGGCCCGCTGTGTCCTCGACCACCCTGCTGACCGGATTCCCCGGCTTCATCGGCACCCGCCTCGTCGCGCGCCTGCTCGACGACCGTCCCGACATCCAGATCGTCGTGCTCGTCGAGCCGCGGATGGCCGACCGTGCCCGCGAGGTCGCCGCGAGCCTGGCCGGCGGCGACCGCGTCCAGGTCGAGCCCGGCGACATCACCGACCCGCGCCTCGGCCTGTCCGACGCCCGCTACGACGAGCTCGCCGCCGAGGTCACCGAGGTCTTCCACCTCGCCGCCGTCTACGACCTCGCCGTGGGCGAGGAGATCGCGCAGAAGGTCAACGTCGAGGGCACGCGCCACGTCATCGCCTTCTGCGAAGCGTGCTCCCAGCTCACGCGCCACAACTACGTCTCGACGTGTTACGTCGCAGGGATGCGCACCGGCACGGTGCTCGAGACCGAGCTCGACGAGGGCCAGGAGTTCAAGAACTTCTACGAGTCCACGAAGTTCGGCGCCGAGGTTCTTGTCCGCGCGTCCATGGACACCGTCCCGACGACGATCTACCGACCCGGCATCGTGGTCGGGGACTCGCGCGCCGGCGAGACGCAGAAGTTCGACGGGCCCTACTTCATCCTGCGCGCCATCAGCGCGTTCGCCCGCTACGGCAACTGGCTTCAGGGACGTCCCTGGGTGACCGGAAGCATCGCGTTGATCGTGATGCTGGTGATCGCGATCCCGATGCTCTCGCTGCGCCTCGGATTCTCCGACGACGGT
>CAZVTQ010000102.1:0-1056 GCA_964630185.1 uncultured Candidatus Saccharibacteria bacterium
TCGGGACCGAGCGCATCCACTTACCCATCGCCGGCCTCCAGTGGTCTCGTGCGCGCGGCGGCGTCGGAGCTGAATCTGCCGGCCAGTTCGGCGAGGCTCGTCGCCGTCGCCGAGACGCGCTGCGCCGCGGCCGTCAGTTGTTCGGAGGACGCGGACGTCTGCTGGGTCGAGGCCGAGACCTCCTCCGTCGAAGCGCTTGACTCCTCCGCCACCGAGGCGACCTCTTCGATGCGCTCGCGGACCCGGCCCGCGTCGGTCGCGATCGTCCGCGCCAGCGAAGCGATCTCGGCGGAGCTCTCGTGGAACAGCCTGACCGCTCCGCTGATGTCGAAGAACTTCTGGCGGTTGCGGTTGACGGCCTCGAAACCGTTCTCGACCGTGGCGAGACCGGATTCCATCGCGCCGATCGCGGACACCGTCTGCTCGCGGATCTCGTCGATCAGCTGCGCGATGCCTTCAGCGGAGTGCTGAGAGTCTTCGGCAAGCTTGCGGACTTCTTCCGCGACGACCGCGAAACCGCGACCCTGCTCGCCGGCTCGAGCCGCCTCGATCGCGGCGTTCAGGGCGAGCAGGTTGGTCTGCCCCGCTATGTCGGTGATCGAGCGCACGATCTGGTCGATGTCTGCCGACGTCTCACCCAGTGAACGAACAACCTCGGCAGTCGACGTGGAAGCCTCGCGCACCGTCTGCATCGCCTGCTGGATCTCGGTGGCGCGTTCGACACCGACCTCGGTCAGACGCTCGGTGTCGGCGCTGTCGCTCTGAGCCGCCTCGGCGTTGCGCGCCGTCTCGACGACTGCCGCCTCGATCTCGCCGACGACCGACGACGCGTTGGTGATCAAAGAGACCTGATGCGCGGCGCCTTCGCTGATCGCGCTGATCGATTGCGCGACTTCGCCGATCGAGCGCCCGGAGTTGTCCGACGTCTCCGCCATCGCCGCCGCGGCGTCATTGAGCTCGTTCGCCGATCGCTCGATCCGCTGAATCGTCGCGCGGAAGCTCGCGAGCATCTTGCCGGTCGCCTCCTGGATGTCGCCGACCTGGCTGCCGTTGTCG
>CAZVTQ010000103.1:0-1048 GCA_964630185.1 uncultured Candidatus Saccharibacteria bacterium
GTCTGCGCCGGGCGAAATAGCTCGGCGAGCTGCTCCGGCGGCGTCGCCCGGGTGCTGCCGCGGTAGCGGGTCGCGTATACCTGCGCGAAGTGCGGCGCCAGCACGCGCACCATGCCGGCCACGTCCTTGTCGCTGCTGACGGCCAGGACCGCGATGGCGGTGCCGGCTTCTACCGGTGACACGGTGACCTTCCCGCTGGGCAAGAAGGGCAGCGGGCTGCGCGTCAAAGGATTGCGCCTGAAGGCGATCAAACCGGCCGGTTTGAGCGGCTCGCGGCTGACGCTTCCGGTGACCGACATCGTGTCTCCGACGCCGACCAGCTCGCAGTTGATCCTGCGCGGCGGCGTCCAGATCACGAACGGTCGCCGCAAGGTGAAGGTCGAGGGCTTCTTGCTCTCGGCCAAGAACGGTCGTGTGACGGTGACCGCAAAGGTCGCGGGATCGCGTTTGGAGGTCTTCAGCGGTGCGTCGGACGCCACCACGGTTTTGACCTTCAGCCCGCCGGCGATCAACTTCACTTCGACCAAGTTCTCACTCACTCGCAAGGCGGCGGCGAAGCTGAAGAAGTCGCTCCGCAACTCGCGCGTGAAGCCGCGCGTGCTCGGGCGGTCGTCGGGTGCCGCGACCGCGTTCATCGCGCCGGCCGTACCGTCGCCGAACAACCCTTCGAACGACACGCTCCCGGAAGCGGCCGCGCCGATCGCCCGACCGGGCACCGCCGTCGACATCACTAGCGCGAACATTCGCTGGTGGGTCAGGGATTCGTGGGTGACGTACCTGGCTCACGGCAGCTTTGAACCGCAAGTGATCTCGCCCGCGGACGACTACCCAGCGCAGACTGAAGCCAGTCACGCATGCCCCGACAGCGGCGGAAATCCCGATGAGCAACATCTCTACAGCTTCGACTTGCCGTTCACAACGGGCTGGTACGACTCAGCATCAGACTCCGCCGCGATCTACACCGCCGGCGGCGTCCGCTTCTACCGCCCCGACCGCGGAATCGACATCACGGCCGTGTCCGGCGAGATTGAGCTCAACGGCGCGCTCT
>CAZVTQ010000104.1:0-1043 GCA_964630185.1 uncultured Candidatus Saccharibacteria bacterium
CTCAGGGACAACGGCCAGACCGACGGGAGCTTCAACGGCGGCCTGGTCACCGACTACCTGCCGGGCACGTACAACGAATGGGACGGCGTGAACGTCCAGCAGGACGGCGGCGTCGTCACGGCCGGCACGCGCGTTGATCTCAGCAGCAGCGTCCACACCGCCACGACGCGCCGCTACACCGCCGCCGGCGCGGTCGACACCTCCTTCGCCGACGGCGGGACGTTCACCCGCGCGCACACGAACGACACGTTCGCGCTCGTGGCGCAGACGTCGGGCGACGGCCGCTACGTGACGGTCGCCACCGAGCCGGACCCGATCCTCGGCGGGTTCAAGGGCCAGCTCGTGCTGACCGGCATCAAGGCGAGCCTGGCCGGGCCGGCACCGGACCCGCAGCCGCAGCCCCAGCCGCAGCCCCAGCCGGCCCCGCCGGTCGAGCAGCCGGTCCCTGCGGGCTGCACGCGATCGATCGTCCTCGGCCCCCTGCAGATCGAGGGGCAGTGCCTCCAGCGCGAGGGCATGGTGTGGAAGACCAAGGGCACGGCGACGGTCGGGGGCCTGAAGTTCGTCCCCAACGGCGCGAGCTCGGAACTCGTCATCGATCCGCTGAACCTGCGGATCGCCGCGCGGGGCTCGGCGGAGATCACCGCGGGGGCCACGTTCTTCGGGCGTCAGCTCGGCCCGGTCACGCTCTACAAGGGGGCCTTCGACTGGACGTTCCAGTACAAGCCCGACCTCTCCGGCCTCGCGCGGCTCGTCATGCCCCAGCCGGGCGCCGGCGGCCGGCAGATCTCGCAGAGCACGTGGAAGGGCATCCCGGGGCTGTCGGGCGTCGGCTCGCTGCCGCGCCTGCCCGACCTCGGGTTCCCGGACTTCAGCAAGGTCAAGGGCCCGGACGTCAGCAAGCTCGCGGCGAAGGTGCCGTCGCTGCGTTCGCCCAACGTCACGATCCCGCTGTCGCTGCTGGACATCAACGCGCTGCCGGAGCTGCGCTTCCAGCTGCCGTCGTCCGCCGGCCGGGTCTTCGGCTTCCCGGTGCAGGGCGA
>CAZVTQ010000105.1:0-1039 GCA_964630185.1 uncultured Candidatus Saccharibacteria bacterium
TCGACGGGCTTCGGCGACGCCGGGCTCGCCGCGCTGCGCCGCATCTCCGAGGGCACGACCGCCGACTACCTGCAGGTCGAGTCGGGCGTTCCGCTGCGCGACTTCTACGCCGACGTCTGGAAGCACGTGATGCAGAGCTACGTGCTGCGCGTCGCGACCGCCCTCGACGGCGAGTCTCACCAGGTCGAGGTCAGCACCGGCGACGGCGCGGCGTCGCGCACCGCTCGCTACCCCGACGTCGGGACGGGCATCCCCGGCTGGCTGCTCGGCGTGCTCGCCGCGCTCGCGCTCGGGGGTGCCGCCGGCGGCTTCCTCTGGATGCGGCGCCCCGGAGCGCTCGAGTTCGCGAACGGTCCGCAGCGCGGCGATCGCCGTGCGCTGAAGAGCGGCGTGAACCGCGTCGGGCAGCACGGCGAGAGCGAGATCCTGATCAAGCACGACACCGTCTCGCGTCGCCACGCGGAGATCGAGGTGAAGGGCGGCAAGGCCGAGCTGCGCGACCTCTCCTCGACGAACGGCACGTTCGTGAACGACGTCAAGGTCGAAGGCGCGCGGCCGCTCGCACCGGGCGATCGCATCCGCTTTGCGGACGTCGAAGTGATCTACCGGAGATGAGCTCCGCCGAGTACGCCTCGCTCTCGGACGTCGGGCGCCGCCGCCGCGTGAATCAGGACGCGTTCGGCGAGTTCCCGTGCGCGGACGGCGGCGTGCTGCTCGTGTGCTGCGACGGCATGGGCGGTCATCAGGGCGGCGAGGTCGCGAGCCAGCTCGCGGTCGAGACGATCGGGCGCGAGTTCGACGCCGCGTCGCCGGAGCAGAGCCTGCCGCGCGCGATCCTCGCGGCGCACGCGCGCGTGAAGGGCCGCGCCGCCGAGCGTCCCGAGCTGTACGGCATGGGCACGACGGCGGTCGCGCTCCACTGGGACGGCGCGGCGCGCGCGGTCGTCGCCCACGTCGGCGACTCGCGCTGCTACCGCATCCGCGGCGGGCGCATCGAGCAGCTCACGCCGGACCACTCGATCGTGGCGGAGTTGCTGCG
>CAZVTQ010000106.1:0-1037 GCA_964630185.1 uncultured Candidatus Saccharibacteria bacterium
GGCGGCACGTCGACCGCGTCGGCGAGCTACCAGCCCACCGGCTGCGACAAGCTGAAGTTCACGCCGTCAATGCTCCTCGAGGGCGACCACGCGGCGGACAGCCCCGGCGCCATCACCGCGGGGATGACGTTCCCGGCCCAGAAGTCCGGCGAGCTCTCGCAGGCGCACGTCAAGACGGCGAACGTCGTCCTGCCGCAGGGCTACGAGCTCTCCGGCGCCGCCGGCTCGGAGCCCGGCTTCGTGGGCTGCGCCGACGAGGACTTCGCGATCGCCTCGACGGCGCCGGCGAACTGCCCCGCCGGCTCGCAGGTCGGCACCGTGGTGTTCAGCTCGCCGCTCATCGCCAACCCGCTGTCCGGCGTCGTCTACCTCGCCAAGCAGCGGTCCGGCGCGGCGCCGATCCGGCTGTTCATCTTCGCCCAGACCGGTGGCGCGCCCGAGGCGGTGCGCATCAAGCTCTCGGCGATCGTCGTCCCGGACCCGAACACCGGGCAGCTCAGCACACAGCTGGAGAACCTGCCGCCCGTCCCGTTCACCTCGTTCCGCCTGACGTTCCGCGGCGGCGACACGGCGATCGTCTCGGGCCCCCGCTCCTGCGGCACCCGGTCGGGCTACACCGACGTGGTGCCCGACAACGGCGGCGCCACGGTGCGGCCCACGGCCGACATCACGGTCGACAGGGGCTGCGCGAGCGCCGGCAGCTTCGCGCCGGAGCTCGCGACCGCGCTGAAGACGACCCAGGCCGCGTCGCCGACGGTCCTCACCGCGGACCTCAGCCGCCCAAGCGGCTCATCCCGGCTGAAGGCCGCGACGTTCCACCTGCCGGCGGGCTTCTCCGGTCGCCTGACCGCGGCCGAGCAGTGCCCGGTCGGGCCCGCCGCCGCTGGTGAGTGCGGCGCGGAGAGCCGCGTGGGCGGCGTCACCGTGCGCGTCGGCGCCGGCCCGGTCCCGGCGCCGATCGACGGCAACGTCTACCTGACGGCGCCGCAGCAGGACGGCGATCTCGCCGGCCTCTCGATCGTGGTCCCCGGCCAGTT
>CAZVTQ010000107.1:0-1034 GCA_964630185.1 uncultured Candidatus Saccharibacteria bacterium
TCAGGCGAAGTGGCGGCCTTCGAGGGACTGGTCGGCTCCCACGGCGGCCTCGGCGGAACACAGTCCGAGCCGTTCGCCTTCGTTCCCACCGAGTGGAGCGAGGAGCCCGAAGAGATCATCGGCGCCGGCGAGATGCACGACGTGCTCGTCAGGTGGTTGGCCGAGTCCGGCCTGCGCCCGACGCCCGGCGAATCGGCCGCTTAGGCCGCGGGTAGCCTCAGCGTCGATGAGCGATTCGCAAGCACACCCGGATCATCCGCCGAATCCCGAGCAGCCGTGGGCGCTGCTGGACTTCCTCGCCGGGCTCTCGTGGCGCTTCCTGGTCTGCTTCTTCGCGCTCGGAGTGGCGATCTTCGTGCTCATTCAGCTCAGCTTCGTCGTCGTTCCCCTGCTGATCGCGATCCTCATCAGCTCGATTCTCACGCCGCTGGCTCAGTTGCTGCGCAACAGGGGCTGGTCCGCCGGTACCGCCGCGACAGCGACCGTTTTCGTTGCGCTGATCGTGCTGCTCGGCATCGCCTTGCTCACGATCCCGCCGCTGATTTCCAACGCAGACAACTTCGTAGGAACGCTTGACGAATCGCTCGACGATCTTGCCAACGTTCTCGCGGGTTCGCCGTTCAACATCGATCCCTCACAGGCTCAGGCTCTGACCGACAAGCTCAACGATCTCGGTCCGAAGATCGAGGAGACGCTGGTTTCAGGCATCGGCACGATCGTCCCGATCGTCGGACAGGCGGTCGTCACGCTGGTGCTGGCGATCGTGATGACCGGCTACATCCTGCGCGACGGCGACCGCTACTGGAACTGGGCGCTCGGTTTCGTCGAGGAGCCGCGTCGTCCGGCGATCAACGACCTCGGACGCAGCGCCTATTCGACGCTCGCCGCGTACCTGCAGGGAACGTCGATAGTCGCCGTGTTCAACTCAGCCGCCATCACCTTCGGTGCCTTCCTACTCGGTCTGCCGCTGCTGATGCCGATCGCAATCATCATCTTCACCGCGGCCTTCCTGCCGATCGTCGGCGCCTGGATCG
>CAZVTQ010000108.1:0-1031 GCA_964630185.1 uncultured Candidatus Saccharibacteria bacterium
GTCAGGCCGTGTCGCGGCGACCAGCGAGGCGACGCCCTCACGGTCGCGGATGTCGAGCTCGTGATGATCGACAACCTCTTGGAGGCGGGCGGCCTGGAACAGGCACGGCGCGGCCGGGACGGCGTCGGACGCGCCGATGACGGTCGCGCCCATCTCGGCCAGCCACAAAGCCAGCCACGCGCCCTTGAAGCCGGTGTGCCCGGTGACGAGGACGCGTTTGCCGCTCCAGAACGCCGCGTCTACGCCCATGTGCGCCACGGCGGGGACCCGCTGTCCCAAAGCTCTTCCAGCGTCAGGCGGTCGCGCAGCGTGTCCATCGCCTGCCAGAAGCCCTCGTGGCGGTAGGCGGACAGCTGGCGCTCCTCGGCGAGCTGCTGGAGCGGCTCGACCTCCCAGCTGATGGGATCACCGGCGATGTAGTCGCCAACGGACGGGTGCAGGACGAAGTACCCGCCGTTAATCCACGCGCCGTCGCCCTTGGGCTTCTCCTTGAAGGTCCGCACGTGGTCTTCGCCGGGGTGCAGGTCGAGCGCGCCGAAGCGCCCCGTCGGCTGCACCGCCGTGACCGTCGCCTTGCGGCCCTGGGCGCGGTGGTGCGCGACCAAGCGCGTGACGTCCACGTTCGCCACGCCGTCGCCATACGTGAAGATGAACTCCTCCTCGCTGGCGACGTACGGCAGCACCCGCTTGAGACGCCCGCCGGTCATGGTGTCCTCACCGGTCTCCACGAGCGTGACCTTCCACGGCTCGGTCGTCGACTTGTGGATCTCCATCTCGCCGGTGCGCATGTCGAACGTCACGTCCGACGTGTGCAGCGTGTAGTTGGCGAACCACTCCTTGATGACGTACCCGAGATAGCCCAGGCAGATCACGAACTCGTCCACGTCATGCGTGGAGAGCTGCTTCATGATGTGCCAGAGGATCGGCTTGCCGCCGATCTCGACCATGGGCTTCGGGCGCGTGGAGGTCTCTTCGGCGAGGCGCGTGCCTCGCCCTCCCGCGAGAATGACGGCCTTCATCGCGGGCGGATG
>CAZVTQ010000109.1:0-1030 GCA_964630185.1 uncultured Candidatus Saccharibacteria bacterium
CGCTCGAGCACTGGGACATCCCGCGCTACGCCCGCGCTCTCTCGGCCCTGCTCGACGAACTCGAGATCGACGACGTCGTGCTCGTCGGCACATCGCTGGGCGCCAACATCGCGCTGCAGATGGCCGCCGAGGACTCCAAGCGAATCCGTGGCTTCGTCGCCGAGATGCCGGCGCTCGAGAACGCGATGATCGGCGGTCCGATCTTCTTCAGCCCGTTCGCCGCCGCCGCCAACTGGGCCGAGCCGGTCGCCCAGGTGATCTCGCGCGCCGCGCGACTGCTGCCCGACGTGCAGTACCCGTTCGGCGGCAACGTCTTCCACGACCTGCTCAAGCGCGAGCCGTCGACCACGCTTTCGATCCTCAAGGGCCTCTACTACGGCCCGATCGCGCCGCCGCAGTCCGTCCGCCAGACGATCGAAGCGCCGGCACTGGTGATCGGCCACAAGATGGACCCGATCCACCCGATCGAGGACGCCGAGGAATTGGCCGCCGACCTGCCGAACAGCCGCTGGCTCGAAGCCAGCTCGGTCGCTGAACTGCGCGTCACGCCGCAGCGGATCACCAACGAGGTGCTCGACTTCATCGACGACTGCTGGCGACCGCGCGTCGTCGACCTCGACGATTCGAAGAAGAAGTCGCGAAAGTCAGCTACCTGATTTTCTTCGGGGAAGCGTTGCTTTCCCTCGGCCCGCGGCCTTAGACTGGCCTCATGGACGTCAAGCACTTTCAGTTCGAAGGCCACCGCATCGCTTACCGCACGTACGGCAGCGGAAAACGCGCCGTGATCCTTGTGCACAGCCTGCTCTTCAACCAGGAGATGCACGGGCCGCTCGCCCGCAAGCTCGCCGCCCACGGCTGCTTCGTGGTGACCGTCGACATGGTCGGACACGGCAGGTCCGACGACCCGCTCGACCGCTTCGACATGCAGCGTTACGCGCACGCCGTCGAGACACTGATGAACAAGCTCGACATTGACGAAGCCGTGATCGGCGGCACCTCGCTGGGCGCGAACATCGGCCTCGAGGCTGCC
>CAZVTQ010000110.1:0-1026 GCA_964630185.1 uncultured Candidatus Saccharibacteria bacterium
CCGTACTTGCCGTCGGTCCGGAAGCGGCCGTTGCCGCGGGCGACGACGCGGCGCTCGCGCCGGCCCTTGCGCTTCTTCTGCGCCGCGAAGGCGAGGAGGCCGCGCAGCGCGCGCGGGGTGGCGCGCGCGCAGCCGGGCAGCGGCGCGACGAGCTTGACGTCGGTCAGCGGGTTGCGACCGGCCTGCTGGTTGACCTGGACGAGCCCCTCGGTCAGCGTCGTCGTGCGCACCTCGCCGGCCTGGGCGACGCTCACCGCGAGCCCGCCGGCCTCGGTGTTGAGCAGCGAGCCGTCGGCGATGAGGTCGGGCTCGCGGACCGGGAGCGGGCCGGACGTCGGCGTCTGCACCACGGCGGTGCCGCGCACCGGGGCGAGGCCGAGCGACTGGTCGGTGACCGGGTTGGGGATCTGGCCGACGTCGGTCGCGCCGCGCACGCGGCTGTTCCCGCTGTCGGCGATGAGCATCCCGCCCTGCGGGGTGCGGACGACGCTCGTCGGGTCGCTCAGGCGGGATGCGGACGCGGGGCCGCCGTCGCCGGAGAGCCCCGGCACGGTGCCCGCCACGGTGAAGATCGTGCCGAGCGGGGTGATGCGGCGGATGCGGTCGTTGCCGCGATCGGCGACGAGCAGCGCACCGTTGGTCAGGGGCGTCAGACCGGTCGGCTGGTCGAGCTGGGCGTTGACCGCCGGCCCGCCGTCGCCGGTCTCCCCCCGCGTGCCGCCGGCCATGGTGGTCGTCGTGCCGTCGGGGGCGATGCGGCGGATGCGGTTGTTGCCGGTGTCGGCGATCGCCACGCTGCCGTCCGCCAGCTGAGTGACGTCCTGTGGCGCGCGCAGCTGGCCGTCGCCGCCGGCGAACGTCGAGATCCGGCCGTCGGTGCCGATCCGGCGCACGCGGTCGTTGCCGGTGTCGGCCACATAGATCACCCCGGCGCTGGTCACCACCACCCCGCCGGGCGAGTTGAGCTTGGCGCTGGCTGCGGCGCCGCAGTCGCCGCTGGCCCCGGCGCCGACGCGGCCGGCCAGG
>CAZVTQ010000111.1:0-1026 GCA_964630185.1 uncultured Candidatus Saccharibacteria bacterium
AAGAATGTAGGGATGAATCCTTGCCGTTCGTCATTCCGCCGCACGGTGCCTCGTATCCTTCGTGTGCGCAGTTCAATGCTGAGCTATCTGCCGAGGATTGCCGCCGCCACAGCCATTTCGGCCTTGACCCGGTGACTCCGTCGAAAGCACGGCACACGCTCGCTGACGGATAATTGAGAACGAACGAGCTTCGTCCTGATCAAGGGCGGTGCACATCACGAACAGGCCGCGTCAGTCGCCACCGTTGCATTCGACGAATCTGGCACGCTCACAGAACGGCGTCCTGAAGTTTAATCCACGTCGGCGATCGGTGCAGTGGAGGATGAGATGCCGATCGGCGCTGCATCCATGGAACAGGGTTCCGAGCACCCGATCGCAAAAGTCTTTCACACGGCTCCTAGCACTAAAATTCGCGCTAGAGGTACCCCATTGGATCCACTGGCTGACCATTCACGCGGACTTCGAAATGAAGGTGAGGTCCGGTGGAGTTACCGGTGTTCCCACTACGGCCAATGACTTGGCCCTTCTTAACCGACGCTCCCGATGACACCCCGATCGATGACTGGTGCGCGTAACACGTGGAGAGCGTTGCGGTGTGCAGAATGCAGGTGTAGTTGCCGTAACCGCCCATCCATCCAGCCTGCCGGACTGTGCCGCTGTCGGCCGCACGCATCGGGGTTCCTTCGGGCACTGCGACGTCGATGCCTGCGTGCAATCGGCCCCAACGCGTTCCAAACGGTGAGGTGAGCGTTCCGCTTATGGGGCTAGCAAGTCGTCCGCTTCCCTTTGGTACGGGGCCGCCCCCAACACCTCCAAGAGTTCCGGCGACCTGGCGACTGCTTGCTTCCATCGCGGCAAGATCGCGCTCAAGATTCCTTCTGCCGCGAGACACAATTGCGAGCGCACCCCTGCGTTCGACTATGGCTGCCGACAGTTCGTTCTTGCGCGCAATGACCTGATCGCTTGCGCTTGCAATCTCGTCACGCCGAGATCTAACCTGAGCAACCAATGCTGACACTTCCTTTT
>CAZVTQ010000112.1:0-1025 GCA_964630185.1 uncultured Candidatus Saccharibacteria bacterium
TGGCGATCACCATCGACGCGTCCGAAAACTCAACGTCGGAGAGCACCGCCGCGAGCCGATCGGCGGCGGACTCGATCAGCGGAGAGTGGAACGCGCCGCTGACGGGAAGTCGTTTGAGGCGCAGGCGGCGAGCGTCGTCACCGGCAGTCGGGTCTGCCGGCTCTGCCGCTTCGATCGCCTCGATGCCCTCCATCGCGCCGGTGATGACGATCTGGCCCGGTGCGTTGTCGTTGGCGACGGTGAGGCCGAACTGCTCTGCGAGCGCTGCGGCGCCTTCGGGCGTGCACCCGAGCAGGGCGAGCATCGCGCCCGGATGCTCCGCAGCCGCGGCGGCCATCGCCAATCCGCGCTCCTTGACGACGGCTTCGCCGTCCTCCACCGACATCGATCCGGCGGCGACCAGTGCCGCGTATGAGCCGAGCGAGTGCCCGGCGAAGAGGTCGCATTCCACCCCGGCAGTCCTGAAACTCTCGACCGAGGCGCGAAAGACCGCGGGCTGCTGCCCAGCGGTGTCGACCGGCATGTCCGGGGTCTGGCTGCCCTGTCCCGGGAACAGACCCGCTCTCACTTTGCGATCCCCTCGGTCATCGGCGCAAAGGTTAGTTGGCCACTCGTTAGTCGGTATTCCGCTATTTCGTGTTAGTCTTACTTACATGAATATGGGAACCAGACGCGAGTACCGCATGACGGCTCGGGCGGCCACGACCGAGGCCACCGGCGAGCGGATCATCGACGCCGCGGTCGAGGTCTTCGCCGAGAGCTTCGACCTCCCCCTCCGCGAGGTCGCCGAGCGCGCCGGCGTGACCGAACAGACCGTGATCAGGCGATTCGGCGGCAAGGAGCAGTTGCTCGAAGCAGCCAGTCAGCGTGAGGCGGCCAGGATCGCCGCGCAGCGTGACGCCGCTCCGATCGGCGATGCGGCCGGCGCAATCAGCGTGCTGGTCGATCACTACGAGGAGCACGGCGACCTGGTGATGCGGATGCTCGCGAACGAAGATCGGTTCGACGCGCTGGCCAAGATCGTC
>CAZVTQ010000113.1:0-1021 GCA_964630185.1 uncultured Candidatus Saccharibacteria bacterium
GTGGAACATCCACTGGAAGAAGGCGAGCAGCGACACGCCCGTCACGATCTCCGGGACGACGGAGGTAGCTCGATACCTCTACGGGTACGTCACAACATCAGCGGGATGCGCGGCGCGCTATGCCGACCGAAGCCCCGGCGATCCGCAGCTGTGGTACGGCAGCGGCAGGTACATCGAAGCGGGAGCATTCACAGAGAGCTCCGCCTTCTCGCCCCCAGACCCCGGCATCTATCGCGTGTGCGTCTACGTCGCGGACGCCGAGAGCAGCGTGCCCGACGGCACGGGCACCGCCACGTTGATCGCCAGACCAAACGCCGCGACCATCGACATTGCCTTTGGCGACGAACGCGTTGACCGGAGGATCGTCACCCTGACGATCTCGGGCTCCACCGAAGTCCCACGGTATCTGTACGCGTACTCCACCGACGGTGATGCGTGCGCCGCGTCATTCTCAGCGCGACCGGTCGCCTCGAACCCCCTCACGAACGATCAGGGCCGCTACATCGAAGGGGCCTTCTCGGAGAAGATGGCGTTCAGTCCAAACGCCGCCGGGACCTACCGGGTGTGCGCATACATCGCGAAGTCCGCATCCTCCGCCCCCTCTGGGCAGCGCGAGGCGACCGTCGCCATCCGGAACATGAACGCGACGGTGTCGTTCACCGGCGACATGTCCCCGTACTTGCGCGAGCAGACGCGCAACTTCACCGTGCAAGGCACCCTGGAAGAGGAAGCCCAGCTTGCCGTGGGCGTCGTCAGCACCACGACGTGCCCGTCATTCGATCGCACGGAGTTCCAGGCAGGCGACAAGGTGCCCGCCGGCCCGTACTCGGAGGTGTACCGGCTAACGATGCCAAGCACGCCGGAGGCAACGCTGTGCGCCGCGGTGCGCAACAGCGCCGGACGTGTCGTGAGCACCGCACAGGTTCGCCTCAGCCTCCTTCCGCTGGTGACCCCAGTGGCCACATTCGGTGCAGCCTCGGGATGGCTCGAGGGACGCCGACCCGTGTTCTCGTGGGCGACG
>CAZVTQ010000114.1:0-1021 GCA_964630185.1 uncultured Candidatus Saccharibacteria bacterium
GTACCACGCGGTCGGGCCGAGCTCTCGGCCTTCGAGCTCGCGCAGCTCGGCGACGGACGTCGGGCGGTGGGGGGACGAGGTGGTGCTCATGGAACCTCAGGCCTGCGCGGCGGACGCGCCGGCGGTCGCGGGCGCCCCGGCCGACGACGCGGCGAAGAACTCCCGGGGGTTGACGGTCATCATGCGGTGGATCTGCTCGTCGGTGACGCCGCGCTCCTGCAGCGCGGGCATGAGCCCGCCCTGCACGTAGCCGTAGTTCCACTGCGGCAGCGCCGCCTCGACGTCCTCCTCGCGGAACCAGTCCGAGCGGCAGTGGCGGTCGTGGCTGACGACGATCTTCTCCGCGTACCCGCGGCGGCACAACTCGGCGAGCGTGTCGATCTGGGCCTCGAGGTCGGTGACGATGTTCAGGCCGCAGCGGTCGTACCCGATGAACGAGCCGTTCTCCATGAGCTGCGTCAGGTAGTCGAGGTCGGTCGTCTCGTTGGAGTGGCCGATGACCACCCGCGAGAGATCGACGCCCTCCTCCTTGAGGATGCGCTGCTGGTCCAGGCCGCGGCGGCTGAGCGCGTGGGTGTGCGTCTGGATCGGCACGTCGGTCTCGAGGTGCGCCTTGGCGACCGCGCGGATGAGGCGCTCGATGTCCTCGGTGACGCCCGGCTCGTCGGTGCAGCACTTCAGGACGCCGGCGCGGATGTTCGTCCCCTCGATGCCCTCCTTGACGTCACGGACGAAGAGGTCGACGAGGATGCGGTCCTCGGGGTCGTCGAAGAGCTTGCCGGGGCCGTTGTACTTCATCGGGAACGGCAGGTCGGTGTACGTGTAGTAGCCGGTGACGAGGATGACGTTCAGCCCTGTCCCCTCGACGGCCTTGGCGATGAGATCGACCTTGCGGCCGAGCCCGGGCACGGTCATGTCGACGATCGTGTCGACGCCGCGCTCCTTCATCTCGGTGAGCCGCGCGCGGGCCCGGGCGATCTCGCGCTCGTCGTCCCAGTCCATGAAGCCGGGGAAGGCCTCC
>CAZVTQ010000115.1:0-1014 GCA_964630185.1 uncultured Candidatus Saccharibacteria bacterium
CGGTCGCTCCCGCCCATCGCCTTCTGGAAGATGGCGGGGTTGGACGTGACCCCCGTGACCCCGTCGTCCTCGACGAGTGCCGTGAGGCCGCCGTCCCGCAGCAGCGCGCGGTTGAGGTTGTCGATCCAGACGGCCTGGCCCAGAGCCTCGATGGCTCGCAGATTGTTCTCGCCCATCGCTCGTCTCCTCATCTCGCAGCGGTCACCTTGGAGGCTAGCCCCCTTCCACCACGGCGAACCGTCGCACCGGGGCCGTGTTCGCGGGATGATCAGTGACGGCATGGACGGACGCGCGCGCCTGCTCGCCGGTCTGCGTCGGGTGATCGCCGACGAACGGGTTCTCGCCGCCGTCGACGCGGTCCCCCGCGACGCCTTCGTCCCCGACCACCTGCGCGACCAGGCCTGGGACGACCGGGCGCTGCCGATCGGCTGTGACCAGACGATCTCCCAGCCGTACGTCGTGGCGCGGATGTGCGAGCTCCTGGAGCTGCGCGGCGGCGAGCTGGTGCTCGACGTCGGCACCGGCTCGGGCTACCACGCCGCGGTCCTGGCCGCCATGGGCGCCGAGGTGTGGTCGATCGAACGCCACGAGCCCCTGTCGCGCGAGGCGGCCCGCGCGCTCGAGCGTGCCGGGGTCACCGGCGTCCGGCTCGTCGTCGGCGACGGCTGCGCCGGCCTGCCCGCGCACGCGCCGTACGACGCGATCAACGTCGCCGCGGCCGCCGACCGCCTAGAGGACCTCGACGTCCTGCGCTCGCAGCTGGCGCCGGGGGGCCGCCTGGTCGCCCCCGTCGGCGACGCCGATCAGCGCCTCGTGGTGGTCCGGCGCGAGGGTCCCGGATGGGTCTCGACAGACGCCGATCCGGTGCGATTCGTCCCGCTCGTACCGGATTTCCCAAGCCCTACGGGCATATTCCGCCGCCAGGCGAGGTAGGTTGCCGCCCTCAGGAGCAACCCAGAGGGAGCTGTTCAATGTCCTTGACGAAGCAGGAGCTTGCCCAGAAGGTCGCCGGTG
>CAZVTQ010000116.1:0-1014 GCA_964630185.1 uncultured Candidatus Saccharibacteria bacterium
CGCGCTGCCCGGCGGGAGGGTCGCCGCGCCGCGGCTGGCGGCGATCCTCCCCGAGACCCGCACCGGAGAGATCCGGGTGGAGGTCCGCCCGGCGTGGCCGTCGTTCAACCCGAGCATCGCCGCCGACGGCGACGGGTTCGGGCTCATCCTGCGCACCGCGAACTACCGCATCCAGCAGGGCGTGCTGCACCGCGACGGGACGCTGCGCAACGTCAACTACCTGCTCGGTCTCGACGGCGGCCTCGCCGTGCGCGAGATCGCGCCGATCGAGGACCGCGCCGACGGGCCGCCGCGCTTCCCGTCGCAGATCCAGGGCTACGAGGACTGCCGGCTGATCCGCGTCGGTGACGACTGGTTCGCCAGCGCGACGGTGTGCGACCTCGACCCGGACGAACGGCGGCGCATGGCCCTGCTGCGCCTCGATGACGCGGCGGTCGTCGAGGTGCTGCCGCTGGACGGGCCGGACCCCGAGCGTCACGAGAAGAACTGGATGCCGTTCGTCGCCGACGAGACGCTGCACTTCGTCTACTCGTGCGGGCCGACAGTCGTGCTGCGCTGCGACACGGCCACGGGCGCGCTGGAGGAGATCTCCAGCACCGGTGCGCCCGAGGGCGCCGCGGCGCTGCGCGGCGGCTCGCAAGGGGTGGAGGTCGAGGACGGCTGGCTGTTCGCCGTCCATGAGGTCGATCGCGGCGAGCGCAGGCCGCGGTACCTGCACCGGTTCGTCCGGGTCGACCGTGCGTGGCGCCTGGCGGCCGTCAGCGCGCCGTTCACCTTCACCAGCGACCGGGTCGAGTTCTGCGCGGGCATGGCGCGCCACGGGGACGATCTCGTCCTGAGCTTCGGGATCAGCGACGCCGCCGCCGGGCTCGCGCTCGTGCCTCTGGCGGGGGTGCAGTCGATGCTGCAGGCAACCGGCGCCGACCGGCCGATGCGCGAGGTAGCGTCCCGCCCCGCGATCCGATGACCGACGACCACGCCCCCGACGACGGCCACGCCCACGATTCGAGCGGC
>CAZVTQ010000117.1:0-1011 GCA_964630185.1 uncultured Candidatus Saccharibacteria bacterium
GAAAGTCACCCCACCTCAGGAGGCAACCCCAGCTAAAACAACGCCCCCGAAGTAGTCCCAGCCCGCAAAGCCAACGCCGCGATGATCAAGCACCCGAGCGCCATCACCCGCGTCTCAGCGATGAAGATCTGCATCGCAAGACCGCGCGCCTCATCCTCCGGCAGCTTCTCGTACTCGATGTCACCGACCACGTGCTGCGCCGCGCCGACGCGCATCAACTCCGTGATCAACATCAGCGGCAGGGGCAGTACGCCGTACAGGTAGTGGATGTCCGTTCCGGCGGACGAGCCGGTCAGCACGAGCACCACGCCAAGCGTGATCTGCAGGACGATCGTCCCCTGGGCGACGCGCAGCAGGTACCAGAACATCACCGACGGTTTGCGCGTCAGCCAAGCGGTGATCCCCCAGAGACCAGCGACCAGGTTGGCGGCGAACATTGTGACACCCATCACAAGGTGGACTTGAGCCATGGCGACAAGACTATTGGCCGCGCCCAGAGCCAGTCTGCAAGCGGGACATTGCGCGGTTAATCACTATGTAACACGTTGTCACAATGTCGTATGATGGGCGACGTTGCCGGCATGGATTCGTCGGCGATGGACCCCCGCAAATAAAGAGAGAGCCAGCCATGCTCAATAGCTACCTCCCGGTACTCGTGTTCTTGATCCTCGGCTTGGTCGTGGGCGGGCTCTTCACCGTAGGCAACATTCTCGTCGGCCCGAAGCGCCGCAAGTCCTGGTCGTCGATCAAACAGGCGCAGGAGGATCCGTACGAGTGCGGGCTGCCCTCGGAGGTCCAGGAAGGCTTCCGCTTCGGCGTCAGCTTCTACCTGATCGCGATGCTCTTCATCCTCTTTGACGTCGAGGTCCTCTTCCTCTACCCGGTCGCGGTGCAGCTCGACGCGTTCGGTCTGTTCGCCCTGATCGAGACGATCATCTTCTCGTTCTTGTTGCTGGTCGGGTTCGTGTATTCGTGGCGCCGCGGCGCGCTCGACTGGAAGTGATCGGCTGA
>CAZVTQ010000118.1:0-1009 GCA_964630185.1 uncultured Candidatus Saccharibacteria bacterium
GGGTGAAAACAAACTCCAATTTGTCCAAAATGGCTTTTGCTCTTTGAGGTTCGAATATTTCGTAAAACGCAGAAGGTTTGTGTGCGCTCAGGTTGTCCTGAACAAGCGTCGTGCGCGTGGCATTGGCATACTGCCCTTCCACCAGATTGGCAACCACCTTGGCCCATTGAAACCTGTCGTGCGTCTCCACCACTTCAATCTGTCTGTAGCCGGCCAGCGGTTCAAGGCACATGTAGACCTCGGCGGCTCCCTGTCGTTCGTATTCATAATCGTAGCGGAAGCTTCCATTGGGCAACCTGATCGGCACAGTTACTTCGCTGACCAATTGTTTGGGGGACTCGTCCAAGCAAACAACCGGAAAATTGGGGTCGTATGGTCGTTTGTAAACTTCCAGCACTCGTTCCATTTGGCAGACAAAATCCGCGTTCTGTTCCGGGGGGATTACCCACATCACGTGTTGCCAAGGCTTAATTTCGTTTTTTTTAGCACCTGACGGACACCTTCGTGCGAGATGCTTTCCACATGCTGCAGTTCGACAATTTTATCCGCCAATAAACGAAGCGTCCACCTATTATGTCCCTCGGGGGCTTCACTACAAGCCAATTGTACGAGGTGCGCTTCCACCTCCCCATCAATTTTGACCGCTTTATTTTTCGGACCGCGAGGCAGACCGCGCAGGGCAATTTGCAGACCATGGAGCACGAATTTTTCCCGCACCCGCTGAACTGTCACCGGGCTCACATGGTAGGTTTTGGCCACCACTTCGTCCGTGCTATCTACTCCGTTTTTATCGCAACTGAGCAAGATTTGGGCATTCAAAACCGCAGAGGCTTTGATTTTTCGGGCTTGAATCAGGCTTTTGAGTTCTGACTGTTCTTCCGGACTGAGGCTTACAAGATACTTTTTATTCATCGCTGATATTTTTTACCAAAACATCAACTTATCTTTAATTGTTTGACTGACTACTTAGTTCAACAAGGGGTGAGCGGCAAGCGTAGTTTACGCAGCC
>CAZVTQ010000119.1:0-1007 GCA_964630185.1 uncultured Candidatus Saccharibacteria bacterium
GCTGCTGGATGCGCACTTGCGCCCCGGTGCCGAGGGCCAGCATGGCGATCACCGCCGCCACGCCGATCAAAATGCCGAGCACGGACAGCGCCGACCGCAGCTTATTGATGAGCAGCGCGGCGAACGCGATCTTCTCACCAGGCTTGGCGGTGAAGCTCAAGCGCATCGGCGCCACGTGGACGGGCTCATCGTTGCGTCCGACGACCGTCGATGTTCCTCTCCCTGCGGTGCTCTTGCTGCCCGCCGGCGCGCTGGCCAAATCTGCCGCGCTTCCGATCCTGAGCACAGCGATCGACAGGCCGATGCCGGCAATCAGCAGGAGGACGAGGAGAAGGGCGCCAGCGATCACGAGGACGGTTCTGCCTCGGGCGCTGCGCGTGGGTGCTTCCGGTGTTCCGTTCATGACCTTCATAGGCCGCCGCGCGCGGAAGTTCGCCCCCCGAGGGATCACACGTGCCCACGAGCCGGGAGCGAGGATCAGCGCGGACTCGTCCATCAAGTCGGCGGTGCGCAGGGGCGAGGCTTCTCACTCCCTGGACATAGGTGAGGCGGTGGGGCCGAAGGGGCTCTTGGTACCGCGTCGGGCTGAGTCCGACCTCGAGGGCGCGCGTTTGCCCGCCTGGCCCGAATGTCACCCAGCCTGCGAGGAAACCCTGCAGTCCTCGCAAGGGCTGGAGGCATAAGTCGTACCGGGCCCCGGGAGCGCTCCGCGAGACGGGTGACCGGATCCGCGCCGGAGAAGCGGTTTCTCCACCTGTTGCGGGCACCCTTCTCCACCCCGGGTTCGGCGTTTCTTCACTTCACCCGAGAAACCCTCTGTTTTGCAGGTGTTTCCTGCGAATGGGTTTCTCCACCTGCGAGGGGCTTCGGTGTCTCCGTCGCTGAGCTGGCAGTAGCCGGGCGACCAGCCGCGGGACGGTACTGGTGAAGGCATGCCGTCATCGCATCGTCGCCGTCGCCGGTTCCCGTCTGTGCCCGCTCGTCCGCCTGCCGCTGCCCCGGTGAGC
>CAZVTQ010000120.1:0-1004 GCA_964630185.1 uncultured Candidatus Saccharibacteria bacterium
CGACGCCGGGGGGCTCGGCCGCCGGTTCGGCGGCCGCGACCGCGAGCGGGATGGTGGCGATGACGATCGGCCTGGAGACCGGGACGGACGCCGCACAGCTCATCGCGCCGTCGGCGATCGCCGGCGTCGTCGGCCTGAAGCCGACGGTCGGCCTGGTCTCGCGCAAGGGCGTGCTGCCCGGCGCGAAGTCCCAGGACTCGCCCGGCCCGATCACCCGCACGGTGTACGACGCCGCGCTCGGCCTGCAGGCCATGGCCGGGGAGGACGCCGACGACGACGCCACCTCCGGCGCGCCCGCGGTGCCCGACTACACGGCCGGCCTGACGCCGACCGCGCTGGCGGGCAAGAAGATCGCCGTCATCAGCAGCACGGCGGCGCCGTACCCGACGGCCGTGGCCGCGCTTCAGGCGCTGGGCGCGACCACGACGGTGAAGACCGTGGACTCGGTGGCCGCGGCGAGCATCGTCGACCGCGAGTTCAAGCGCGACCTCAACGCCTACCTGGCGGACCTGCCGGGCTCGGGCCCGCGGTCGCTCTCGGACATCATCGCCTACAACACCGCGAACCCGGTGGAGGGGCTGAAGTACCAGCAGGGTGAGCTGACGGCGGCCGAGTCCGTCGACCTCGGCGACCCTGCGACCGCGTCGGCGTACGCGGCGGACAAGGCCGACGGCAAGAGCCAGGCTCAGAGCATCATCGACGGCATCCTCGACAACGGGACCCCCGGGGACCCGAGCGATGACTTCGATGCGCTCGTCGTGCCGAGCGGCAACGCCGCCGTCGGGGTGGCCGACCGCGCGGGGTATCCGGCGCTGACGGTGCCGGCCGGCTTCGGCACGGGGTCGGCGGGCCGCAACCCGATCGGCGTGGTGTTCATCGGCGGCGCCTTCAGCGAGGCCAAGCTCCTCGCTGCCGGCTACGCCTTCGAGCAGGCGACGAACGTCCGTCAGGCGCCGAGCTTCACGAACCCGAGCATGTGGCGCTGCGTCCCGGGCAGCGACTTC
>CAZVTQ010000121.1:0-1004 GCA_964630185.1 uncultured Candidatus Saccharibacteria bacterium
CGGCCAATCACGCGACGCATGCGCTGGCGGCCGAGAGGGCTCTCGAGGCCGAGGTCGCGCGGGACCTCACCGATCTGTTTGGTGGTGATCTGGAGGCGTTTCGGTTCTTCTACGCGTTCGCGCACGAGGTGATGGACGGCTACGGCCGGCTGCTCGGCTACATCCATCCCGATCAGCCGGGCACGCCGAAGGCGCAGCGGCGCGCGTCGTATAACCGGCGGCAGCTCGACGAGGGGCTGGCCGGCCCGTACTTCATCTGGCCGAACCTCGACCCGTATCGTCCGCAGGGATCGTTGGTCAAGGCTGTCCCGCCGCCGGGTGAGGTCGCGCCGAGGCACGCGACGGCGGCCCAGCGCGGGGAGCTCGACCGCGCTCGCGCCGCAGTCCGCACCGCGCGCGAACAGCACAAGGGCATCTACGACGCCGGAAGCCCGCTCGCCTTGCAGCCGTCGGAGTTGCGGTTTCTGTCGCGCCGCAAGCCACCGGAGCGGTGGGTGATCGACCTGGGCGCCGGGGACGATCTGCTCGTGCCGCCGCAGCGCTACTACACCATCGAGAACCTCGAGGACCGGCTCTACGTGCCGGATGAGTACATCCCGCTCTTCGAACAGGCCGGCTGGAAGCGCGGTCCGGTATGACCCGCCGTCGTGTTGCCGTCATCCGCCCGGGCCTGCTCGCCTCACGCAACTTGTCTGCAAAGGAGTGATGTGACGTGGCCTCCGTTGCTTCGATTCCCGGGATCGGCACCCCTGCGGGCACTGCCGCGGCGATGCGCGCGGTCGCATCGACGCTCCGGTCGAGCTGCTGCGCGGCGGCCCGATCGACTACATCGGCCTGGACTACCTCGCCGAGGTCACCCTGTCGATCATGATGCGCCAGCGCCTCAAAGACCCGCGGCTCGGCTACGCGAGCGACTTTCCGGCCTTCGTCCGGAAGGTGCTCCCGGAGCTCAAAGAGCGGAACGTCCGGATCGTCACCAACGCCGGGGGACTGAACCCTCGCGG
>CAZVTQ010000122.1:0-1003 GCA_964630185.1 uncultured Candidatus Saccharibacteria bacterium
TCTCCTCGGACGAGCGGTCAGCGCGAGCGGCCAAGCACCGCCGCGACCAGACCGCTCGTTCGCGGCGATGGGTCGGCGGTGTGATCATCACCGGCGTGATCGTCATCGCGATCGCGGGAGCCGCGTTGGCGACGCTCAACGTCTACTTCCTCGGCACCAACGAGAAGGGGCTGGTAACGGTCTACCGCGGCCTGCCGTACGACCTGCCGCTGAGCCTCAGCCTCTACACCCGTGACTACGTGACCACGACACCCGTCGTCGATCTCACGCAGGAGCAACGCGACCAGATCCTCGACCACACGCTGAGGACACGCTCGGACGCACTCGACCTGGCCGCCCAGATCGAACGCGGCGAGCTCGAGTCGCTCGAACTGCAGCCCGGCGACTCGGTCGGGTCGACCGGCGGCGGCCAGTCTCCCTGAAATTATGAACAGTGCCGTAAGCACGTGCTGAGCGCGCGCAACCGAGAGCTCTTCGGCCTGCTGCCGGTCGCGCTGGCCGTCGCGGCCGGGTTCGCGGCCGTGCTGATCGCCAACGAGGCGGAGGTCAACGATCTCACGGTCAGCTACGGATTGGCTTTTCTGGCGCTCTGCCTGTTTGGGCATCTCTTCATTCGCTGGCGGCTGCCGAATGCGGACCCCTACATCTTTCCGCTGACCGCAGCACTAGCCGGCATCGGCATCGTCACGGTCTACCGGATCGACCCGGAGCTCGCGCGCGAACAGGCGCAGTGGTTCGTGGTGGCGCTCGCCGTGTTCGTCGCGACGATCGTGTTCGTGCGCGACATCCACGTTCTCTCGCGCTATCGCTACACGATCGCGGCCGGAGCGTTCCTCCTGTTGCTGCTGCCGCGCCTGACCGGCGGGGTCGTCAACGGGGCGTACCTTCAGGTCAACCTCGGCCCGATCTCGTTTCAACCGACCGAACTCGCGAAGCTCGCGGTCGTCGTATTCATCGCGGCGTATCTGGCCGAACTCGCGCCGCAGTCTGTCGATCCGCGCCG
>CAZVTQ010000123.1:0-220 GCA_964630185.1 uncultured Candidatus Saccharibacteria bacterium
GAGCTGCGCGACCAGCTCGTGACGATGCTCCTCGCCGGCCACGAGACGACCGCGACCGCGCTGGCGTGGGCGATCGAGCGCCTCGTGCGCCATCCGGAGGTCCTGCGGAGGCTCACGACCCGGCTCGAGGAGGGCGACACGTCCTACCTCGACGCTGTCATCAAGGAGACGCTGCGCATCCGGCCCGTCGTCGCGCAGTTCGGCCGGGTGACGACCCAGG
>CAZVTQ010000123.1:230-1003 GCA_964630185.1 uncultured Candidatus Saccharibacteria bacterium
AGGAGGTCGAGATCGACGGCTGGACGGTGCCGGCCCGCACGATGGTGATCGTCCCGATGTCCGTGATCCACCAGGATCCGAGCATCTACCCTGAGCCGACCGTGTTCCGGCCCGAGCGCTTCCTCGACGGTGACGATCCCGGCGGCTACAGCTGGCTGCCGTTCGGCGGCGGCGTGCGCCGCTGTCCGGGCGCGAGCCTCGCGCAGCTCGAGATGCGGGTGCTGCTCTCGACGATCCTGCGCCGTGTCGACCTGGTGCCCGACCGCCCGCAGTCCGAGGATCGCAAGGTCCACGGCATCACGATCCAGCCGGCCCGGGGCGCGCGCGTTCGCGTGGCGGGCGTGCGAGCGCCGGCGAGCGTGGCGACATGAGCGACCTCGCGCAGCGCGTGCTCCAGGCCGCCGCCGATCAGGCATGGCCGGACGACGACGCGATCGCCGAGACCGTGCTCGACGCGGCGCTGCGCCAGTTCGAGCTCTTCGGCATCGCGAAGTCGACGGTCGAGGACATCGCCAAGCGCGCGAAGGTCGCCCGCGTCACCGTCTACCGCCGCTTCCCGGGCAAGGACGCGCTCGTGGAAGCTGTCGTCCTGCGCGAGCTGCGCCGCTTCCAGGCCGACCTGGCCGCGGCGACCGACCCCGCGGTGCGGGCCGTGCTCTTGACCGGGAGCGGACGCGGGTTCTGCGCCGGCCAGGACCTCCAGGAGGCGCTGCCCAAGGACGGCGGGCCCATGCCCGACATCAGCGAGATCGTCCGCGCGAGCTACAACCCGA
>CAZVTQ010000124.1:0-1001 GCA_964630185.1 uncultured Candidatus Saccharibacteria bacterium
CGTCGCCGGCGACCCCGGCTCGCTGGCCGAGCGCTTCGAGGCCGAGCACGAGCGGCGGTTCGGCACGCGCCTGGCCGACCCCGTCGAGGTCGTCGACTGCTGGGTCACGCTCGTCGGCCTGCGACCCGATGTCGCGATCGGGACGGCCGCGTCGGCCGAGACTCCGCCGCCCGGCGCCGCGTCCACCCGGGAGTTGCAGCTCGTCGGCGGGGAGGTCCCCGTCGTCACGCGCGAGGACCTCGCCGCCGCCGACGAGATGGGGATCGCCGGGCCGCTGCTCGTCGAGGAGGGCTCGACGGTCACCGTCGTCCCGCCCGCCCGCCGCGCGTTCCTCCGCGCGGGCCACCTCGTCATCGACAGGGACGTCACCGCATGAGCGCCATCGAAACCGACGCCTTCACCGCGGAGATCCTGCGGTCCTACCTGGTGAACACCGTCAAGGAGATGGTGATCACGACGACGCGCACCGCGTACTCGACGTGCTTCTGCCACGGCGAGGACTTCACGTGCGGCATCTTCGACGCCGACGGGCGGATGATCGCCCAGGATCAGGGCGTCGGCGTCCACGCCGGGGGGCTCGAGCTCGCGATCGCCGCCGTGATCCGGGAGGCGAAGGGCCCGTGGAAGCCCGGCGACGTCTACCTGCACAACGACCCGTACGACGGCGGCACCCACCAGGCCGACGTGTGCGTGGTGCGGCCGATGTTCGCCGAGGGCGTCCATGTCGGCTTCGCGACGAACCGCGGGCACTGGAGCGACGTCGGCGGGATGGCGCCCGGCGGCTGGTCGGGCGTCGCCCAGGACATCGTCCAGGAGGGGCTGCTGCTGCCCGCCGTCCAGCTCTACGACGGCGGCGAACTGCGCGAGGACGTCCGGCGGATGGTGCTGCGCAACGTGCGGATGAAGCACCAGTGCTGGGGCGACATGCATGCGCAGATCGCGTCCGCGATCGCCGCCGAGCGGCGCATCCAGGCACTCATCGAGCGCAACGGCATGGCCGG